>JBBTFS010000071.1:0-20019 GCA_038060705.1 Gemmatimonadota bacterium
ACACGTTCTGCATGTGCTGGCGACCGCTGTTGAACGGAAGGCGGTCCTGCTTCGCCTTGTGCATGTTGGCGCGCTTGCCGCCGATGAAGCTTTCGTCCGCTTCCACTTCGCCGTCCCACTTCTCAAACGACTTCGCGGCCATCGCATGACGGATACGGCCAAGCATGAACCACGCGGTCTTTTGGGTCACGCCCAAGGCACGGGCCAACTCGTAGGAGCTGATGCCGTTCTTGCTGTTGGCCAGCATCCAAAGCGCCGGAAGCCACTTGTCCAACCCAAGCGGCGAGTCCTCGAAGATCGTCCCGACCTTGATGCTGAACTGCTGGCGACACGCCTTGCACTTCCAGATACGGCGGGTCTTTACGAAGGACGGGTCCGCGCCACCACAGCGGGGGCAGGACACGCCAGAGGGCCAGCGCAGGGTGACGACAAAGCCAAAGGCGGTATCAGGGTCCGCAAAGAAGCGGATGGCTTCGGCCAAGGTGCGGGGGGCGGCGTGTTGTTTGAGCATGCCCCAAGTCTACGTCAAAAGGCGTGGTGTGTCAAGTATGTTAGTGCCGTCTAACCGGCACTAACATACTTGACGCACCTGCGTCAGAAGGTGTTACTTGCCTCTGAGTGACAGTCGGGTGCGGGACAACGAACTACTTCAGGAGTCCGTTGGCGATGAATGCGGTCGCAAGGCGATCGACTGCTGTCGAGAGATTTTGAAGCGATGGGATGACCGCTTCACCTTCCAGCGGCCCGCCTTCGCCGAACGCTATGAGCGGGGCGACCTGAACGTCCACGTCCATGTTCGGGTCCACCCCGGAGACGTAGACCTGTGCGCCGTCTTCAAGCAGCAAGGGGAATCGCGGTGCAGGTCTTCCCTCGTTCTGCCCAGCGTAGAAGAAGTGCGCCTGAGCGAGCGCCATTCCGACTCCCCACATGACGCGGGTGCCGGGCGGGGGGACTCGCCGAGTAGGTGCGGCTTTCCCTTGGAGAATGAGGCGCCCCGGATAGCAGGCAATGAGGCGAAGCGTCTCATGCTTGTCGGCGTCGTCGAACTCCCGAATAGTCCAAAACGGATTGCCGACCTTGTGCGCGTCGAGACTGTCGAGGAGTTCTACGGCAGCATTTCGGCGGGCCAGTTTTTTTCCCCCTGGTTTGGCTACAAGCGACTCGGGCTCCATCCGAGCGGGGAATTGGTTGTGCCGGTGCCCGGTGCGAGTCGTGGCGCGTTGCCACAGATGGTCGAGGCAGACATGGAGGTTATGCACCGCGTCGGCGACGATGGCGGCGAAGTCTACCGGCACGCCCTCGCGCTCGCGGAGGGTGTACATCCTTCCGTAGAAGAAGCCGTACTCGTTCTCCTCATCCTGCGGATCGAGAGTAGCGGGATAGGGGCAAGCGTCCTGCCACCGTTTGACCGCCGTTTCCAGATCACGGATGTGTTGGTTGGCCCGGTCGATCTTGACCCGTCCGCTGGACGCCCAATCGCTCAGAGCGGTCAATGACCTTTTCGCTTGGCTCGCTTCTTCTTGGGCTTCGTGAACAACGGGGGCACTTCGCCCTTGGGCACGGCCATGACTCGCCGCGTCAACTCGGCAAGTCGTTGGAGCGCACCCTTGGGGTCCGCGACGACTTCTTCGTCCGGCGGGGGCCTCTTAGAAGCTTCGGCCATGATTTTGCCTCACGTCGTAGAGATGGTGTAGTCCGCGCCGATCAAGCCACGGTAGGTCAGTTTCCGACCGATGGTTTCGCGGAGAACGGTCACGAAACGGGTCATGTCGTTTTCGGTGCGTTCGTTGAAGCGGAACGCCTGTTCATCCAGATACCGGAACAAGTGGAACGGGTCCACGCTGATGTAGGTGCCCTTCAGCGACCGCTTGAGCAGGGACCAGAAGTTCTCCAAGCCATTGGTGTGAATCGCGCCCTTGGCGTAGGCAATCGCGTGGTCAATCACCATGTGCCGGTACTTTTCCAGCCACACCTTCTTGGCGAGACTGCCGTAGGCCGCGTGTGCATCGGTGTAGAGGGTCGCACCGGCTTCGACGGTCGCGTCGATGTGCTTCCCCAAGTCGTGCTTTCGGATAGTGCCAACGTGCGCCAACCGGACCTTGGACGGACGGCCCTGCTTCGAGCGGCGAAGCATGCCGAACACGTTCTGCATGTGCTGTCTACCACTGTTGAATGGAAGCCGGTCCTGCTTCGCCTTATGCATGTTGGCGCGCTTGCCGCCGATGAAGCTCTCGTCCGCTTCCACTTCGCCGTCCCACTTCTCAAACGACTTGGCTTGCATGGCATGGCGGATGCGACCGAGCATGAACCACGCAGTCTTTTGGGTCACGCCCAAGGCACGGCCAAGCTCGTAGGAGCTGATGCCGTTCTTGGCATTGGCCAGCATCCAGAGGGCCGGAAGCCACTTGTCCAAGCCAAGGGGCGAATCCTCAAAGATCGTCCCAACCTTGATGCTGAACTGCTGGCGACACGCCTTGCACTTCCAGATACGGCGCGACTTGAGGAAGGACGGGTCCGCGCCACCACAACGGGGGCAGGACACGCCCGAAGGCCAGCGCAGGGTGACGACAAAGCCAAACGCGGTATCCGGGTCCGCAAAGAAGCGGATGGCTTCGGCCAAGGTCCGGGGGGCAGCATGTTCTTTGAGCATGCCCCAAAGCTACGTCAAAGGGCTGGGTGTGTCAAGTATGTTAGTGCCGTCTAACCGCGGTTGGAAAGGGCGTACGACAACCCCTCTAACTCCATGGCCATATTGACGTTCCTGATGGTCACGTCATGTGGAACGTGAAGCTGAGCCGGAGCGAAATTGAGCACCGCTTTGATGCCGACTGCGACAATCCGATTCACCAACACTTGGGCATACTCGCCGGGCACGGCCAGAACGGCGATGTCCGGCGGTTCCTTGTGCACGTCGCGCTCGAGTTGGGCGATGTCCCGAACCGGAATCCCTTCCATGGTCCGGCCGATCTTGCCCGAGTCGTTGTCGTAGGCCGCGAGGATATGGAAGCCGCGCTGCTTGAACCCGCGGTATTGGACCAGGGCCGCGCCGATCTTGCCGGCGCCCACGATGATGATCTTCCACTTGCGGCCCAACCCCAGGATTTCGCGGAGCCGGACAGCCAGTTCAGGGACGGAGTAGCCCAAGCCGCGCTTGCCAAAGGACCCGAAGAAGGAGAGGTCCTTTCTGACCTGTGCTGATGTCGTCCCGCCGCGACGGGCGAGTTCGTCGCTCGAGATAGTCTTGAGACCTCGGCCCTCGAAGTCCTCCAAGAACCTCAAATAGGCCGACAGGCGTCGGACGGTCGAATCCGCTATGCGCTTCACGACTTCGGGGTCTTTGTGAATTCATTCACAAGTTAAGCGGCTCTTGCGGCGCATTCCAGCCGCCTCCAAGGGCCAAAGTCTTCAGGTTATCTTCGGGTCATGAAGGTTCGGGTCACCTCCGAGATCGGCCGGCTGCGCGCCGTCCTGGTCCACACACCGGGGCCTGAGCTCTTTGCGGTGACGCCGCGGACGCGCGAGGACTTCCTCTACGACGACATCATCGAGGCGGAGCAGGCGCGAGCCGAGCATCAACGCTTCGTCGCCATCCTGGAGCAATTCACGCGCGTGTATCAGGTGCGCGACCTGCTGGTCACTGTTCTCGAGCAGCCGCAGGCGCGCGAGCTGTTCGCCAGCGAGGCGATGGACATCGTTCCGTCGGTGCCGCTGGCTCGCGAGATAGAGAAGCAGCGACCGGTGGATCTCGTTCGAATGCTGATCGAGGGCAAGGAGGAGAAGGCCGGTTTGCTGGCCACGGCGCTGAATGAATCCGGCTACGAGCTGCCGCCGCTCCCCAACCTGTTCTTTACGCGCGACAGTTGCATCCCTGTGGGCGACCATGTGCTGATCGGCTCCATGCGATACGGCATCCGGTGGCCGGAAGAGCTGATCATGAAGGCGATCTTCACATATCACCCCGAGTTCCAGAGCCGCGGGCTCTTGTACGACGGGTCAGTGGAGCGGCGCCACCATTACACGATCGAGGGCGGCGACGTCCATCCGGTGCGCGAAGATCTCGTGGTGATCGGCTTCTCAGAGCGATCCAGCCCGGCGGCGATCGATGGCCTCGTCGACTTGCTGTTCGAAAAGACGAAGGTGACCGACGCGATCATTGTCGTGATGCCGGAGCATGCGACCGCGATTCACCTCGACATGGTCTTCACGCAGCTCGATCGCGAGCTCTGCGTCGTGTATCCGCCGCATTTCCTGGGGCCGGAGCGTCTGCGCGTGCTGCATTGGCGCAAGGGCGAAGCCCGACTGCGCGAACCGGCGACTTTCTTCGACGCGCTTCGCGATGCCGGAATGCCCCTGTCGCCGGTGCTCTGCGGCGGCGATAAACGCACGCTACAAGACCGGGAGCAGTGGGCCTCCGGCTGCAACTTTGCGGCGCTCGAGCCCGGCGTGGTGCTGTCCTATGCGCGGAACGAGGCCACGCTCCGGGAACTGGAGCGCAACGGTTTCCATATCGTGCCGGCGGATGCGCTGCTCACCGGCGAGGCGACGCTCAAGCCGGGACAGCGGGCGGTGGTCACGTTCCAGGGAGCGGAGCTGGTGCGCGGCGGCGGCGGTCCACGCTGCATGACATGTCCGATTCAGCGCGACGATCCATGGACCTGAGCGACGTGGAGTTCGCGGTCGTGGATGTGGAAACGACCGGCTCCGGGCTTAACCGCGGTGATCGCGTCATGGAAGTGGCGGTCGTGCACGTGGGCGGCGGGGAGTTGAGCACGGCGCTCGACATGCTCGTGAATCCGCAGCGGCCCGTGTCGCCGTTCGTCGAGCGGCTCACGGGCATCCGGTGGGACGCGCTGCACGAGCGGCCGACGTTCGCCGACGTGGCGCCAATGATCGCGGACGCACTCGCTGGGCGGGTGTTCGTGGCGCACAACGTCCGTTTCGACTGGCGCTTTCTCTCCATGGAAATGCAGCAGGCCACGGGACGAGCGCTCCAGGGACCCAAGCTCTGCACCGTGAAGATGGCCCGCCGCCTCGTGCCGCATCTCGCGCGCCGGAACCTGGATACGCTGGCCTGGCATTACGATGTCTCAATTATTGGCCGGCATCGCGCCGGCGGTGACGCCCGTGCCACGGCGCGAGTCTTCCAGCACCTCCTTCGCGACGCACATCGACAGGGCATCGATACCATGGACCACCTCACGAAGTTCCTGCGCCTGCCGCGGCCGCGTCCCAAATCGTCAGCGATGCCACGGCCGGTCACGGAGGAGCGGATCGCATGAGCGAGTTGGCCTCGATGCCGCTTGTCGAGACCGGCAAGATCGGGCGCTGGAAGGTGCACGCAATCCAGGCCGGGATTCAGCGACTGGACGGGGGCGCGATGTTCGGCGTAGTGCCGCGCACGCTCTGGGAACGGAAGATCAAGCCGGACGAACGCCATCGCATCCTGCTCGGCATGCGTTGCCTGCTCGTGGAGCACGAGTCGGGTCTCGTGCTCATAGACAGCGGCGCCGGCAACAAGGAGAGTGACAAGTTCCACGAGATCTACGGGGTCGAGAACCGCGGCGACGACGGACAGACCCGGCTCGAGGACGGATTGCGGCAGCTGGGCGTCCGCCGCGAGGACATTGGCCTGGTCATCAACACGCATCTGCATTTTGACCACGCCGGGGGCAGCACCATCAGGGAGCCCAGCGGACTCATCGTGCCGACGTTCCCAAAGGCGCGGTACGTCCTGCAAACCGGTGAATACGAGTACGCCACCCACACCAACGAGCGGACGGCGGCGAGCTACTTCCCTCACAATTTCGTCCCGATCCACGAACGCGGGCAGTTCCACCTGATCACCGGCGAGAAGGAGATCGTGAAGGGCATTTCGGTGGTTCCGACGCCCGGACACGTGCCGTACCACCAGGGGATCAAGCTGGAGAGCGATGGCGAGGTGGCATTCTACGTCGCTGACCTGGTGCCGACGACCTCGCACCTGCCGCTGCCCTGGATCATGGGATACGACGTGGAGCCGCTGGTGACGCTTGAAACCAAGCGGCGGATCCTGACCCTGGCGGCGGCGGAGGGGTGGAAGCTGGTGCTCGAACACGACGCCCATACCGCGTGGACCCGCATCGTTCACGACGGAAAGGCGTTCGTTGCGGCGCGCTGAGCTTGCCCCAAGCTTGCCCTAAGCTGCCGAGCTTTCTACCTTTAGCTCACAATTCATGAAGTGAATTGGCTTTCGCCAATTCCACCCTTCGGCCCTCGCGCAGGCAGGATGCGAGGCGTGCTGCTGGAGTAACGTTGGAAGCCGCGTCGTCGCGCTTTGCGCTCGACACGGTAGCCGCGGGCTCCTCACACACAGGGGTCCGCGTTTTTTTCTTCACCAACGAGAGGACATCAGCATCACAATCCAGGACACAAGCAAACGCGTGCGGGTCAATCGCCAGATCCGCATCAGCCCGGTTCGCGTCATCGGCGCCGACAGCTCCCAGCTCGGCATCATGGAAGTCGACGCAGCGCTCCGCTTGGCTGAAGAGGCCGGCCTCGATCTTGTCGAAGTTGCGCCCACCGCGCGGCCGCCGGTGGTCCGGGTCATGGACTACGGCAAGTACAAGTTCGAGATGGCAAAACAGGCGAGGCAAGCGAAGAAGAAGCAGCACGTGATCGAACTGAAAGAGGTCAAGTTCCGACCAGGCATCGGTGATCACGACTTCGCCACCAAGACCGGACACGCACGCCGATTCCTGGAAGAGAAGAACAAGGTAAAGGTCACGATGATGTTCCGCGGCCGTCAGATCGCGCATCCCGAGCTGGGACAGGCGGTGCTCAATCGGGTGGCCGAAGCGCTCGCCGACGTTGGCAAGGTGGAAACCGCGGGCCGGCTGGAAGGGAAGTTGATGACGATGATCGTCGCGCCGAAGTAGCGGCTGCGGCCCAACCTGGAAGACTCAGAAATGCCGAAGATGAAATCCCACAAGGGCGCGAGGAAGCGCTTCTCGATCACTGGCAGCGGTGAAGTGAAGCGCGGGCGAGCGTTCAAGAGCCACATCCTGACCAAGAAGACGTCCAAGCGGAAACGCCGCCTGCGTCGCGCTGCGTTGATCAAGACCCGCGGCGAAGTGAAACGAATCAAGCGCCTGTTGCAGGCATAACGGAGGAATCACACCATGCCACGCGCCAGATCAGGAGTACCGCGCCTCAAGCGGAAAAAGCAGATCATGAAAGCAGCTCGCGGCGCCTTTGGTGCGCGCAGCAAGCTGTGGAAGGCCGCGAAGGAAAACGTGGAGCGCGGTTGGAAGTACGCGTACCGCGACCGCAAGAACAAGAAACGCGACTTCCGTCGCCTGTGGATCACCCGCATCAATGCGGGCGCTCACCAGAATGACCTGAGCTACAGCACATTCATGAGCGGCCTTCGCAAGGCGGGGATCGAGATCGACCGCAAAATCCTTGCGGACCTCGCCGTGAAGGACCCGGCAGCGTTTACGCTGCTGGCCGAGAAGGCCCGCATCGCGCTGAACGCCGCGTAGTCCGATTTTTCGTTGAAGCAGAGCGGCGGTGGTGCATATTCCTGCACTGCCGCCGCTTTTTGTCCGCATCAAGCCTGAGCGAGCATTGTGACACTCGAGCAATTCGAAAAGGACGTTGCACGGCTGCGCGCCGACGCGTTGGCCGCGCTTGAGCGCGCCGGCAACGCCGACGAGCTGGAGGTCGCGCGCATCCAGTTCCTTGGCGACCGCAGCGGCCAGTTGCGCACCGTGCAGCAGGCGCTTGGTGCGCTCTCCAAAGAGGACAAGCCCGCCGCTGGCCGCGCGTTCAACGAGATCAAGCAGGCGCTGACCGAGGCCCACGCGGCCCGGGCGAGGGCGCTCTCGCGTGCGTCGGCCCCGGCCGCGGACGTGGATCTCACCATGCCGGCACGGCGTCAGTGGAAGGGCGGCATCCATCCCGTTACGGTCGTCATCGACGAAATCGTGGCCATCTTCCGCGAACTCGGCTTCACCGTTGCGCTGGGTCCGCAGGCCGAGTCCGAGTGGTACAACTTTGGTGCGCTGAACTTCCCGCCGAACCACCCGGCGATGGACGCGCACGACACGCTGTACCTGCGCGACGATGTGGTGTTGCGCACGCATACCTCGCCCGTGCAAATCCGCACGCTGCAGCGGTTCCCGCCGCCGATTCGCATCCTGGCGCCAGGTGACGTGTACCGCCGCGACTTCTTCGACGCGTCGCATGCGCCGATGTTCGCGCAGATCGAGGGTCTGTGCGTCGACGAGGGCATCACGTTCGTCGACCTCAAGGCGATGCTGTCTAATTTCGCGCGCCGTTTCTTCGGCGCCGCCCGCACGCGTTTTCGCCCTAGCTACTTCCCGTTCACGGAACCGTCCGCCGAAATGGACGTAGAGTGCCAGATCTGTCACGGGAGCGGCTGCGCCGTCTGCAAGGGAACGGGCTGGACCGAGATCCTTGGCTCCGGCATGGTGCATCCGTCCGTGCTTGAGGCGGCAGGCGTCGATGCCGATCGCTACACCGGCTGGGCATTCGGCATGGGGCCCGGCCGTATCACCATGCAGCGCTACGGCATCCCGGATATCCGGATGCTGTACGACTCCGACGTGCGCTTTCTCGAGCAGGTATCCGGATGAATGCATCGTTCGAGTGGCTGAAGGCATTCGTTCCGGTCGACGCCGATGCACGGCAACTGCGAGACCTGATCACCGCGCATGCGGCCACGGTCGAGGAATTGGTGCCGATGCGCTCCGATCTCGCGCCGATCGTCATCGGCAAGGTGCTGCAGGCCGCCCCACACCCCGACTCGGATCGCCTGTGGTTCACGACGGTGGACGTGGGCGGACCGGAACCGCTGGAGGTCGTGTGTGGCGCGCCGAATGTCGCCGTGGGCAAGCTGTACCCGTTCGCCCCCGTCGGGACCACCATGCCAAGCGGCGTCAAGATCGAGCGCCGCAAGATCCGCGGACTCGTTTCCAATGGCATGCTCTGTTCGGCCAAGGAACTCGGCCTCGGCGACAATCACGAAGGGATTCTCGAGTTGAACATCGAGGCCAAGCCGGGCACGCCGTTCCTCGCCGCGATGTCCGTGGGCGACATGCGCCTCGTTATTGACGTCGGCGCCAATCGCCCGGACCTGTTGTCGCACATGGGCCTCGCTCGTGAACTGGCGGCGATCAGTGGCAAGAAGTGGCAGCTGCCTCAGCTGCCCGGTGTGTCGTCGGCCGGCGTCAAGACCGTCGCCGCCAAGGGGCAGGGAGCTACCGCCGGCATCAACGTTCGCGTTGGCAACGACACGCGGACGCGTCGATATCTCGCGCTCGCAATTCGCGGAGTAAAGATCGCCGCGAGTCCTGCGTGGCTGGTGGATCGCCTGGCCTCGGTCGGTTCCCGCTCCGTCAACAACGTGGTGGACGCGACGAATTACGTGCTGCACGAGTTCGGCCAGCCGGTTCACGCATTCGATGCGCTCAAGCTCAAGGGCGGAGTCACGGTTCGGCTCGCCAAGCCCAAGGAGGAGATCGTCACGCTCGATGGACAGAAGCGTACGCCGCCCGCGGGCGCGGTGATGATTGCAGACGACGAGAGGGCGCAGGCCATTGCCGGCATCATGGGCGGCCGCGACAGCGAAGTGAGCGAATCCACGACGGACTTGCTGATCGAGGTCGCAAGCTTCGACCCCCAGGCAACCCGGGCAACCCGGCGTGCGCTTGGACTCACCACGGACGCCAGCTACCGATTCGAGCGCGGAGTGGACCCCGGCCACGCCGCGGTCGCCGCGCTGGATCGCGTCGCCAGTATCATCATCGCGCTGGCCGGCGGCCGGATCGGCGGCGACGCTGTCGACATAGTCGGCGACTTGCCGCCGGCACTCGATCTTCCCTTGCGCTCGTCGCGCCTGAAGCAGGTGCTCGGCGCCGATGTCCCGTTGGCGGAGGCGAGACGCTTCCTCGACGCCGCCGGGTTCGACATTCGTGCGTCGAATGCGACCGAGCTCAAGGTGCGTGTGCCCAGCTGGCGTGCCGATGTGACGGGAGAAATCGACCTGGTTGAGGAAGTGGCGCGGTTCCACGGGTACGACCGCTTTCCGGTCGAGATCCGGCCGTACCGCCCGACGACGACGACGGACGATCCGCTGTGGGCGCTCGCCGATCGCGTACGCAGGGCCATGGTGGGCATGGGGTACTACGAGACACGACCGATGCCGTTCGTACGTGGCGGCGACGCCACGCACGTTCGCGTACAGAACCCGTTGTCCGAGGACGAGTCGTGCCTCCGGAACAACATCGCGGAGACATTGGCGCGCCGCGCCGAGCACAACCTCGCCCACCGCAATGGCGACCTGAGGCTTTTCGAAATCGGCACGGTCTTCGCCCCGGGCGCGGCCGCCCAGCCCGTCGAGCGCGTGCATCTCGGCATTCTGTTGATGGGCCAGCAACGCCCACCGCACTTCACTGATCCGCGGCCACCGATGCTGGATGAATGGGACGCCAAGGCAGTAGCAGAGGCGGCCGCCGCCGCGTCATTCCCGGGGGTCGTGGAGGTCGTAGCGTCCGCTGACGGCCTTTGGGACATCCGGATAGACGGGCAGTCAGGCGGGCGCGTGTTCCGGGTGACGCTCGATGCGCCCGTATGGGCCGCGCCGGCGTTCGGCGTCGAGTTACGCCTGGCGGATGTCGACTCGAGGCCCGCCGCGCCACGGGGGCAGCACGAGTATATGGAAGGGACCGCCGGCCGTATCGCCGTCGACCGGAAGTTCCGGGCCATCCCGAGCATGCCGTCCGCGGAGCTGGATCTGGCGGTGCTGGTGCCCACGCCCACCACTGTGGCAGACGTTGAACGCGTGATTCGGGCGTCGGCCGGAGAGTTGCTTGAGAGTCTCGTGTTGTTTGATCAGTACACCGGCGCCGGCGTCCCGGCCGATCGGCGCAGTCTCGCCTGGCGATTGACGTTCCGGCACCCCGAACGCACTCTACGCGACAAGGAGATCGAAGGCCGCCGTGCGAAAATCGTGCGCGCCCTCGAAGACGAATTGAATGTCCGCCAAAGAACGACCTGAGGCCGCCGCCTTTCGCGAGCTCGAGACCCTCGTTCGCCACCTGGGCGAGGATCTTGCCGTCTATCGTCGCCGGGCCGTGCAAGCCGAGACGCAGCTCAAGGAGCCGCCGTCCGGCGGTCGCGGCAAGGCTGCATCGAGCGCGCTGGAAGCGGAGAACGCATCCCTCAAGACCCGCTTGAGCCGTGCCGAGGAGCGCATGCACCAGATGATGGAACGCGTGCGGTTTCTCCGGCAGCAACTGCAGGCGGATGGCGCCACGGCGGGGAGCGGTCGCAAGTGACTCCCAAGAAGAACCTGGTTCGGGTCACCATCATGAACGAGGAATACGCGATCCGGAGCGACACGTCGCCCGAGCACACGCGGCTGGTGGCGGAGTATCTCGACGGAGCGATTCGGCGCGTGGTGGACAGCGGCACCGTCGTCGAGTCGAGCCGCGCTTCCATTCTGGCCGCGCTTCAAATCACGGCGGAGTTGTTCGAGGCGCGTGCCGGCAACGAAATGACGGAACGCTTGAGGGGCCTGAGCGCTGAAATCCGCCGGCTGCTCCCAACGGGAAAGCGGGATTCGTAAAGCGGCTCGTTTGCGATTTGGGTTGCGCCGCAATAACCTTAGCGGCGACTAGCCAGGCGGGTCCGCGTCAGGTGGCGCTGTCGGCACCACTCCCGTCCTGAACCCTTCGTCGGTTCGGGCCCGGATGTGGTAACCGCGCAACCAACACGGATTTCAAGCTGTTCTACCCGTCTCCGCGACTCCGGTCGTGGTGGAGCATAGATACATATGGGACTGATTGAGCTTCTGGCCGCATCAGGCGTTGTGGTGGTCGCCTCAGCGGCTTTTTTCTTTGTGGGACGCAAGCTTGGGGGATCGGCGGAAGTCCGTCGCCTCGCGGCCGCCAAGGGCACCGCTGAGGAGACGGCGCGCCGGATCACCTCCGACGCGGAGCGCGAAGCCGAGACGTTGCGCAAGAGCGCCGTCGTTTCGGGCAAAGAAGAGTTGATGAAGCTCCGCGAGAACTTCGAGGGCGAACACCGCAACCGCCGCGCCGAGATCGAACGCGAGGAGAAGCGTGTCGTCGAGCGCGAATCGACGCTCGATCGCAAGATCGATGTCCTGGAACAGCGCGACAAGGAGATCAGCCGTCGGGCGAGCGAGTTCGGCCGCCGCGAGAAGGACGTTGGTGATCGCGAGGAGGAACTCAAGAAGCTCGTGGCGGACGAGCGCCAGCGCCTCGAGAGGATCGCGGGTATGTCAGCGGCGGACGCCAAGGCAGAATTGATGCGGCGCCTGGAAGAGGAAGCCCACGCCGACGCCGCCAACAAGCTGCGTGAAATCCGTGAGCGCGCCAAACGCGATTCGGAGCGCGAAGCCAAGAAGATCGTCGCGCTGGCCATTCAACGAATTGCGGCCGAACACACGGCCGAGAGTACTGTGTCGGCGGTGTCATTGCCGAGCGATGAAATGAAGGGGCGGATCATCGGCCGCGAAGGCCGCAACATCCGTGCGTTCGAGCTGGCCACGGGCGTTGACGTCATCATCGACGACACGCCGGACACGGTGGTGGTGTCATGCTTCGATCCGGTGCGACGCGAAACGGCGCGCCTCGCGCTCGAAAAGCTCGTGTCCGACGGCCGCATTCACCCCGGCCGGATCGAGGAAGTCGTCAACAAGAGCCGCAAGGAGATCGAGGCGCAGATCGTGGAGCGCGGCGAGCAGTCCGCGTACGAAGTGGGCGTGCACGGCCTGCATCCCGAGATCATCAAGCTCATCGGCCGCATGCACTGGCGCACGAGCTATGGCCAGAACATCCTGCAGCATTCCAAGGAAGTGGCGTGGCTCGCCGGCATCATGGCCACGGAATTGGGCCTTGATAACGCGATGGCCAAGCGTGGCGCGCTCTTGCACGACATTGGCAAGGTGCTGACGCACGAGCACGAAGGGACCCACGTGCAGCTGGGCGTCGAAGTGGCCACCAAGTACGGGGAAAACCCGATGGTGGTGAACTGTATCGCTGCCCACCATGACGACGTCCCGCACGAGAGTGAAGTCTCGGTGTTGGTGCAGGCGGCGGACGCGATCTCCGGGTCACGCCCGGGCGCCCGGCGCGAAGCGTTCGAGACCTACGTGAAACGCCTCGAAGGCCTGGAGAAGATCGCGTCGAGCTACAAGGGGGTGGAGAAGGTGTTTGCGATTCAGGCGGGCCGCGAAGTGCGCGTGATCGTCACTCCGGACGCGGTGGACGATGTCCGCATGGGCACGCTGACCGAGGAGATCGCCCGCCGCATCGAGGCCGAACTTCAGTATCCGGGTCAGATCAAGGTGGTGGCGATACGCGAAACGCGGGCGGTGGATTTTGCACGTTGAGACTCCGGTCGTCGGCGCACGCGGTGGCCTGATCGACGGCAAGGCTTCCGCGGCGAAAATTCGCGAACGCGTGGCCGAGGATGTGCGGGCCTTGGCGAAGCGCGGCATGGTGCCCGGGCTGGCGGTCGTCCTCGTCGGCGACGATCCCGCCAGCGCGGCCTATGTCATGTCGAAGGGCAAGGCGTGCGCTGAGGCGGGCATCAGCGGTGACACCACTCTGATGCCGGCGTCAACGACTGAGGAGGAACTGCTCGCGGTCGTGACCAGGCTCAACGCGGATCCCGCGGTGCACGGCATTCTCGTGCAAATGCCGCTGCCGAAGCAGATCGATCCTGAGGCGGTCATCCGGCGCATCGATCCCCGCAAGGACGTCGACGGCTTTCACCCGGTGAATGTCGGCAAGTTGCTGATCGGCGACCCGGATGCGTTCACGCCGTGCACGCCGTTCGGCGTGATGATCCTCCTGCGGGATTACAAGGTGAAGACGGTCGGCGCGCGCGCGGTCGTGATCGGCCGCAGCAATATCGTTGGCAAGCCGATGGCCGCGTTGCTCGTGCAGCCTGGCGTCGACGCGACCGTCACAATGTGCCACAGTCGCACGCGCGACCTTGCGGCGCACGCACGCGAGGCCGACATCATCATCGCGGCGGCAGGCAAGCCCGGCATTCTCACGGGCGACATGGTGAAACCGGGCGCGGTGGTCATCGACGTCGGGATCAATCGCGTGGACGACCCGGCGACCGCCAAGGGCTATCGCCTGGTCGGCGACGTGGACTTCGAATCCGTGCGGCCCGTGGCGTCGCTCATCACGCCCGTTCCGGGCGGCGTTGGGCCGATGACCATCGCAATGCTGCTGCACAACACGCTGAGGTCCGCGCTGCGTTTCGCGGACGGGAAGGCGTGACACCGCGCCAGCTAGGATTCCCGCTGTCCACGCCGGAAGACGCGGCGCCCGGCGGGGATCCTGCGTCCGCGATCGCGGTCTCCACGCTCACGAGCACGGCGCGCGACATCCTGGAAGGCGCGTTTCCGCCGATCTGGGTGCGTGGCGAAGTCACCGGGTTCAAGGCGCACCGCAACGGCCACTGGTATTTCACGCTGCGCGATCGCCTGGCGCAGGTACGCGCGGTGGTGTGGTCCAGGGACGCGCGTTCGATTCCCGCGCCGCCGGACGAGGGGATGCTGGTGGCCGCATTCGGCAACCTGAGCGTGTATCCGCAGAAGGGAGAAATGCAGTTCGTAGTCCGGCGCATGGAAGCCGAGGGCGACGGGCTCTGGCGCAAGGCAATGGAGCGGACGCGCGCCAAACTCGAGGTCGAGGGTTTGCTGGCGATCGAGCGAAAGCGGCCGTTGCCGCGCTACCCCAAGGTCGTTGCTGTGGTAACGAGCCCGGACGGCGCCGCGCTGCACGACATCGTGGCCGTGATGAAGCGGCGGGCGCCGGCGGTGACTGTCGTCATCGTTCCCGCGGCGGTGCAGGGCGACACGGCCGTCCGGGAGCTTTGCGCCGCACTGGACCGGGTGAGCCGGTGGAAGGGCGCGGACGTCGTTATCATCGGACGCGGCGGCGGCTCGCGTGAGGATCTTCAGGCGTTCAACGACGAGCGTGTGGCCCGCGCGGTGGCGGCGTGTACGGTTCCGGTTGTGTCCGCGGTGGGGCACGAAGTGGACGTGACTATCTGCGACATGGTGGCCGATGTGCGCGCGCCCACGCCCAGCGCCGCCGCGGAGACGGTGGTCCGCGACCACAGCGAGCTGGCGGCGCACATGGCGAGTCTCGGCCACCAATTGTCGCGCTCGCTGCGGCGTCGTGCCGACCGATCCAGGTCGGACCTTCGGCGGACCGCCACGGCGCTCCGAAACCGGGTCCTGTCCATTGCCCAGGAACGGAAAGCGTGGCTCGCCGAACTCGGCGCACAGCTCAATGCCCTCAGCCCGCTGGCAACACTCAAGCGCGGCTACGCGGTGGCGCGCGCCACCGACGGCCGCGCACTCGCGTCAACAGCCGCGTTTGAACACGATATGCCATTCCGCCTGGTGCTGCGCGACGGCGAGATCGCGGCCCGCGTGACCGGCAAGGTGAAGAGTCCGTGAGTTTCGAGCGACAGCTCAAGCGCCTCGAGGAGATCGTCGGTGAGCTGCAGTCCGACGAGATCGAGCTGGAACGCGCCCTGGCGCTGTTCGAGGAAGGTGTGAAGAATCTCCGTGCCGCCACCGAGGAACTCGGCAAGGTGGAGGCGCGAGTGCAACGATTGGTGGAGCGAGCCGACGGGTCGTTCGAGGTCACGGATCCGCGTGAATGAGGCAACGGAAGTCACGCTCGCGCAGTGGCGGGCGCGCATCGACGGAGCGCTGGCACGGGTCACCGCCAACGGGGCACCGCTCCCTGAAAAGGTGCGCGACGCCGTCCACTACAGCCTGACCGGTGAAGGCAAGCGGCTGCGCGGCCTGCTCGTCCTGGCCGCCTACGAAGCGCTGGGTGGCAAGGGTAACGCCGTCGGCTTGGCCGCCGCCGTGGAAATCGTTCATGCCTACTCGCTGGTGCACGATGACCTCCCGTGCATGGACAACGATCACATTCGCCGTGGCCGGCCCACGACGCACCGCGCGTTCGGCGTCGCCACGGCGACCGTGGCCGGCGTCGCGATGGTCGCGCTCGCCGTGACGCAGGCGGTTCAGGCTGCCGAGACGCTCGGACTCAGTGCCGATGTCACCAAGCGGTTGGTAAGCGTCCTGATGCAATCGTCCGGGGCGACCGGCATGGTCGGTGGGCAGTTGATGGACCTGATGAGCGAGGGCCGCGAAATCCCGGTGAAGCAGTTGGAGGCGATCCATCGCGCCAAGACGGGCGCGCTGATCGCGGCATCCGTCACCTTGGGCGGCCTGGCCGCGGGCGGCTCCGCCGCGGCGGTGGACGCGCTGGCGAAGGCCGGGGAGTCGTTGGGGCTGGCGTTTCAGATCGCCGACGACGTGCTCGATGCCACCGCGTCGTCAGAGGCGCTGGGCAAGTCTGCCGGAGCGGACGCGAAGCTGGAAAAGAGCACCTATGTATCCACGATGGGAGTGCAGGCGGCCAAAGCCCACGGGGAGGCCCTCGTTGCGGACGCCATGCAGCGGCTTCAGGCTGCGGGCCTGAAGAACGGGCCGCTGCTGGAACTGGCACGTTTCGTTGCGGCCAGACGTTCGTAGCTTACAGGATACCATGAGCAATCTGCTGGACCGGATCGACCTTCCGAAGGACCTTCGCGCGCTCGACCGCGACGATCTGCCGGCATTGGCGCAGGAGATGCGCGATTGCCTCGTGGACGTGTGTTCGCGCACCGGCGGCCACATCGGCGCCGGCCTTGGCGTGGTGGAACTGACCATTGCGCTGCACTACGCCTTCGAAACGCCGCGCGACCAACTCATCTGGGACGTGGGCCACCAGGGGTATCCGCACAAGCTTCTCACGGGTCGCAAAGGACGGTTGGAGACCCTGCGGCAGGAGGGCGGCGTCTCCGGGTTTCTGAAGCGCAGCGAGAGCGAGTACGACGCATTCGGCGCGGGTCACGCTGCTACATCCATCTCGGCAGCACTTGGCATCGCGGCAGGCCGGGACCTTCGCGGCGACACGTACAAGGTGATCGCGATCCTCGGCGACGGCGCGTTGACGTCGGGCATGGCATACGAGGGCCTGAACAACGCCGGCCACTCCGATCGCGACATCATCGTCGTCCTGAACGACAACGAGATGTCCATCGCGCCCAACGTCGGCGCGATGCACAAGTACCTCACGTCGATTCAGCAGAACCCGCTCTACAACCGGGTGCGCAACAAGATCGGCGAGATGGCAGACCATTCCAAGGGCCCGATGTCGTCCGTGGGACATTTGGTTCGGAAATGGGAAGAGAGCGTGAAGGCGTTCCTCACACCCGGCGTTCTGTTTGAGGAGCTGGGCCTCCGCTACTTCGGTCCGATCAACGGGCACGACATCAACGCGATGCTCGACACGTTCGCGGCCATCAAGGACATGGACGGTCCGCGCATCGTCCACGTGGTCACGCAGAAGGGCAAGGGATTTCCGGCCGGAGAGCACTCGACCGGCGAAAAGTGGCACGCGCTACCGCCCGGCTACGAACCATCCACGGGCAAGCCCACCAAGTCCGGCAGCGCCAAGCCGGCGTACACGAAGGTGTTCGGGAAGGGACTGTCCGAACTGGCCGACGAAGACGAGCGCGTGGTTGCGATCACCGCGGCGATGCCCAGTGGCACGGGCACCGACATCATCGCCAAGTCGCATCCGCGGCGTTTCTTCGACGTCGGGATCGCGGAAGGGCACGCGGCGACGTTCGCCGCCGGACTCGCCACGCGTGGCGTCCGGCCGATCGTGGCCATCTACTCGACGTTCCTGCAACGCGCGTATGACAGCCTCATTCACGACATCGCGATCCAGTCCCTGCCTGTGGTGCTGTGTCTCGACCGTGCTGGCCTCGTGGGCGAGGACGGCGAGACCCACATGGGCCTGTACGACATCGCTTACCTGCTCACGATTCCGAACTTCACCGTGACGGCGCCGAAGAACGGGACTGAAATGCTCGCGCTGCTGCGTTCCGCGGTGGAGCACGAGAAAGGCCCGTGGTCGATCCGTTATCCACGCGACGCCTCGCCGGACGAGCCGCCCGCGATGAAGCAGATCGAGCGCGTTCCATATGGCACATGGGAAGTGGAACGGAAGGGCAAAGACGTGGCGATTCTCGCGGTCGGCACCATGGTCCTGCCGTCGGTTGCGGCGGCTGACCTGCTGCAACACGACGATCTCAACGTGACGGTCGTGAACTGTCGTTTCCTCAAGCCGTACGACGAGGTTACGCTGGCCGTCATTCTGGCGCAGCATCAGCACGTGCTGGTGGTCGAGGAGGGCGCCGTGACCAACGGATTCGGCGCTTACATGGCGTCGGTGATTGCCAACCACGACGGCGGTGTCCGCGTGCACACGATGGGTGTGGCGGACCGCATCGTCTACGCCGCGCCGCGCGCCAAGCAGCTCGCGGATGCCGGGCTGACGGCTGAGGGCATCGCCAACAAGGTGCGCTCGCTGCTGGAGACCGAGGCGTTGGCCGGGTGAGCAAGGGCGCGCCGATCCGCGTCGGCATCATCGGCCATCGGGGATACGACGGACTGCCCGCGGCGCTGACGACGATTCGGAGATTGGCCGCGGGCCTGAACTTCTCGCTTCAACTCGAAGCCGAGTTGGCAGAAGGCTCAGATCAACTGCTGGCGTCGCCAGATCAAGTGGATACCCTGCTGACGTTAGGCGGCGACGGGACGCTGCTCCGCGGCGCGCGGTTCCTGCGGGGGCGGGAGGTCCCGATCCTCGGCGTGAACATGGGGCACCTCGGGTTCCTGACCTGCTGTCCGGCCGAACAACTCGAGACGTCGCTGATGCGATTCGCGCGCGGCGATTACCTGGTGGAATCCCGGATCATGATCCGGGTGTCGGTGACCGATGGAACCCGGCACGAGCGCGGCAGTTGGCTCGCGCTCAACGACGTGGCCATTCACAAAGGCGGTTTCGCACGCGTTGTTCCGCTACGCGTGTCGGTCGACGACGAGCTGATCGCGAGCTATTCGGCCGATGGCGTGGTGATTGCCACGCCCACGGGCTCCACCGCGTACAGCCTCTCGGCTGGCGGTCCAGTGGTGGTTCCAACGCTCGGCACGATCATCGTGACACCCATCTCGGCGCACACACTGGCCATCCGGTCGGTGGTGGTCGCGGCCACGTCGCGTGTCACCGTGCAAGCGGAGGGTACGCCAGAGGAACTTATGATCACGGTGGATGGGCAGACCGGCACTAACTTCGGGGTCGGCGACACCCTGAGCGTTCAACGAGCCGATGAGACCATCAAGATCGTACGCTTTCCGGGCTCCAGCTTCTTCGCGACCCTTCGCGAGAAGCTGGGCTGGGGCGGAATCCCCGAACGCGACTGACTGACGCATGCTCACCGAGCTGCGCATCAAGAACGTCGCGATCATCGAGGCCCTAACGCTCCCGCTGGGCCCAGGCTTCAACGTCCTTACGGGCGAGACGGGCGCCGGCAAGTCGATCATCGTGGGCGCGCTGGGCCTGCTGTTGGGCGAGCGCGGAGCATCCGATGTCGTTCGCACCGGAAGCGACCGTGCAGCGGTCGAAGGCGTGTTTGACGCGACCGGGAATACGGCCCTGCTGAAGTCGCTCGACGAGCGGGGAATCGAGGCCGACGACTCCATCGTGGTGCTCAAACGCGAAGTGTCTGCCGCGGGCCGCACGCGCGCCTGGATCAACGCAACCACGGTTACGGCCACGGTGTTGGCGGACGTCGGACGTGCGCTGGTGGACCTGCACGGACAGCACGAAGCGCAGTCGTTGTTGGACGGCGAGTCGCAACGCCGCGTCCTCGATGCTTTTGCCGGTGCCCAGGAGAATGCCGCTCGCGTGAAGGTGCAGTACGACGCGACGTCGGCGGAGTTTGAGACCAGGCTGACCAACATGGTGAAACCCCATCCTACTAAAAATACAAAAATTAGCCAGGTGTGATGGCGTGCGCCTGTAATCCCAGCTACTCAGGATGCTGAGGCAG
>JBBTFS010000071.1:20029-35318 GCA_038060705.1 Gemmatimonadota bacterium
TCGGCAATCCGCCGCGAGATGGCGGAGCTCACAGCGCGCCGCGCCGAGGCGGAGAAGCTCTCCGCCTACCTCAAGCCCGTCGCCAAAGCGATCGAGGAAGCGAGCCTGACGCCGGGTGAGGAGACGAAGCTCGAGGACGAGGCGCGCCGGCTGGAGAACGCCTCCGAGATTCGCGAGGTGGCGTCCGCGTTCAGCACGCTCATTGAAGACGAAGAGGCTGGCATTCTTTTGCGGTTGGGGCAGGCGAGTCGCGCGCTTCAGCAGTTGCAGAAGTTCGACCCCACACTGGCCAAAGTGCAGGAGGCCTTCGACGCGGGGTTCTATTCCATTGAGTCCGTGGCGCGCGAGGTCTCGGAGTACGCGGCCAACGTGGATCTCGATCCCGCACGGCTGGGCGATGTGCGCTCGCGGCGTGATCTGCTGTTCCGGCTCACGAAGAAGTACGGCCCGACCGTGTCCGACGTGATTGCCGCGGGAAAGAGCGCTCGCCGAGAACTGGACCTGCTCGATACCGCCGGGCTGGACCTGCGATCGCTCCAGTCCAGCATGGACAAGGCGTCAGCGGAGCTCGATCGCGCTGCCGCGGCACTCACGCAGAAGCGCCTGGATGCGGCTCGGCGTTTTGCCGCGGCCGTCGACGCCATCCTGCCGGAGTTGGGCATGGAGGACGGTCATCTCCAGGTGGCGCTGGTGCCGCAGCAGGCAATCGGACCGCGTGGCGGCGAAGATGTGGAGTTTCGTGTCGCGCTCAATCTGGGCCACGACATGCGCCCCCTGGCACGCGTGGCGTCAGGTGGTGAATTGTCGCGCGTGATGCTGGCGATCAAGACCATCCTCGCACGATTGGACCACGTGCCGACGCTCGTCTTTGACGAAGTGGACGCCGGTATTGGTGGAAAAGTCGGCCTGCAGGTGGGCGACATGCTGCGGGGAGTCGCCGCGTCGCATCAGGTGTTCGCCATCACGCACCTTCCCCAGATCGCCGCCAAGGCACACCGGCACATTCAGGTGGCCAAGGGCGCCCGCGCTGGAGTCACGACCGCCGACGTCGTCACGCTCAGGGACGAACAGCGCGTGCACGAGATCGCGCGAATGCTCGGCGGCGACGCCGAGAGCGCTACCAGCCGCGCGCATGCCGCGGAGCTGTTGGCGGGCGCCGATGCCGCGGCGCCCAAGCCCGGCAAGGGGAAGCGGTCTACCGGCCGCCCGGCTGAAAGTAGATCCGAACCTCGAGCTGATCCCGCGTGAATTTCGCGGCGCCCACGGCGCCGCTGATGGTCTCGAGGTGCGAATACCGCATCTCCATCGGCAGCGGGCGATCGCCGCGACGAAAGGTCGAAAGCGTCGTGAAGCTCACGCCGCCCCCAACGAGTTGCGTGTTACCGGTCAGGTCCGCTGTCCTCTTGGCGTATGAGCCATGCACGGACAGCGGCGCCGTGATATGCCAGCGCGGCTCGATGTCCACGGACATGCGCCACGTATCCGTCGCCGGCATGACGGCGTTCGAGCCAACCGACGTGTACGAGGCCGCGCCGAGGAGCGCGACGCGGCCGCGCTGAACCTCGGCAATGGCGCGCGCGTCAAACCCGATGGCGCCGTCGCCAATCCGCAGGTCCGCGACGCCAACGGGTGCCTGTCGCGACCCGGAAGGCAGGTGTGCGGACGACGCCACCAGCAGGCGCATGCCGAGACCACGGCGCTCGGTCACGGGACGATCGAACATCAGGAATTTGAAGCCGACCTCGACGTCGCCGATTCCGAATACCTCATTGCTCGCCAATGAGTCGCGGCCAAGGTCCGAGAGCACGTAGCTCGTGAGATTGGCGGCTCCGGCTGGCCCGACGGCAGACGCGGGGATCGCGGTAATGAGGTCGGTCGCGGATACCAACAGGTCCTTGTACTTGAGGTTGAAGTCGGCCACGCGCGCGGCCACCGCGGACTGCGCGACGGATGAACTGCGTGGCACGAACGCCTGGCCGGTCTCGCCGGACCTCCCGTACAGCGACGCCACGGTGGACGCGAACGACTGCGATGATTGGATCAGTTGCTGCGCCTCGGCTTGGCGTGCCAGAAGAGCGGGGCAGCCGGCGGAACCAGGGCTGGCAGCGCAGGCGGTGAGCCGATTCTGAAGTTGGGTGACCGCGGTGGCGAACTGCGTCTGCACTTGGCCGTTCATCGCGGACGCCGTGACATTGGAGCGGTGCGGATTGGGCCCGACGTTGGCGCCGGTGCTGTCGAGCCGCAGCAACCCTGAAAGCCGCTTGCGGATCACCGGAACCATCACCGAGAACGACAGCCGGTTCATGACACCGTACTCGATCGTGAACGGCAGCTGTTCTTCGCGGGCCATGGCGTCGAGTCGCGACTTGCCCAGTGATAGCGTGAACGCCGTGGCAGACGCGGCCTGAATCAGCGACTGGGTGGTGGCCAGCGGTAACAGCTGCGACGCACCCAACGAGTCGGAGGAGTACGGGGCACCGAGGGCCAATTGCTTGCTGCTCCCGAAGCGCTGGTCGTAGCGCGTCCAGACCACGGGCATCCGCAGGCGGGCCAAGCCTCGGGGGACGAGGCTGGCGTCGTCGAGCAAACTCAAGCCGCCCTGCGCTCCGAGACTGTTCGGTGCGGCCATAAGAACGACCAGTGCCGCCGCGAGCCAGCGCGGCTGAATGTCACGCATCGTTGACGTGCATCGTGCCGCCGGTCATTGTTCGCCGCACGCCTCTAACATAATTGCGCCCATAGTGTCATTGCGTCCGCCCCCGCGCGTGCCCTGGCAGGTCACGGGGAATCACTGGATCTCGCTCCCCTGTGTTCACCCCGCCGACGGCTCGGTGTTCGCCGCGGGCTTCCTGCATCGCGGCACCAGGTCGGCGATCGAGTTGGCGGGCGGCCCGGGGTTCATCGACGGCGAGGGGCCGCCGTTGTTCCGGCTCCGCATCACGCTCGACGGCAAGGCCTATGCGTTTTCCGATGCGCGCATGGTCTGGGAGCGCGCTCTTGGCTGGCTGCCAACGTTCACGTGGACGGTTGGTGCGGTGGTGGTGCGTGGGACCATCTTCGCGCCTTTCGGTCGCGATTCTGACTGCGCTGGCGCGGTCTATGCGTTGTCCGTGGAGAATCGCGGTTCGTCCAAACTCGCGGCTGTGCTCGTGGCCGAAGGGACGCTGGGGCATCGTCAGCTTCGCGTGCAAACGGAGCGGGCCTTCGAACCGGGCAGCCATCGCGTGGAAGCCGTGGACGGCGACGTGGTGCTCGGCGGCCGCTCGCCGGACGCGCTGGTCGCCCTGGCCATCGGCGCGGATGGAGACGCCACGGTCTCCGTGCAGCAGGGGCCGGCGCCGAGTTACACCATCGAGCGTTCGCTGTCCGTGGAGAGCAACGGACGTACGCAGATCGCCTTCTACATCGCGGCAGGCCCGGAACCGGATGGCGCCCGCGCGTCCATGGCGGTGCTGCGTCGCCGTGGCTGGAAGGATCTGCTGCGCGAGACGCGCGACGCGCTCAAGCAGCTGGAGCAGACGACCGGTCACGAACAGCTCGACGGCCTGATCAATCGCCACTTGCTGTTCGCCTACTTCTATGGAGTAGGCCGCGCGCTGGACGACGCGCACTTCTACCTCGTTCGGACGCGCGTTCCCTGGCATGGCCGCGGCGTGACGGTACGGGACTGGGAAGCGCTCATGTGGACGCTGCCCGCCATCCAGCTGGCCGACGCACCGCTCGCCCGTGAATTGCTTCTCCGCGCGTGCGAAATCCACGGGTACGCGCCAGGCCGGGGCGTGCACTACTTCGATGGCAGCATGTTTGCGCCAGGGTTCTCGCTCGAGGGCGCGGCCGTGTACGCCATCGCGGTGGACCGCTACATCCGCGACACCAATGACGATCAGATCGTCGAAGAACCGGTCCTCGCGGATACGCTGTACCTCTCCGCCGAAGATCTGGCGGAGCGCCGCGATCGCAACGTGCCGCTGTACACCACCGAAGTCACGCTGTCCGGCACGCCGGCGCCACAGCCGTTCACGTTGCATGGCAATGCGGTCGTCGCCCAGGCCTTCGACATCCTGCGACGCACGCTCGACGAGGACTCCGCGAAGGACCTCGAGGATCCCGAGGCCATCCGTGCCGCCCTGCGACGCCACTTTGTGGCGGCCGATGCCGGCAAACAACGTTTCGTGAGCGCCACCGACCTGGCCGGGCACACCACGGCCGAGGACGACCCGGTTGCGTCGATGCTGTGGTTGCCCCTGTACGACGCGATGGAGCGTTCGGACTCCACCTATCGCCGCACCGTGAAGGGCGCGGGCTCCACGCCCCGCGAGTTGGCTCACCAGTGCGCCCGATTGCTGGGGCCGGAGTCGACCGCGGTTCTCGAGTGGTTCAGACGAGCCCAGTTGGACCAGGGTTATGCGGCGGAGATCGTGACGCCGGACGGCACTGCCCAACTCAACGGCGGCGATGCCTCACTTTCAGGGCTGCTGGCGTGGTGTGCCTGGTATGCGGTTCATGCTCTTGGAGAGCGACCGTAACAACTCTGGGAAGTGGGAATCGGTCCAAATCCCGTTTCCCAAGGCCGTGCCGGTCTGTATATTTCGCGGCGCTGCGGGAATAGCTCAGTTGGTAGAGCACAACCTTGCCAAGGTTGGGGTCGCGGGTTCGAGTCCCGTTTCCCGCTCTGCGAAGCACACGGCGGCGGGGAGGCGGAATCCGCTTGCCAGTCGTTGCCTTCCAAGGGGAGAAGGGTCTGCATGTTACCAGGCGCGGGGATGGCGAAACTGGTAGACGCAAGGGACTTAAAATCCCTTGGGGGCGACCCCGTCCGGGTTCGAGTCCCGGTCCCTGCATTCCCGACACGAATACGTGGCACGCTGGCGCTGGTGCTCCCTTCGGCCGATATTGCCGGGATTGGTCAGCACGTTGCATGACAGGGTCGAATCCGTGAGCCGCACGAACCCTGTGACCCAAACAATAGAACGGCACATGATTCGATACGCGATGCGGCGTGTCGCGCTGCTTGGGCTCTCGGCCCTCAGTGTGACGCTTCTTGCCACGTGCGACCTTGCGACACTGACCGGGACCGACACAACCTCGCCGGCGACGCGACTGGATTCCACGGACCTCACGGTGTCCGGTGGCACCGGCGTCGTGTTGGGCGCGTCGATCACCATGGGACTGACGTCCCCGCTGGACCTGTCCAGCGCCTTCAAACGTTGGACAAGCAGCGCGCCGGCCACAGTCAGCATCGACAGCATGACTGGCGTGGCGACTGGATTGGCCATCGGGTCCGCGACAATCACTGGTCGTGTTGTGGCGCCCGAGATCCCCGCGGGCGTGAGCAAGTCACAGGTGGTGACGGTGCGCTACGCGAGTATCCGAATCACGGCGCCCGTGGTGACGGATTCGATGTCGGGACTGGGGCAAGCGCGCACCGTCACGGTCCAGGGCACCAACAGCGTCGGCGCCACGCAGGCGGGGTCGCTGTCCACCGGCCTGACGCTCACGTCCAGCGATCCCACGGTCTTTTCCGTCTCCGGCTCCACGATCGTCGCGAAAAAGAACGGGTCGGCGCGGGTCGTCGCCGTGTATCAGACGTTGCGCGACAGCGTGTTGATCAAGGTGCGGCAGGTGGCCCGGAAGATTTCCTTCCCCGGCCCGGACAGCCTGAACTACGTCACGGGGGCGCTCAACACCGATCTCATCGTGCCGCTCACCGTGCGCGATGTGGCCGATTCGATCGTCGTCGCACCTGTCCTCACTTGGCGAGTGGCAGACACCACCGTTGCCACAATTGGCGCGACCAGCGGCATCTTGCGGGTCAAGAAGGTGGACACCACGCGCATTTTCGCGAAGATGGACACCGTGGAGCGGAGCCAGAAACTCCTTGTCATCCTGCCGCCCACGGCGCCGACGACCTTGACCGCCACGACGGCCAGCAGCACGCAGATCAACCTCACGTGGGTGGACAATGCGTCCACGGAGACCGGATTCCGGATCGAGCGTTGCTCCGGCGTTTCGTGCACGAGCTTCGCTGAGATTGCCACGGTCGCCGCCAACGTCACGAGTTACTCCAGCACCGCCCTGACCGCGGCCACGGCGTACAGTTACCGCGTTCGTTCGTACAACGCCGGTGGCAACTCCGCGTACACCACCACGGCGAGCGCCACGACGTTGCCCAACGCTCCGGCCGCACCCACGAACCTGGCCGCGACCGTTGTGTCCATTTCCCGCATTGACCTCACGTGGACGGACAACGCGACGAACGAGACGCTGTACAGCGTCGAGCGCTGCTCTGGCGTCTCTTGCACCGCGTTTGTCGAGTTCGCGTCCTCCTCGGCGAACACGGTTTCGCAGTCGAGCACGGGACTCGCCGCGAATACCAGCTACAGCTTCCGCGTGAAGGCGTCGAATACCGGCGGCAACTCGGGCTACTCGAACACCGTGAGTGCCACCACGCTGCCCAACGCCCCCGACCTGATCGTCACGGTCTTTACCGCTCCAACCTCGATGCCGACCAGCGGCACCGTGAACATTTCCGTGACGGTGAAGAACCAGGGCGGTGTGGCGGCTGGCGCGTTCCGGACGGGCATCTACTTCTCGACGAACAACATCATCTCGACTGGCGACACGCCCTCCACCGGTTTCTGCGATTCGCCGACCGGATTGGCGGTGGGCGCGACGACCTCGTGCAGCGGCGCGATTGCCGTGCCGACCATCGCGACGGGCACGTACTTTGTTGGCGCGCTGACTGACGACGCCTCGCAGGTGACGGAGTTCAACGAGAATAACAACGCGTCGACCACGGTGACCGCGGCGCTCTCGCCCTTGAGCCTGATCACGAACAGCGACTTTGCGTCCGGCACCCTAGCCTGGAACTTCTTCAACCAGGCGCTGGTCCTGAACCTGTCGGGCTTGGCGTACTCAACGCCTAACTACCTGAGCTTGCTGTCCAACTCCAGCGGCGTCGGACAGAGCAGCATCACCGGCTCGGCGTACCAGGATATTTCCATTCCGGCGGGCGCCACGACCGCCACGCTCGAGTTCCGCTACAACATTTCGACGGATGAAACCACGACCACGCTTACATACGACAGTCTGAAGGTCACTGTCCAGAACACGTCCGGTACGGTCCTTGCGACGGTTTTAGCCGTAACGAACCTCAACAAGTCGGCGGGGACCGGGCCTGCGAACTACACGTTCAAGGCGTTCGACCTTTCGTCCTTCAAGGGACAGACGGTGCGCATTCATTTCTCGGCGAGCAACGACGTCACGCTCCCGACGGTGTTCCGCATCGACGACGTCAAAGCCACCTGGGGTCCCTAGCGACGAAACTGCTCTGAAGTAACAGGGTGTGGTTGGCAGGGATGCGTCCGTAGGTGACGCATCCCTGCTAGTTTTTTGCGCATGACGGACGTCGTCGCGCTCTCCTCTGAACTCCTCGGCATCGACTCCTCGACCGGTGCCGAGAGCGCCGCGGTCGAGTTCGTTTCCCGCTGGCTCCTAGCTCGCGGCTGGAACGTCGAACTTCAGGAAGTGAGCAAGGGGCGCGCTAACGTCTGGGCCACCCGCAGGGGACGTGGCGTCACCCTGTCAACGCATCTCGACACGGTACAGCCATATGTGGCGCCACGGCTCGAGAAGAGCCGCCTGTACGGACGCGGCGCTTGCGACGCCAAGGGCATCGCGGCCGCCATGATGGTGGCGGCTGAAAACCTCGCCAAGGCCGGCGAAGAGCGCGTCGACCTGCTGCTCCTCGTCGGCGAAGAGGCCGGCTCCGACGGCGCCCGCGCCGCCAACCGCCTGTCGCCGACCAGCAAGCATCTGGTCAACGGGGAGCCCACCGAGAGCAAGCTCGCCAACGGCGCCAAGGGTTCGCTCCGCGCCACTCTCCGTTTTCGCGGGCGCGCGGCGCATTCCGCGTACGCCGAGCTTGGCAAGTCCGCCATTGTTCCGATGGTGAAACTCATGGGGACCATAGACAGCCTCAAGCTGCCGTCCGATCGCACGCTCGGAAAGACAACGGTCAACATCGGCACCATCCGCGCCGGTACAGCAGGCAATATCGTTCCCGAACTCGCCGAGACGGAGCTCATGTTCCGGCTCGTGGGCGACGTCGCCAAGGTCAAGAAGGCGCTGGAGAAATGGGTGGGCAAGAAGGCAGAGATCGAGTATGGCTCCCATATCCCGGCTCAGAAGTTCGAGACAATTCCCGGCTTCGCCGTGACACCGGTGGCGTACACCACCGATATCCCACTGCTGTCACGCTGGGGCCGCCCCCTGCTGTTCGGCCCGGGCTCAATCCACGTGGCGCACACCCCCGATGAGTACGTGGAGCTCGACGAACTCCGCAGTTCCGTGGGTGCATACGAGCACATCGTGCGCACGCTCCTCCAGTCATGACGCGCGAATCGCCGTTCGGAGAGGCGCGGTTGCCCGTCGCCGTCCTGGGTGCCACCGGCGCTGTGGGCCAAGCGTTCGTGCGGCTGTTGGCGAAGCACCCATGGTTCGAGCTCATCGAAGTCGCCGCGTCGGAACGGTCAGCTGGCAAGTCCTACGCCGAAGCCACCACGTGGATTGGCAGCGAACCGATCCCCGAGGCCATCGCCAACCTCACGGTGCAGCCATGCACGCCGGCGAGCATTCGCGCGCCCGTCGTCTTCTCGGCGCTCGACGCCGCGACGGCGGCTGACGCCGAGCCGAGCTTCGCAAAGTCAGACCGCATCGTCCTGACAAACGCCCGCAACTATCGGATGGAGCCGGACGTCCCGCTGGTGATCGCAGAAGTGAATCCGGATCACCTCGACGTCATTGCCGCGCAACGCAAACGGCGCGGCTGGTCGGGCGCGATTGTCGCCAACGGAAACTGCGCCGCCATCGTCGGCGCGATGGCGCTCGCGCCAATCCAGCAGCGATTCGGCATTCGCCGCGTCTTCGTGGTCACGATGCAGGCCGTCTCTGGCGCCGGGTATCCCGGCGTGGCCTCACTCGACATCCTCGGCAACGTCATTCCGTACATCAAGGACGAAGAACCGAAGCTCGAGGAGGAATTCTGCAAGTTCCTCGGCCTGCGCGAGAGCGATCACATCCAGAGTGCTCCAATGGTGGTGAGCGCCCACACCAATCGCGTTCCCGTGGAGCACGGCCACACCCTGTGCATGTCGGTGGAGCTCAATCGGAAAGGCGACGTCGCCGAGGTTGAAGCGCACCTCGCCAACTGGCGTGGCGCACCGGAGGCTGTTCGCCTGCCGTCGTCGCCGGAGCGTCCGCTGCTGCTGACCAAGGACCCCGATCGGCCGCAACCGCGCCGCGACGTCGACACCGGCAGGGGCATGACCGTGACCGTCGGTCGCGTGCGGCGTGACCCGATTCTCGATGTGCGCCTCGTGGCACTGGGTCACAACGTGATTCGTGGCGCCGCGGGTGCCTCGGTGCTCAACGCCGAGCTGATGGCCTCGACCGGGCGAATCCCGAAACCGTGATCGTCTGCAAGTTCGGCGGCACTTCGATCGGCGACGCCGATGCCATCCGGCGCGCGGCCGATATCGTGCGGTCTCGCCTCAGCCAAGGCCCGATCGCTGTGGTCTCCGCTCTTGGCGGAAGCACCAACGTCCTGATCGATATCGCGGAGCAAGCGGCACGTGGCCAGCTCATCGGCGCCATGAGCCATGTCGAGAGCGTGCGAGACAGGCACCTGGTCGTGGCCGGGAACGTGTTGCCCGGTCCGGAAGGCGATGAGATCGCGCTGGAGCTCAGCGCGCTGTGCGACGAGATCGGCGCGTTGGCCGAGGCGCTGTCCACTCTCGGTCATCTCACGCCGCGCAGCCTCGACACCGTAGCCTCCTTCGGTGAGCGTATGTCGTCGCTCCTGATCGCGGCTGCGTTCAACGCGATGGGCGTTCCCGCGCAGCTTGTGGACGCTCGCCGCGTCATGATTACCGACGCGCAACACACCCGCGCCGAGCCGCTGACGGACGCCATCGCCGAGGCCGCGCGCGTGCACCTGGCGCCGTTGGTGCGTGACCAGAAGGTGCCCGTGATGGGCGGCTACATCGGTGCAACCGCTGGCGGCATCACCACGACGCTCGGACGCGGCGGTTCGGACTACAGCGCGTCACTCGTCGGCGCGGCACTGCAGGCCGAGGCCATCGAGATCTGGACCGACGTGGACGGCATGATGACCGCAGACCCGCGCGTCGTTCCGTCGGCGAAGACCATCGAGACGGTTGCGTTTGAGGAGGCCTCGGAACTGGCGTCGTTCGGCGCCAAGGTGCTGCACCCGTTTACGATCGCGCCGGCGGTCCGGCTCGGTATCCCGGTGCGCGTCCTCAATTCGCGCCGGCCCGAAGGCACGGGAACGTCCATCACGTTCGACGCGCCACGCCGCCCCGTGACCGCGATTGCGGGAAAGAGCAACGTGACCCTGGTGAAAGTGCGTTCGCCCCGGATGCTGCTCACGGAGGGGTTTCTGCGCGAGCTGTTCGCCATCTTTGAGCGGCACAAGATGTCGGTCGACGTCGTGTCCACATCGGAGGTGTCAGTGTCGGTGACCGTGGACGACGCCGCGCGACTTGAGGAGACGATTGGCGACTTGCGTCAGTTGGGCGATGTGGCCGTGGAGCAGAACCGCGGCATCGTGGCGCTGGTCGGAGCTGCCTTGAGCGAGAGCAGCGGGGCCATGTCCCGGGCACTGGCGTGCATCGGGGCGGCACGGCTGCACATGTTGTCTCTGAGCGCCACTGGCATCAATCTCACCATGGTGGTGGATGGCGACGAAGTCGACGCACTCCTGCGGCGGCTCCACGCCGAGTTCTTCGAGGGCAAGCGCTGATGCCGCGTCTGGCAATCATCGGAATGGGCAAGATGGGCCGCGCCGTGGAACAACTGGCCCGCGAGCGCGGCTTCGAGGTCGTCGCCAGGCTAAACAAGGGTGACGCGATCACGCGGGCATCGCTCAACGAAGCGGACGTCGCTGTGGAATTCACCACGCCGCGCGCGGCGCCGGGCAACATCAAGGCCGCCATCGAAGCCGGCTGTCCTGTCGTCGTTGGCACCACCGGCTGGCATGAGTCCCGCGCCAGCGTCGACGCGTTGGCGATGGAAAAGAAGGGCGCACTGCTGGTAGCCCCGAACTTCTCGCCGGGCATTGCCGCCTTCGGAGAAATCGTCAAAGAGGCCGCCCGGATCCTCAAGACGATGCCGGGCTTCGACGCCCATATCATCGAGACGCATCACGCCGCCAAGCAGGACACGCCCAGCGGAACTGCCAAAGCGCTCGAGGAGACCACGGCGCCCGTCTGGGGCACCAACATTCCAGTCACCAGCGTTCGCGTCGGCTCGGTTCCCGGGAAACACGAGTTCCTGTTCGACGCTCCATTCGAGCAGATTCGTCTCGTGCATTCCGCGCGCGACCGGCGCGTCTTTGCCGAAGGCGCGTTGCACGCCGCGCGGTGGCTTATTGGGCGCACGGGAGTGTTCAGCATGCACGACGTCATTGCCCAACGATAGATGGCAAACGCCAAGCGGCTGACCGGCTGCGGAACGGCGCTGGTGACACCATTCACCGGCGACGGATCGGTGGACGAAAAGGCGCTGCGCGAGTTCGTGGAGTGGCAGATCGCCGAGGGCATCGATTTTGTGGTGCCGTGTGGCTCCACCGGCGAGGCGGCGACGCTGACGCCGGCTGAACACCGCCGAGTCGTCGAGATCACTGTGGAGCAGGCCAGGGGCAGGGTGCCCGTCGTCGCGGGCGCCGGCTCCAATGACACCGCCAAGGCGGTCGCGATGTCGAAGGAGATGCAGGCCGCGGGCGCCACGCACCTGCTGCACGTCTCGCCGATGTACAACAAACCGCCGCAGCGCGGCCTGATCGAGCACTTCAAGCGGGTCGCCGAGGCGACGGACCTTCCGGTCGTGGTCTACAACGTGCCGGGTCGCACTGGCGGGAACATCGAGGCCAGGACGACCCTCGCGCTCGCCAACGTGCCCAACATCGTCGCCGTGAAGGAGGCGAGCGGCAACCTTGGGCAGATCACCGACATTCTGAGGGACCGGCCGTCGCATTTCTCGGTCCTGTCGGGCGACGATGAGCTCACGCTCTCCGTAATGGCAGCCGGTGGCGACGGAATCATCTCGGTCATCTCCAACGCAACGCCCAAGGCCATGACCCAACTGACGGCGCTGGCCGCCAAGGGCGATTTCGTGTCCGCGCGGGCGCTGCACTTCAAACTGTTGCCGTGGATGCGCGCCGCGTTCTGCGAATCCAATCCGATCCCGGTGAAGGCCGCGATGGCGATGCTGGGCAAGATGGGAAACCACCTTCGCTTGCCGCTCGTGCCCCTCGCCCAACAGCACGAAGAGGCGGTGCGCTCCGCGCTCCAGACGGCGGGCGCGCTGTGATGCAGCTCCAGTTCAGGATCGAGAAGCTGTGCGCGGCCCCGCCCAGCTCGACGCTGACGAAGTCCGCATTCGCTGCGTTCAACGACTTCCTGAACGCGCTCGAAGAGGGTGACATCCGCGCCGCCGAGCGTGTCCAGGGCGTGTGGCGTGCGGTGGCATGGGTGAAGCAGGGCATTCTTTTCGGATTCCGCATCGGCCGTATCGTGGACATGTCCGTGCCCGCCAAAGCCAAGGGCGCCCGAATGAGCTTTGTGGACAAGAGCACGTTTCCGGCGCGCCAGTTCGCCGTGAAGGAGGGGATTCGCGTGGTCCCGGGGGGCTCCAGCATTCGGCGCGGCGCCTTCATCGGCAAAGGCGTGATCTGCATGCCACCGATGTTCGTGAACGTGGGCGCATGGGTCGGTGCCGGGACCATGATTGATTCGCATGCGCTGGTGGGCTCGTGCGCCCAGATCGGCGAGCGCGTGCATCTGAGTGCGGCGGCGCAGATCGGCGGCGTACTCGAGCCCATCAACGCCAGCCCGGTAGTCATCGAGGACGATGTGCTCGTCGGCGGCAACTGCGGTGTCTATGAGGGCACGGTGGTGCGTGCGCGTGCCGTGCTCGGCGCCGGTGTCGTGCTCACGCGCGGAACGCCGGTCTACGATCTCGTTCGCGAGCGCGTTCTGCGCGGCAGTGGCACCGAGCCTTTGGAGATCCCCGAGAACGCCGTCGTGGTGCCGGGCGCACGGTCGGTGACGTCGGCATGGGGGGCCAAGCACGGACTCTCGCTCCAGACGCCGGTCATCGTGAAGTACCGGGACGAAAAGACCGACACCGCCACGGCGCTCGAGGCATGGCTTCGGTGAAGAAGCTGCGGGTAGGCGGCAGCGTCCGCGCGGCCAGCGACAAGTCCATTTCCCACCGCGCGCTGATGCTTTCGGCGGTGGCGAACGGGAAGTCGCGCGTCTCGAACATCCTGCCGTCCGACGACGTCCGTTCCACCGCCGCTGCGTTACGCGCCATTGGCGCCGCGATCCCGCCGCTTTCCGGAGAGTTTTTCGTGACCGGTCGGTCGGCTCGTCACCTCAGGTCGCCGCAGGAGGCGCTCGACTGCGGCAATAGCGGCACAACGACGCGGTTGTTGGCCGGACTCATTGCCGGCGCCGGCCTCACGGCGGAGTTCATCGGCGATGCAAGCCTGACCCGGCGCCCCATGCGACGCGTGACCGAGCCGCTGCGCGCCATGGGCGCGGGCGTGGCGTTGGCTTCGCACGGTGGACTGCCTATGACCGTTACGGGTGGACTGCTGCACTCCATTCACTGGGAGTCGCCCGTCGCCAGCGCCCAGGTCAAGAGCGCCATCTTGCTGGCCGCCGTCCTCGGCGGCGTGGATGCCACGATCTCCGAGCCGCACCGGTCCCGCGACCACACGGAGCGCATGCTGGGCGCGCGCGGTGTTGACGTTCGCGTCAACCGAAACACGGTGGAAGTGCACGCCGGACAGGTCGTACGGCCCGCCGACGTGGACGTGCCGGCGGATCCGTCGTCCGCCGCCTACTTCGTGGCGCTTGCGCTGCTCGCGGGTGCCGGCGAACTGCGGCTCGTCGATGTGTGCCTCAACCCGACGCGCACGGGCTTCTACAATGCGCTCAAGCGCATGGGCGCGGACCTGGAATTCGAGGACCGCCGCGAAGTGGGCGGGGAGGTGCTCGGGACGATCGTCGCGCGGCCCTCGCTGCTGCATGGCATTGACGTATCCGCTGACGAAGTGCCCTCCATGATCGACGAGCTGCCGCTGTTGGCATGCATTGCCACCCGGGCCGACGGCGAGACCAACGTCCGCGGCGCAGCCGAGCTGCGCGTCAAGGAGAGCGACCGCATCGCCACAAACGTCGCCAGCCTGAACGCGCTGGGCGGGTCGGCCCGCGAACTTGAAGACGGCTTCACGATCACCGGTTCACGCTCCGCGCTGTCAGGTCGTGTCAATCCGCAGGGAGACCATCGCATCGCAATGTCTTTCGGAATCCTCAGCGCGCTGCCGGGCAACGACATCGAGATCGCCGACCGCGGCTGCGTCTCCGTTTCGTATCCGGGATTCTGGGACGCCCTCGACAACGTGATCCAATGAGCGCCAAGCCCGTTGTCATCGCGATTGACGGCCCCTCGGCGTCAGGGAAGTCGTCCACAGCGCAGTGGGTGGCTGAGCGACTCGGTTTCAAGCACGCCGATTCCGGAGCGATCTACCGCGCGGCAACCGCGGCGCGACTTCGCGCAGGAGGCGCCAAGGACGCTGCCAAATGGACGGAAGCCGAGGTGCTGGATGCCGCAAAGAAGCGAGTGCGCATCGTGGCCGGCGAACGGTCGTTCACGCCAGAAATCGACGGCAAGCCGGCAGAAGATGAGTTGCGCGGCGCGGACGTGACTTCGTGCGTGTCCGCCGTGGCCAGAATGGAGGGCGTCAGGCAGTGGGTCAACGAGCAGATGCGGTCGGTTGCGGCCCGTGCGTCGATTGTCGTGGACGGCCGAGACATGGGTACGGCGGTGTTTCCCGACGCCGCCGTGAAGATCTGGCTCGTGGCCGACCCGTGGGAGCGGGCTCGCCGACGCCTCGTTCAAACCCTCAAGCGAGCGCCAACGGACGAGGAAATCGCCGAGGAGACCGACCGGTTGGTGCATCGCGACGCCAAGGACGCCAAGCAAAGCGCCCAGGCGCCGGACGCGGTCTTGCTGGACACCACCTACCTGACGCAGGAGGAGCAAGTGGACCGGATTGTGGCGTTGGCGCGGACCGTCGCGACGCGAGACGCGGCATCCGGCTGACGGCTCCAATGTTGGCGGAGAGGTCTTGTTCGGATCGCCCGCGCTTTACCTTTCCGAGGGAACTTCCGCGCGGGGTGAGGATGAAGGAGTCGACGCT
>JBBTFS010000072.1:0-7007 GCA_038060705.1 Gemmatimonadota bacterium
CCTGGCTGACGTCACTCGAAGTCTTGGCTAGTGCGCGAACATCGCCTTGGCGCGAACCACGCCGCGGATCAGCGCGTCAATGTCCGCTGACTCGTTGTAGACGTAGACGCTGGCGCGCGCCGTGGCGGGCACGTCCAGGCGCCGCATCAACGGCTGCGCGCAGTGATGGCCGGCGCGAATGCAAACACCCTCCTGATCCAGCACCGTCGACAAGTCGTGCGGATGGATGTCCGCCACATTGAAGCTCACCACGCCGCTGCGCAGCGAGAGATCCGCCGGACCGTACAGCTTGACGCCGGAAATCGCAGCCAGCTTCTCCGTCATGAGCTTGAGCAGATCCAACTCGTGCGCACGGATCGCATCCATGCCGACGGCGTCCAGGTAGTCGCATGCGGCCGCGAGGCCCACCGCGTCCGCGACATTGGGCGTGCCTGCCTCGAACTTGTGCGGCAGCACGTTCCATGTGCTCTTGTCATCGCCCACGAACTCGATCATGTCGCCGCCCATCTGGTACGGCGGCATGGCCTCGAGAAGTTCGCGCCGGCCCACGAGCCCGCCGATGCCCATGGGGCCGAGCATCTTGTGGCCGCTGAAGGCGTAGAAGTCCACGTCCAGTTCATCCACGCGAACGCGCATGTGCGGCGCCGCCTGTGCGCCGTCCACCACCACGATGGCATTCTTGGCCTTGTCGCGCGCGAATGCGGTGAGTTCGGCGACGGGGTTGATCGTGCCCAACGCGTTGGACACGTGGCTGAACGCCAGCACGCGCGTCTTGCGGCTCAAGAGCTTCTTGAGCCGCTCGATGTCGATGCGCCCGTCGGGCGTGAGCTCGCAGATGCGCAGTTTGGCGCCGGTCGCGAGCGCCACCTGTTGCCACGGCACGAAGTTGGCGTGGTGCTCCATGCCCGTGACGATGATCTCGTCGCCCTTGCCCAGGTTGGTGCGCCCCCACGCGGTGGCCACGAGGTTGAGCGACTCGGTGGTGCCGCGCGTGAAGATCAGCGTCGCGGTATCGACGACGCCAAGGAAGTCGGCGACGCGTTCGCGGGCATCGAGATAGCGCTGCGTGGCGCGCGCGGAGAGGTCGTAGGCGCCGCGGTGCGGGTTGGCGTTGTCCTTCTCGTAGTACGAACGGATGGCGTCGAGCACGGCGCGCGGCTTCTGCGACGTGGCGGCCGAGTCCAGGTAGTGCAGCCCCGGGTTGGCGACGAGCATCGGGAAATCACGGCGCCGGGGCGACGGCGCCGCCGGTTCCGCGCGTGGCAGCGTGTGGCCGACAGAGGGCCGCTTGAGGCTCTCGCCCACCTGCCTGGACTTCGCCATCGAACTGCGCTTACTCATCTCAACTCCAGCGGGACCTGGTCTTCCCGCGAAAGCTAGTGCGTCGAAATGTCTATGCGCCCTGGAGGTCTATGCGCCCTGGAGCGGCGCGGGTCCGCCCGCCTCAGTGCTCACTTCGCCGCCGCCCTCGAGCGCGGACTTGAGCGCATGCCATGCCAGCGACGCGCATTTCACGCGCAACGGGAACCTTGAAACGCCGCCCAGCGCCGCCAGCGAACCCATCTTCTCGCGCTCGGCGTCGGTCATCTTGCCGGTGACCATGTCATGGAACTTGTTGAACAGCTCCTTCGTCTCGGCGACCGTCTTTCCCTTCACGGTCTGCGTCATGATGGACGCTGATGACTTGGAGACAGCGCAGCCCACGCCCTTGAAGCTCACGTCGGCGATCTTGTCGCCGTCGAGCTTGACCCAGACCGTGACCTGGTCACCGCAGAGCGGATTGTGCCCCTCAACGTGCCGGTCAGCGTGGTCCATCTCGCGGAAGTTTCTCGGCTTCCGGTTGTGATCGAGGATCACTTCCTGGTACAGGGCTTCGAGGTTGCTCACGCGAAGCGTTCGCCTCGCGGCTCTCGGCCCTCGGCGACGAAGCGAGCGAGTGTATCGCGCTCCAGCGCAAGCTTGACGTCTGCGTTCGCGATTGTTTCGAGCACGTCAGCTGCAAACGCGTAGATGAGAAGGCGCTTGGCCATCTCGGCGTCCACGCCGCGGCTCTTCATATAAAAGAGGGCCATTTCGTCCAGTTTGCCCACGGTGGCGCCGTGGGTGCACTTCACGTCGTCCGCGAAGATCTCCAGCTGCGGCTTGGTGTCCATCTGCGCGTCCTTCGACAGCAGCAGCGTGTTATTGGTCTGCTTGCCGTCCGTCTTCTGTGCCTCGGGATGGACGTACACTTTGCCGTTGAACACGCCGTGTGACTTGCCGTCCAGCACGCCCTTGTACACCTCGCGGCTGAAGCAATTCGGTGCGACGTGCTCGATCTTTGTCTGGTGGTCGCAGTGCTGCTCCCCATCCAGCATGTACAGGCCGTTGAGCGTGGCGCCGCAACCGGGCCCATCGAGCTTCGTATGGATGTTGGTGCGCGTGAGCGCGCCGCCGATGGCGAACGAGAACGAGACGAAATGGCTGTCGCGTCCCTGTATCGCTTCCGTGGTGCCGACGTGATACGCGCGGCGTGATTCGCGCTGGACCTTGATGTGGTTGAGCGTCGCGCCGTCGCCGAGCGACACTTCAGTCACCGCGTTGGTGAAGTACCGCGCGTCAGTGAGCCCGATATAGCTCTCGACGACGGTCGCCTGGGCTCCGCGCTCCAGCACGAGCAGGTTGCGAGGATACACCACGCGATCGGCTCCCAGCGAATCCACGATGAAGACCAAGTGCACGGGGACGCGCACTTTGACGTCCCGGATCACGTGCAACGCCGCGCCATCTGGCATGAACGCTGTGTTCAGCGCCGTAAACGTCGGCTGATCGGAAAGCACCGACCCCACGCGCTTGTCCAACTCTGGCACGGCGGACGCGGCGCTCAACGGGAGCAAGGTGACTCCAGGCCCAAGGCCGCTGAGCATGGACAAGTCCTGCTGAAGGCGTCCGTTCACGAACACCATTGTCACCCAGCCCGCGTCACCGAACCTGAACGGTTCGACGTCGGCAGCGGCCGTTCGCGACGCGCCATTCGAGTCGAAGGTAAACTCCGCCTCCGCGATCGGCGCTGGACTGGTGAAGTGCCAGTCCTCGTCCTTCGTGGTAGGGAATCCGAGCGCGGCAAACCTCTCGATCCCCGCGCGTCGTGCTCTCGTGACCCAATCAGGCGCGCCGCTGTTGGCAGCAACGAACCTGGCGTGCTGGTCCAGGTACCGCTGGGTCACACGCCCGCTCCCGCCGGAACATGGGCGTCCACCAGCCAGTCGTAGCCCTTCTCTTCGAGCTGGAGCGCGAGTTCCTTGCCGCCGGACTTTACAATCCGGCCGCCAGACAACACGTGGACGAAGTCGGGCACGATGTAATTGAGCAGGCGCTGGTAGTGCGTGACCACGATGAACGAGCGGTCCTTGGCGCGCAGTTTGTTCACGCCGTCAGCCACGGTGCGCAACGCGTCGATGTCCAGGCCAGAGTCCGTCTCGTCGAGGATGGCGAGCTTGGGCTCGAGCACGGCCATCTGGAGAATTTCGTTGCGCTTCTTCTCGCCGCCGGAGAATCCCATGTTGACGGAGCGCTGCAGCATCGCGGCATCCATGTCCACGAGCTTGAGTTTCGATTCGACGATGTCCACGAACTCCATCGGATCCACTTCCTCTCCACCGCGCGCCTTGCGGATCTCGTTGTAGGCGGAGCGGAGGAAGTAGGCGTTCGACACGCCGGGGATCTCGATCGGATACTGGAACGCGAGGAACACACCGGCCTGTGCACGAACTTCGGGCGCCATCGCAAGCAGGTCCTTGCCCTGATACGAGACCGATCCGCCGATGACTTCGTACGCCGGATTGCCGGCCAGTACCTGGGCCAGCGTGGATTTCCCGGACCCGTTGGGGCCCATGATCGCGTGCACCTCGCCCGCTTTCACGGAGAGGGAAATGCCGCGGAGGATCTCCTTGCCACCCACACTCGCCTTCAGGTCCTTTATGGCCAGCATTGGTTCGCTTGTCTCTGATGTCAAGTTTCGCAACTCCGTCCTATCCGACAGATCCTTCCAGCGTAATTCCCAGCAACTGCTGAGCTTCCAACGCGAACTCCATCGGCAGCTCCTTGAACACCTCTTTACAGAACCCCGACACGATCATCGAGACCGCCTGTTCCGCGGACATTCCACGCTGTTTCAGATAGAAAATCTGATCCTCCCCGATCTTCGACGTGCTGGCCTCGTGCTCCACAATCGCGTTCTTGTTGGCAACCTCGATGTAGGGGAAGGTGTGCGCGCCGCACTTGTTGCCCACGAGCATCGAATCGCACTGCGTGTAGTTCCGCGCGCCGTCGGCTTTCGCCGACACCTTCACCTTGCCGCGGTACGAGTTGTTGCCTTGGCCCGCGCTGATGCCCTTGGACACGATCGTCGAACGCGTGTTCTTGCCGATATGCAGCATCTTGGTGCCCGTGTCTGCCTGCTGCTTGTTGTTGACGACGGCCACCGAGTAGAACTCACCCACCGAGTTGTCGCCCTTCAACACCACCGACGGGTACTTCCACGTGATCGCCGAGCCGGTCTCCACCTGGGTCCACGAAATCTTCGAATTCTCGTGCGCCATGCCGCGCTTGGTCACGAAGTTGTAGATGCCGCCTTTGCCTTCCTTGTCGCCGGCATACCAGTTCTGGACCGTGGAGTACTTGATCGTCGAGCCCTTGAGCGCCACGAGTTCCACCACCGCCGCATGCAGCTGGTGCGTGTCGCGCTTCGGCGCTGTGCAGCCTTCCAGGTAGCTCACGTACGAGCCCTCGTCCGCCACGATCAGCGTGCGCTCGAACTGGCCCGTGTCGGCCGCGTTGATGCGGAAATACGTGGACAGCTCCATCGGGCAGCGCACACCCTTGGGCACGTAGCAGAACGAACCGTCCGAGAACACGGCGCTGTTGAGCGCGGCGAAAAAGTTGTCGCTATGGGGAACGACCGAACCCAGGTGCTGCTCGATGAGATCGGGATGCTCCTGCACGGCCTCGCCAAACGAGCAGAAGATCACGCCGTGCCTGGCGAGCTCGTCGCGCATCGTGGTGCCGACGGACACTGAGTCGAAGATTGCGTCTACTGCGACCCCGGCTAGCCGTTTCTGCTCGAGCAGGGGAATGCCGAGCTTCTCGTATGTCTTGAGAATCTCGGGGTCAACCTCGGACAGCGAACCCAGCGGCGTCTTCTTCCTTGGCGCCGAGAAGTAGCTCGAACCCTGATAGTTGATGGCCGGGTACTTCACGTTCGGCCAGTGCGGCTCTTTCATGGTGAGCCAGCGCTTGTACGCCTTCAGCCGCCAGTCGAGCATGAACGCGGGCTCGTTCTTGCGCCGCGAGATCTCACGGACAACGTCCTCGCTGAGGCCCGGCGGGATCGTGTCCTGCTCGATATCTGTGACGAAACCGGCCGCGTACTCGCGGCCGATGAGGCCGTCTATCTGCGTGGACATACACGATAAAACTACTCGGCTTTAACTGATCACGTAAGCGCGACCCCACATGCCCACCTTCGTCGGGCGGTTACCGTGCTGCGACGCTGGGCGCGATGAAGAGCGCCAGCAGGACGACGAGGATCGCGACCAGCAGCAGCAGCGCGGCATGTCGCCGCCAGAAAGGGTCCTTCCGGGCCACCGCCACTTTCACCGTCGCGCGCGTCGGGCCCTCCGGCTGGTCTATCGTCGTGGGCATATCCCGTGTGACGACGAACATCTCGCCAGTGGGCGCCATGAGCGTGTACCGCAGGCATGTGAACGCGATCTCGATCTTGTCGCCCTCACGGAGCGCGTGCGTCGACTCGATTTCCTCGCCATTCACGCGCGTTCCCGCCGCACCAAAGGTGTGGAGGACGTAGCCGTCGCCTTCCTTCAACACACTCGCGTGGCGGCGCGAGATCACCGGGTCGCGCAGGATGATGCTGCTCCCCAATCCGCGTCCGATGTGCGTCTCGGGGTTGAGCGGGTACGCCTTGGACCAGCGGTCGTCCACCAGCCAGGCGTCAGCGTCGGCAAACGGCGGATTCATCATGCGGCCAGCTCCCGCATGGCATCGCGCAACATGGCCGCGGCCAACTCCACCTTGTATCCGTTCTTCGACAGCGGCTTGGCGTCGTACAACGCCCGCTCCGACAGCGCGATGATCGAGTCCTCGTCGAGCCCGCCCGACGCCACGTCTTCCTCGATGGACTCGGGTACCCGCCATGGGCGCGGCGACACGCCGCCCATCGCGAGGCGCACCGAGCCGTCAACCCGTTTGATACCGGCGATGCTGGCGAGGGCGAAGTCAAACGCCATGCGCTGCGTCGTCTTGCGATAGAGCTGCCTGCCCCCCGCGGTTGCGTCCGGGAGGTGCACCGCCGAGATGAACTCACCTGGGGTGAGCACGGTCTCCTGGTCCATGCGTTGCGACGGCAGGACGAAGAACTCGGCGATCGGGACACGGCGTCGGCTCGCGGCCGCGGCGATTTCGATCTCCGCGTCCAGCGCCAGCAACGCCACCGCGGGATCTGACGGATGCACCATGTGACATGGGCCGCCGTCGAAGATCGCGTGGTGCTGGTTCTCGCCGGAATGCGCGGGGCACGACGTGCCACCGTTCTTGAAGCACGACAGGCCGCGCCGCAGGTACCAGCAGCGCGGGCGCTGGCAGAGGTTGCCGCCCAGTGTGCCCATATGACGCAATGCTGGCGATCCGACGGCGGCGCACGCCTGCGCCAAAGCGCGGAAGTGCTCCCGCACTCGCACGTCGGTGGCCAGGTCGTTCAAGCGCTCGGCGGCTCCGATCCGCAGACCGCCGCCAGACATCCACTGCAAGCCGCAGGCTTCGGGAATGGCGCGGAGGTCCACGACGGCGCTGGGCGACGACAACCCGTCCTCGACGCAGGAGAGCAGGTCGGTTCCGCCGCCCAGGGCGACCGAGCCGGGCTGAGCCAGCATCCGCGCCGCCTCCGAGGCGGACGCGGCCCGCGAATAGGAGAAGGCGCGCACGGAGACAGATGATGAGGGCACGACACGTGG
>JBBTFS010000073.1:0-7121 GCA_038060705.1 Gemmatimonadota bacterium
CGCGCCGCTCACGGATGTTCGGTGACAGAGCGCCCCGGATCATCACCGTGCCCATCTCTTCGGCGATCATCGCGAATGCGTTCGCCATCACCGTAATCTCGAGCGGATCGAATGCCGGCTTGGCGGCCTTCGCGCGCGGTTTCGGCCTTGTCGCCATGCTATTTCGCCCGCGTGAGAATCCACGCGCCGCTCTCGTGCAGGCGCGCCGTCCAATCCCTGGCGACAAAGAGCGTGGCATCGTCCAACGCCAGTGACACCGGGCCCACGAGCCGTCGCGACGACGCGCCTGGCCGCGCGAATCTCGCGGCGCGTCCCAGACCCTCGGCCACGTGCCGCAGGCTCACTACTTCCATCGCAGCGTCGAGCGTGAAGCCGTAGCGCTTGGCGTGCTCCGCCTCGAACACCGCGCGCAGCTCTTCACGCGGCATTCGTGACACGACCGGGATGTCGAGTTCATGGCCTTGGCCCTGATAGCGCGCACGCGCGAACCATGACCGGTTCCTGGGCCGCCGTTTCAGGGTGCGAGGCCAGGCGGTCTCCGCGACGCCCTCCATGGCCTCACGGCGCTCGCGATCCAGCCACTCATCCAGGCGACGCATGACGCTCACCATTGCCTCGCGACGCTCAGGTGTCATGGCCAGACCCAGTGCGCTCAGCACACCCGCGTGTGGCGGCGCGACCACGCGCGTGACGCCCAGCTGGTCGGCGAGGCCGCACGCGTGCAGGGGGCCGCCGCCACCGAACGCGATGAGCGTGCACGTGCGCGGGTCGATGCCGCGCTCTACGCTCACTCGCCGCAGTGCGCGCGCCATCGTGGCGTCCGCGGTGGCGACAATGGCCGCGGCCGTACGCGCTTCGGTCTCGCCCAGCGCCTTTGCCAGCGTCGCGATCGCGGCTCGGGCTCCGCCGACGTGCAGCGCCACGCCGCCGCTCATGTGCTCGGCCGAGATGCGTCCCATGGCGACATGCGCGTCGGTGACGGTCGGCTGCGTACCGCCGCGTCCAAAGGCGACCGGGCCGGGTCGCGCGCCGGCGCTGTGCGGGCCCGCGTGCAGCGCGCCCGCGGCGTCGATCCAGGCGATGCTGCCGCCGCCGGCAGACACGGTCTCGACGAGCACGCGCGGCATCGAGATGGGAACGTCGGCCACGGTGCCGCCCTGCTCCACCAGCGGCTGGCCGTCGAGGATGAGCCCAACGTCGGCGCTGGTGCCGCCAATGTCGATCGTGAGCGCGCGGTCGATGTCGAGGAGTCGCGCGATCGCGGCCGCGCCCACCACCCCGCCTGCCGGCCCGGAGAGCGCAAGCTGCGCCGCGGTTCGGGACGCCTCTTCCACGCCGCGCATACCGCCGCTGGACGTCATCACGCCAAGCACGTTGGGCCGGTCAGTCGCGTTCGCGGTCAGTCGGTAGGACAGGTTCCGCAGGTACCGCGCCACTCCCGGCCTCAGGTACGCCTCGGCGACTGTCGTGGACGCACGCTCGTACTCGCGGATCTCCGGAAAGACCTCGGACGACAGCACGACTTCCGTTTCCGGTGCGCGACGGAGAATTGCGTCGCGGAGGATCTGCTCGTGGCTCGGCTCACGGTACGAGTGCAGCAACAGCACCGCCACGACGTCCGGCTTGAGGGCCACGACCTGCTCCGCGACCTGATCCGCGACATCGGCCGTCAGCGGCCGCGTGATTCCCTGCGGCTCCACGCGTTCAGGAACCGGCACCGTGAGCTCGCGCGGCACGAGCGGCGCAGGATGATCGGCGGCGAGGTTGTACAGCGATGCGCGATCCTGTCGCCGCAGGTACAGCAGGTCGGCGAACCCCTGCGTGACGCAGAGCGCCACGCGCGCTCCCTTGCGTTCCAGCAACATGTTGGTCGCGACCGTGGTGCCATGCACAAAGCGGTCGATGTCATGGCGGGCCAGCGCCTTCACGGCGTCCAGCACGCCTTCACTCTGATCCTGCGGCGTGCTCAGCACCTTGCGCGCCTCGACGCGACCGGCGCCGTCGATGGCGACCAGGTCAGTATACGTGCCGCCCACATCCACGCCGACCCAGAGCGTCATGGCTTGAACAGCCGTGACTCGTGACGAGTCACTGGTTCACGGCCCTTCGCCAAAGCCCGAACGCCACGGCAAAGTGCGCAGGCACCGCGAGTGCGAGCACAGCGACGTTTTCCTGGTTTCCGCCGATGCCCTTGAGTATCAACGCCCCCGCCGCGCACAGCGTGACCAACACCGCCGTGATTGCGGCGGGCCGGGCCCAGCGCGCGTGGCGCATCGACTGGATTGCCAACGGCGCCAGCCAGAGCGACAGCGGGTTCAGCAGCAGCAGATTCTCGTTGCTGGCCCAGAAATCGTGCCTTGTGAAGAGCCACGCGAAGAGGATGGCAGCGCCGGCCAACCCGGTGATCGCCGAAAACACGGCGGCTTCCACCCGGAACGCAGTATCCACCCCGCGATGCCGCTCGCCGAGGATGCCGAGGCCGACCAGATCGATGGCCAGCGCCAGACCGATGATGAGCGGAATGAGCCAGATGGCGGGAACATCGGCACGCTCCTCGTGACCCTTGGTCGTGTAGACAACCCGCTCTTCGGTCACCAGCGGCTGCGATTGTCCGTTCACCGTCACGCGCACGTCGCGCACGATATCGCGCAGGCGCATCGGCACGAATGCGCTCTCCCACAGCGAGATCGGCGCATCCGCCGGACGGCCAAGCGCCGCGGTGAGGCCGTACTGCGCGAACCCGAGGTCGTCCACCAGGCGCACGCTCTCGGACCGATACGAGCGCGGCGTCATGGCAGTGGACGTCGCCGACTTCAGAGCGCCGTCGGTGGCCATGTCGATCACGTCACGCACGCGCGTGGAGCAATTGTCGCGAAAGTAGTCGTACCGGTAGTACTTGTTGGCCTCGAGCGCGTTGATGCGCGCGAACGCCAGCGCCTTGTGCGCCTGCGCCTCCGTGAGGTTGAGGCGCTGCAGTTCCACTGTCCGGTCGAAGTTCGCAAAAAAGTCGATGAGTGGCTGGCCGGGATAGCGCTCGACCCAGTACCTCGTCTCGCCCGTGACAAAGCGCCACGCGAAACCCGGGGACTTGAAGTCAAACGTGCCCCAGTTGTACGCCTCGTCGACGCCAGCCACCGAGTCCACGAACCAAAGGGAGTTGTGTCCGAACTTCTCCCAGACAGCGGAACCTTCACCAACCGTGATCAGGTAGACGGCCAGCGACGGCCGTGACTCCTGACTCGTGACTCGTGAGTCGGCGCGTGGTGTCTGCGCGCCGAGAGCGGCACCCAGCACCCAGAGCGCGGAGCCATGAATCAGCGATCGTCTCAGAATCGGATCTCCTTCCCTTCCTCGGCGCTTTTGTAGATCGCCTCGAGCGTGCGTTGCACGACGAGCTGTTCGGTTGGCGGTTCGTACTTGGCCGCGCCCGACACGACAGCGACGAAATGCGCCAACTGCGCCCGGTGCGACTGGTAGTACGCGATCTCCCGCGCATTCGCACCGGAGGGTGACACGTTCACCGCGCGGCCGCTCAGTTCCTTCACGACCCGGAGGGGTGCCAGCTGGCCATTGCCGGCGCTGGCCATGACCTCGAACCACAGTCGGTCTTCGAGCCCCTTGTAGTTCCAGTTCAGGTCGAACGACATGGTAACGCCACCGCCACATTCGATCTGCACCAGCATCGCGTCCTCCACCGTGCCGGCGCCGCGACCGCGCACCATGCTCGCAGTGACGCGCGTCGGCTCCGGGAAGTCCGCGAACCAGAGCGCCAGATCCAGCAGTGGATAGCCCAGCTCCATGAAGGCGCCGCCGCCGGCTTCCGCGCGACGGTAGCGCCAGTCGCCCAAGTCCCGCTTCCGCTGAAATGCGCCCGCGCGCATTGCCACCGGCCTGCCGAGCTCTCCGCCGTGGAGAAAGCGATCGAGCGCCTGCGCGTCTGCGCGAAAACGGTAGTGGTTGTCAACGTGAACGATGCGGTCTGCCTTGGCGGCCGCTGCCAGGATGCGCTCAACGCCGCGCACCGAGAGCGCCAGCGGGCGTCCGCACAGCACGTGGACCTTGGCGCGCAACGCCGCCTGCACGTGCGGCTCGTGCAGGTGGTTCGGCGTCGAGATGATGACGGCGTCGAGCTGCTCCAATTCCAGCAGGTCGTCGATGTCCGTGAACACATGCGGCACACCGAACCGCTCGGCAATGGCGGTCATCTTCGGCCCGTCGTTGTCGCACAGCGCCACCAACTGCGCGCCGCGCATCTTGGTGAGCACGGGCAGGTACGCGGTCTGAGGTACGGCGCCGACGCCGACGAGACCGACTCGCACCTCAGTGGATTGGGCCAACGGTGGTTCCGGGGTAGTAGGTGCCGAGGATTTCGAGAAACGACTGACCGGCGCGGGCGCGCCCGATGGCGCCCCACTGGCACAGACCCACGCCATGGCCGTAGCCCTGACCGCGAATCGTCACGGAACTGAGGAGGCCTTCGCGATCGTACTCCGGCGCCAGGGAAAAGTACGTGCTGGACAGGGGCTCGCCACTGGGCGGGCGCAGTACCGAGCGAATGTCGTCGCCGCGCACCGGAAACGTGCCGCGATCGGTCTCGATCTGGATGACCGCGACGCGCCCGGAGCCGCCGCGGTTCTGCACGTTCACCGCGCGTGTTGCGCCCGGGCCGCTGGCCGGCACCGACGCATAGTTGCGCAGGTACTGCGCCAGCGTGGCGTTGAGCTCCGACGCTGACAGCGTCTTCGTCCACCGAAAGCGCGCCGACTGATCGCAGTAGTAGCGCGCGGTGGTGCCGATTTGATCGCTGACGCGCTTGAGATACGGCGAACCCGGTCCGTTCCAGACTTCGGCGGCGTCCGCCGTCGAGCCGCCGCACGTGGACGAAAACGGCGCGTCCACCACGCGCCCCTGGTACATCACCACCATGCCGCGCGTGGCATCGATGGCGTCGTTGGCAACCTCGGTCTCGGCGGTGAAACCGCCGTACACCTGATCCGACGTGGTGGGACGGAGGTCGAACGCGCGCGGGATCGGATCGGCCAACCGGACATAGGCGTAGCTGCGTGCGGCCACCGCCTGGGCCTGCATTGCCGCCGAATCGCGCTGGGCCAGCTTGCCGATCTCCAGCGGGACCACACCGCGAAGGTAATCCTCCACCCGCAAGTGGTTCACGACCATGAGCCCCGAGTCCACGGGCAGGACGACAAACCGGCCGCGGTACTTCTTGAGGCCGATCGAGAGTATGGCCGCCGACGTCACCGACATCGCGCGCGTCCACGCAGTGGTGCCCCCCTCGATGGCGACCGCGCGCACGCGCACGCCGGCACGCTCGCGCTCCAGGCGCCAGGTTTCGCCGCGCTGGCCGTGGCCAATGCGCGTCCCCGTTTCCTCGTCGTAGAAGTCGAAGTCGCCGGCTGCGGACACGCGCCGGTCAGCGGTGGCGAGGACCACGCGGACGATGCGTCCGGCGTCCAGCGCGCGGGCCAGCGGTTTGGGACGGGGACGGTCGACGAGTCGGTGCGGGGCGCGCGATGAACAGGCGACCAGGGCCAGCGTAAGCAGCACGGTGTTGCGTCTCACCGACCGAAGGAGCCGATGCTTGCCAAGGGCAATTGACGTGACCTGTGACCCGTGACCCGTGACCCGGACGGCGGCGCGGAGCACTCGACCCGGACGAGCGACGCATTCAGGTCGTAGTCGTCCACAACGGACTCGATCTGCACCTCCAGGAAGGCACCGGGCGCGATTGCTGATTTTCGATTCCCGATTTCCGCGATGGACTTTCCAATGATCGTGATCCCATCAATCTCCGGCGCCTGCCAGATCGTCCGTCCCTCCAGCGAGCCATCCGGCAACTCGCGGTCCACAATGGCGCGCACCGTTTTCCCCACCCGCGCCTCAAAGCGCTCCTGGGTCAGAAGCAATTGCAGTTCCATCAACCGATCCATGCGCTCCTGCTTGAGCGATGCCGGAACATCATCACCCATCTCTCCGGCTGCGGTTCCCTGCTGAGCGGAGTACGTGAACGCGCCCACGCGATCGAATTGCACGTCCTGGAGCAGCGCCAACAGCGTCTCGAAGTCGGCGTCGGTCTCGCCAGGGAATCCCACGATGCACGTGGTGCGAATCGCGACATCCGGCACCACGTCGCGAATGCGGGCCGCCGTCTCGCGGATGGTCTTGTTGCGCTCCGGCCGGCGCATGCGCTTGAGCACCTCGTCGGACCCGTGCTGCATCGGCATGTCGAAGTACGGCACGACGCGCGACTCGCGCGCCACGAACTCGAGCAGTTTCGGAGTGATTCCGGCGGAGTAGATGTACAACATTCGGTACCACGGTACTCCTGTCTCTGCGACGAGTGACTCAAGCAGAGTCTGGAGCGCTTCGCCCTGGCCGCGCAGATCCCTTCCATAGTGTGCCAGGTCCTGTGCCACGAGGTTCACCTCGCGCGCGCCCTGGGCTTCCAGCAACTGCGCCTCGCGAATGAGGTCGTCCCTGGTGAACGAACGGTGGCGGCCGCGCATCAATGGAATCGCGCAGAATGCACACCCGTGGTCACAGCCTTCACTGACTTTGAGGTACCGCACGTGCCGCGCATCGCCAGAAAAGAGGCGGACTCCGGGATGGGTCACGGGCACGTCGTCGATCAGGCCGCGATCCGCCAGTTCGGGAATGAGGCGATCCATCTCACTGGAGCCCAGGAACAGATCCACCTCGGGCAGCGCGGACTCCAACTCACCCTTGTGGCGCTCAACCATGCAGCCGACAGCGACCACCGCACGCGCGCTGCCCTTCGTCTTCAAGCGTCCGGCCTCGACGATGGCGTCGATGGATTCCTTCTTGGCCGCGTCGATGAAACCGCACGTGTTGATCAGGATCACGTCCGCGTCTTCGGCGCTCTCGGCCACCGTAGCGCCACGGTCCACCATCTCCGCCAAATACCGTTCGGAGTCTACGGTGTTCTTGTCGCACCCCATCGTCAGGATGCTGACTTTCATCTGCTGCGTTCGGCCATGGGTGTGGAAATTAGTGCCCCGCCAACGAAACTCTCCCGGCGTGCTATCGCGCTGGGAGGTGTCTCACGGGCCTGTGGGATTGGCTCGCGTGGGCCCACCGACGAG
>JBBTFS010000074.1:0-10177 GCA_038060705.1 Gemmatimonadota bacterium
CCTGATACCGCCAGTCGCTCGCGAACACTGAGCGGGGCATTCGTGTAATGCACGCCTACCGCAAGGATGCGCACGGCACCGGGGGAATGATGTGAAGCGTAAAAGCAACCATGCGTGCGCACGAATCCGAATCCGCACTTCTGCGGATGGCGGGCCACAAATCAGGCGGTCGGATGGCTCGAAAGCTGAGTCCGCGGGAGACGCGGAGCGGGCTGCATCAAGCACTCGCGCTCCGGACCTTCGTAGTACTACGGGTAGCGCCTCTCACAAGCGGACCGTAGCTTTCGTCGCGCTTCGCGGGAGCACTGTTCAGCGAGCGCAGGTCGGACCGGAATCCGTGCGACTCTTTTCTGGAGACCACATGAGCAAGCGATTGCTGGCGCTGGCCGGAGCACTGGTTGTTGTCGCGGCGTGCGCGGAACCGACGTCAATGCCCCAAGCAACGGAGGCGCCGTCGCCGGCGTCGCTCGCCGTCGCCGCGAACGAGCCGGTCCCCGGCCAGTTCATCGTGGTGTTCAATGCCTCGGCGGGTGAGCCACGACAGCTGGCGGCGTCGCTGGTGGCGCGCGTGAACGGGCGTTTGCTTTACACGTACACGCATGCGGTTCGCGGCTTTGCCGCGCAGTTGGGCGATGGCGCGGTGAATGCGTTGCGCGCCGATCCCAACGTGGCCTACGTCGAGCAGGATCAAGTCATCTCGCTCAACACCATGCAGACGAGCGCGACCTGGGGCATTGACCGCAGCGATCAGCGCAGTCTGCCGCTCTCAGGCACTTTTACCTACGCGAACACCGGATCTGGTGTGAACGCGTACATCATCGACACCGGCATCCGCTTCGACCATGTCGAGTTCGGCGAGCGCGCCCTCACGGGGTTTGACGCGGTCACCAGCGGCGGGACCGCGGCCGATTGCAACGGGCATGGCACGCACGTCGCGGGCACGGTTGGCGGCGCGACATACGGCATCGCCAAGGCCGTCAGCTTGTTCGCGGTGCGCGTACTCGACTGCAACGGCTCGGGCACGACGTCCGGCGTGGTTGCCGGCATCGATTGGGTCACTGCAAATCAGGTGAGGCCCGCCGTGGCGAACATGTCCCTGGGCGGCGGTGCGTCCACCACACTCGACAACGCCGTGAAAAACTCGATCGCGACGGGCATCAGCTATGCGATCGCGGCCGGCAATGGCAACCGCGGTGGGCGACAGGACGATGCGTGCAAATATTCGCCGGCGCGCGTTCCGGAAGCCATGACGATCAGCGCGACCAACAGCTCCGACACCAAGCCGAGCTGGGCCAACTATGGCAAGTGCGTCGATTGGTTCGCGCCGGGCGTCAGCATCACGTCCGCATGGTATACCAGCGGCACGGCCACCAACACGATCAGCGGTACGTCCATGGCGACGCCGCACACCACTGGCGTGGCGGCGCTTTACCTGCAGAGCAACCCGGGCGCAACGCCGCAAACGGTACGTGATGCGTTGTTCAACAACACCACAAAGGGCGTCGTTCTCAGCTCCAAGACCGCCAATAACCACCTGTTGTTCACGAACTATTGATCGCGGCGCTTGGTCTCGTCCGTCGCCGCGACCCAGTCGCGGTGGCGGCCGAGGCGACCCGGGCTACCGAAGTCGCGCCGTCGCCGACAAACGCAGCGTGCGCGGCACGCCAGGCATGATGTTGTTGTTGCCGTGTGACGTGCCAAAGTAGCGAGTGTCGAACAGGTTCTCGACGTTGGCCTGAAAGGCCACGGCGCGCAGCCGGGTGACGAAGACCGCCGCGTCGTACCGCCAGAAACCCGGCAGCGTCACCGTATTGTCGATGGCCGCAAACATTGGACGCTGCCCGATGGCGCCGACGGCGAGGCCGATGGACCTGGACGCCTGATAGCGGTTCCAGAGCGAAACCGTATTGCGCGGCACGAGCGGCACGTCCCTGCCCGCGGGCGACGCGGTCGTGGCGCTCACGATCCGCGCGCGTTGCGCGGCGAACGTTCCCACAAGGTCCCAGCGACTGGTCACGCGCCCAGCCACGACCATCTCGAGTCCACGCGTCTCCTGACTGCCCGTCTGGACGTACACGCCCGGGTCGAGGGCGGATGGCGCCGCGGTATTGGTGCGGGCCAGCTCGTACGCCGCGGCCGTGATGGTCAGATCCTGGCGCGGCTCCCACTTGGCGCCGACTTCGCGGTTCGCGAACCGCTCCGGCTCGAGCGTCTGCGTGGTGACCGTCAGGCTGGCGAATTGGTCGCCGGCGCTCGGCAAATGCGAGACGCTGTAGTTGGCATACAGGGAAAGCGGCGCCGCGGGCCGGTAGATGAGGCCGATGCGCGGCGACACCACGACATCGGTGCGCGAGAGCGCCAGGCCGCTTCTGAAGTCGCGAAAGTCGAGGCTGAATCGCTCGACGCGGACGCCGAAGATCGCCTGGGCCTTGGCGCCGGCCCGGAGCTGGCTCTGCGCGTAGAACGACCCGATGTTTGCGACGGTGTTGCTGTTCGCGTCTGTGCCCGCCGGACGGAATTCCACCGGCACGGACACGGTCGGCGTTCCGAACGGGACGCTGAGCGTGGCCGCGGTCCCGTTGAAGAAGCCGGAGCGCCGCACATTGTCCGTGTTCTGCCGGCCAAGCTCGACGCCGATGAGGAGAGTCTGCGGCAAGCGCGAGTTGGACAGATCGAGGACCAACTCAGACTGGCCGAACAGATTGAAGCGCCGCATGTCCGCGTTGTAGGCCGAGAGGCTCACCTGTGAGCCATCGGTGGTCACGGCGCCCGGCAGCACGTTCTGATAGAATTTGTCGTATGAGGTGGCCCGAACGTGCGCCTGAACGCGAACGCGGTCGTGCGCCTGGCGCTCGACCGTGACGCTGGCCGCGCCAACGCGCGCGCTGGCGTAGCTCGAGTCCGGGTTGCCGAAGAAAACGGCCAGCGGAGCGGCCGACGGGCGCCCCGCAAACGAGGGGAGCCCTCGATCCACGCGGCGGCGATCCTCGAAGTATTCCCCGTCGAGCCGCACCAGGGTCCGGTCGCCGACGGTCAACGCCGCGCTCGGAGACACACCGGCGCGGCGCAGCGTGAATGCGTCCCGAAAGCCGCCAGAGTTCTGGTACAAGCCGTTCAATCGGAGCGCAAACGCGTTTGTGAGCGGGCCGCCGACGTCCAGCGAGCCGCGTCGGTGCTGGAACGAGCCCCCCTCGAGGGTCACGTCATGCGTCGGGTTCCATTGCGCGCGTTTTGTCACGCGGTTGATGACGCCTCCGCCCCCGCCGCGGCCAAAGGTCATGGCGTTGGAACCGGCGAGCGCCTCGACACGCTCCACGTTGTAGAGATCGCGCACGTACTGGGCGTCGTCTCGCACGCCGTCGACGAAGAAATCGGCCGTGGAACTGTTGCCCCGAATCGTGGGCGCATCGCGGTGGCCTTCGCCCTGACCCATCGTCGCGCCGGGCACGAACCGGATGACGTCGGCCAAACTCTGCATCGATTGCTCGCGAATCAGGCCGCCGGTGATGACGGAGACCGCCTGTGGCGCATCGCGCAGTGGCGTTGACGTTCTTGTGGCCGCGGTGGTTGAGTTGGCGGAGTACCTGTGGGCGCGCTTCGCGCTCTCGCGCACGATGATCGGCGCGAGGCGCAGTGTGTCCTGCCTGGGTTCCTGAGCCTGAACGGTGACGACCGCAGCGATGACGATGTCGAGCAGCATTGGGAAAGGCGCGGGATGATAAACCGAGTAAAATTATCGGGATTTGGCAGGTTAGGAGGGTCCTAACCAGCGGTCAAGTCCGCACTTGTACCGATGCGCGGCCCTCCACCGAGGATGCAATGGCGCCGACGCACGCTGCGAGGGCGATGCAGTGCTGCACATCCAGCATCGCACAACATCATGACGCGGGCGCGGTATCAGTGCCGTCGTCTGGAGTCGATTATGGCTTGTGTCTATAAGGCCTTTGCCTTATATAGATGTCATATCAGCATGTCACACACCATGGACTGATGACCGACGCGATCACGCCGCTTCCCAACCTCTGGCACGTCTACAACCTGCGCGAATCGCCCTACTTCCAGGCAACCCTCGGCGGGGAGCCGGATCGCTATCCGTTGAGCCTGTTTGTTGGACGGCGCGCCGAGGCGAAGCGTTTGCTCGAGACGATCGGGAGTTCCGGGTCGTCGCGGCAGGCGGTCGCCGGCGCGCCGGGCGTGGGCAAGACCACGCTGGTGCAGTCGGTGAAGTCCGACGCGCTCCGGGCCGGCTACTGGGCCACGGACCGGCTCGTGTCCTTCTACCCCGAGGACACCACCGACGCCGTGCTGGGACGCCTGTTGAGCGGGCTGTACGAGGCGATCCTCACCGCGCGCCCCACGGCCGCCGGAAACCCGGCGATGGAAGCGGCGCAACAGCTCGTGCGGGTGTCGCGCCTGGAAAGCGGCGGCGCGAGTCTGACGATGTTGGGCGTGGGCGGCGGGTTCAGTCGCGGGATGTCCGTCGTGACGCCGGCGGGTGCGATGCTGTTGGATGGCCCGCGGATCGTCCGGGACCTGCTGGCATTGGCGAAAAGCGGCGGCGCGCGTGGCGTCGTGTTGCACCTCAATAACCTCGAGAACCTCAGCGAACGGCACGCGAAGCACGCGGCTGAGATCCTGCGCAGCCTGCGGGATACCGTGCTGCTCCAGGAAGGACTGCACCTCGTGTTGGCGGGAACCACCGATGCGGTGACCACGGTGATCGGGACGCACCCGCAGGTTCGCCACGTGTTCAGCACGCCCATTGCGCTGGAACCGATGGCCATCAGGGACGTGCAGTCGCTGTTGCAGGCCAGGTGCCATCATCTCGCGGTGAACGGCAGGAAGACGGCAGTGCCTCCGGTCGCCCCCAGGGCGGTGGCGGAGCTGTACCCGCTGTTTCGCGGCGACCTGCGCGCGTTGTTCAAGGTGTTGGAGGAGGGCGCGATGTTGCTGATGGGCGTACTGGGCAAGCCGGGGCTGTCGATTCCCTTTTCCGAGCTGGAGCCGGCCCTCCGGGCGCGGTATGCGGCGGTGGTTGGGCACATCGATTCGCGCCGGCAGCGGCAGTTGCGCGCGTGGGCGCTCAAGAATCCGGCGGCCGTCCACACGCAGAAGTCGCTGGTGCAGCTGTGGAAAGTGAGTCAGCCGGCGGTGTCTGGCGCCGTGGCGGCGCTGGAGCAGGACGGGTTTGTGGTGGCCCTCACGCGTCGCGGTGCCGATCCCACGCGGTACGCACTGAGTGGAGTGAGCCGGCTGGTGTTTGGCTAGGTTGATCCAGACGGGCGGCCTCGTGGATTGGGCGTCAATACCCGCAGACAGTATGAGAGTCGACGCTCCGCCGAGTGCGCGCTGCTCCCTCCCAGCGCGGCTAACGTTGGGGACATCGATGGAGGTACCGTCATGACGCACATTGCTTTGGTCATGCTGTCCTTGCACCTGGCGACCGACACACTCGCCTGCGAGGCGCGTGGGTCGCGTGAGTGGCTTGCGACGCGGGCCAGTCCACTCGACTCGGTAACGATGGGTGTTGGTGTCGGATACGTCAGGATTTGCTATAGCCGCCCTCACGCGCGTGACCGCGCAGTATTCGACAGCCTCGCTCCGTACGGAAAGGTGTGGCGCACGGGGGCCAACGAGCCGACGACCCTGCGGTTGACCGCGCCTGCGGTGGTCTCAGGCGTATCGCTCTCGCCGGGACGGTACGTCCTCCTGACCGTTCCGCAGCGCGAGCGATGGACGGTACTCTTCTATACAGCAACTGGGAGCGAGTCGGCGGCGATGTTCAACAGCCTTGTTGAAGTCGGCCGGGGAAGCGCACCGGCGGAGGACATTGCGGACCTGGTTGAGCAGTTCACCATTCGGGCGTCAATAGATCGCGGCGATACCGCATTTGTCCTCGAATGGGGCCAAGTCCGCGCGCGGATTACCGTTCGCCAGCCTGCACCGTGAACGACGGTTGATGCTGAATCCCGTGCTCCAAGGTACGCGGCGGGGGCTGGAGCTGTTCGATCTGAGGTCACGGTCCTGACACTGCACCGCGGCGACCGGAGCGAGATCACGCACGGCCGTCTATCGGGCCACCGCCGCCGGCCGGAATCGGCTCTGCGACGCCCCTGACGATCAGCAGGATCGCGAGCCAGATCTCGAACACGAGCATCGGCAGCCACTGCACCCATGTGACCCAGCCGAACCACGATCCGCTCCCGCCGATCACGTCGGCGAGTTGCAACGGCAGCACCAGCACGAGGAAGAGCGACGCCGCCACACCAAGCTGCGCCAGGGCGCGCGGGATCATCCGCCCACGCAGGAAGAGCCAGCAGAAGAGCGTGCTGCCCACGGCGAAGAAGATGGCGGACACTTCCCCATCCGACCTGAATATGAACGCACCAAGGGTCTGCACTGTCTGCGGGTCGAGCGTGCCGTTGTTGGCCGCGCCCGCGAGCCAGCGCCAACCCAGCGCGGCGGGAGCGCCGGCGACGATCCCCTCCAGCAATCGACACACCATCCCGAGCATCGCGATGTCGCGATCCTGATCGCGCGTGAGGGCGTAAAGCGTTACCCCAAGCGTCACGGCGCTGAACGTCATCACCAGCGCGAGCAGCACCAGCGCGCTCACCGCGGCGGAGTGCTGCGTGACGCTGGCGAGCTTGGCGGCGACGCCGGAGCCGGCGGTGGCCTTGCCGGACACGATGAGCGACGTGATGCCGGCCGCGATGTAGACGAGAAACGCGTAGCCGGCGACGCGTGCGTTCGTGCGTCGTGTCATGCGGGCCTCGGGGTTGCCGCATTCGCGTGCGCTTCGCTCGCGCCCTTGATCAGCAGCCAGAAGATGATCGGCAGTCCTCCAAAGTAGAGCGGCATGATGAACTTCAGGACTACCGATGTGGAGGCCGGGAACACGACCCACGTCACGCAACTCGCGACGTAGCCGATACCCGAGAGCATGATCAGCACGCCGAGGATCCGCGGCACAAAGAGATCGCCTCCAGTTGTGGTTTTGGGAACACCGACAGGAAGTCGGCGCCGCTCAGGATGGCGGCCATGACGACGTACAGCAGGCCCGCCATGCGCGCTGTTTTCTTGATGGAGGTCATCGCGTTGCTTCGGGAGGCAGTCGTTGTCGGCGCGGCAGCCGGTAAGCCGGCGGCGCCCTATGGGCTTCCCATACGGCGGGGGCTTGGCGGTGGGTTTCACGATGGCCCGGGCGTTCGTCCACGTATCGGATGGCGAACGGGATCAGCGCGTAGCGCTGACCTGACAGGCGCAATCGCCGCGACCACCGCCACCGTGAGGAGCAGCGGCCCTGCGCCCCCGATCACCGTCCAGTCTGCCACATCGAGCACCAACATCGCAATATCGAAGAGACAATCGGGACACAACCCCATTGGGTCCGAAGAATTGACGGGATCTCCACCGGCGGATCCGTACAGGTTCATTCCATCTGCAAGCCCAATCGGGTCTTCTTGGGTGAAGCGCCCAGCCGTGGGATCGTAGCACCAGATTGGGCCCAATGCGCTCGTCCGACGTTCAGCTACGACTCGCGGCAAGGCCAGCGCCAGGTCCTACTCGCCTTCGCGCACCTCAGCGTCCGCCGCAAGGGCCGCCTCGATCTGCGCTTTCAGCGCAGGCACTCGGTCGGTAATCGCGTTCCAGACGACATCTGGATCGACGTCGAAGTACCCATGCACGAGGTGGTGGCGCATGCCAATGATCGCGCGCCATGGAATGTGGCCATGCCGCTCCCGGAATGCGTCCGACAGTTTCCGGCACGCTTCGCCGATGATCTGCAGGCGGTTGACCATCCACACTTGCGTGCGCTCGTCGGCGTCGAAGGCCGCCCGAGTGGAACGATACCGTTCGATGTCCGTGACCGCGTCGAGAATATCCAGGAGGTACGCGCGATCAGACCGCAATGGAGCGGAGAGGTTAGACCGGGACCGCGTCCCGCAACACCTGCTCCCGCATGCGCGGCCGCAGCCCTCGCTCCGTCACAATATCGACGCGCGGCCCAAGGAGGTCACGCAGATCCATGAGGAGTGCACCCAAGTCAAAGAGGCTACGCCCCGGACTCATCCGGACGACGAAATCGATGTCACTCGAATTGTCGGCCTCCCCACGAGCGACGGAGCCGAATACGCGCACGTCCGTGGCACCGTATTTCGCGGCGAGTCGTAGCACGGCGTTGCGATGCACTTCTAAGGCGGTCGCGGGAGACATGGATCAAAGATACCGCGAGCAAGGACAGGTTGCAGCCAAGCCGCCCACGCGGCTGAAGTGCCCTCGAACAGATCGCGCAAAAGAAGCGGGAGAGCCCGCCCAAGTAACCCAGCGGGCCGGTCTCTAGCCTTCGACTATCCACCGACATCGCACCGCCCAATGTCGCTGTTGGCGCCGAAGCTCCACGTGCGCGTAGAATGCCCGTGGAACCTTCGCGCTCGTGTTGCAGCGGAATTTCGCTGGCTCGACCTCGGCGATGTCGAGCTCAGAGTGCCGATCGACGCGCAGGGCGGCCAACCTCTCCGCCGACCACCCCGGCCCACTCGGTCAGCCGCGGTGCGCTTGGCCCTCGCCTGTTCCGCTCAGGCTCCAAGCTGTGCATCTTTCAGGCAACGGGGATTGCGGTTCATGCCGCTGCATTGGCAGAATGCTCGGGGCGAGGCAGCCGGAGGCAGTTTGGTGGAACATGGTACGCTGCGAAGGTTGTTGGCCGTAACGACTAGCGGGCTGGCGCTGGTCCAGGCTCCATGCACCGCTCAGGCTCAAGCGGAGACGGCAGCGGTGCTTCGGACGGCGCGCGCACAGATCGAGGAGTTCAACTACGACTCGGCATACAAGCTGCTGGTGCGGGTCCTCAACACACCGTATCAGCCGGCCGCGCTGGCGGCGCGTGCCAACACACTTTTCGCACTCAACGAGCTGAACCGGGTACCCACCGCCAAGGCGGCCGCGCGCGGGGCATTGCTCGAAGCGCTCCGACTGGAGCCGCAGCTTACCATCGACTCGCTGGCGCACCTGCACTCGGACGCCAAGCTGGTCTTCGCCGAGGCGCTGGAACTGGCACCGCCGGCCACCAAGATGGCGCGTGCGGCGGCGGCGAACGCCGCGCCGGCCTCGGCCCCGGAGCGAAAGGCCAGCGCGCCCAAGGCGGCCGTCAGCGGAACGCTGCCGGCCGACCTCCCCGCGCGTTACCTCACCGTTCGCGAGCGCGATCGGCAGGCGGTCATGGACCTTGGCTTATATGAAAAAACACCCAACGTCCTTGACCCAGCCTGCGTCGCGTTCACCGGGATCTTCTGGGACGTGATGGGCCACGAAATTGTCCCGCCGCGCTTGTGCGCTATGTCGGCGGCGCTTGCGGTGCAGGGCAAGCCGACGCTGCAACTCATCAACTACACTCGCATCGTGCGGAAGAGGGACGGCGCCATCGAAGCCGACACCCGGGCCGCGCCTGAGGCCGAGTGGTTCAACGAAGTCACTGGAAAGCGTCTCCAGTTCAACATCCTGGGAAACGACAAGATCCTCGTTACGGACCTCACGCCCATGATCCAGAGCACCCCCATGCCGCCACCAAAGGCGGACACGGTGGTCACGTTCCCCCCGATGCAGGGCGACAAGGGCACCTACTACCTTACGAGGTTCGAGACCCGCGGCGCTATACTGGCACGCGTCGCCGACTCCCTGCCGCTGGCGCTGGGCGCCAGTCATCCGCATCGGCCCGAGCCGTGCAAGGGTACGCTGACGTTCGACGGCGACGCATTCCGGTACGAGAGCAAGCAGGCCGGCGGCCACACGTTTCGCTTCACCATCGATAACCTCGTGTCCGGGAGATTCTCGGCGGACGGCGGCAGCCTCCGGGTTCGTGCCGGCCGAGAGGAGCAACTCGTGCTCGGACGTGAGGACTGGCGGCGGTTGTATTCCGCACTGGTGACGGCCCTGCGGCGTTGAACGACACGGACGTCATCGGCCACACGCATGGAATGCGTCAAGTGCAGCACGCCGCTTCCGGATCATGCGCGCTTTTGCATGACGTGCGGCAACAACGTTTCTGGCGACACGCAGGCAGAGACACACGGCGAGCCTGACCCGGAACAAATCGCCAAGCTCCAGGCAGAGCTCGGTGCGGACTACGTGGTGGAGCGCGAATTGGGCCGCGGCGGGATGGCGATCGTGTACCTAG
>JBBTFS010000075.1:0-8825 GCA_038060705.1 Gemmatimonadota bacterium
CGACAGGCGGCTCGCGGGCGCCGCCGAACGCGAGGGCTTCACGGTTCTGCGCTAGGTGCTGGCTAGGTTCCGGTCATGTCGGACGACCTCCGCATCTATCCGCACCGAGAGCGCGAAGTCAGCGCGACCACGCGCGACCTGAGCGCGGAGCTCAATCCGGAACAGCTCGCGGCCGCAACGCACGGCGACGGCCCGCTGCTCATCATCGCGGGCGCCGGCACGGGCAAGACGCGCACGCTGGTCTACCGCGTCGCGCACCTCATCGATCGCGGCGTCGCGCCCGAACGCATCTTGCTGCTCACGTTCACGCGGCGCGCGGCCGCCGAGATGCTGGGCCGCGCCGAACGCATCGCAGGGTCAGCCACGAGCAAGGTGCATGGCGGCACGTTCCACGGTACCGGGCATCGCCTGCTGCGCCAGTTCGGCAAGCACGCGGGCCTGGCCGAACAGTTCTCCATCATGGACCAGGGCGACGCCGTGGATCTCATGGGCATCGCCCGTGCGTCACTCGGCGTCGGCAAGAAGGACAAGCGCTTCCCCAAGAAGGAGACCCTGCACTGGCTCTACTCCACGCACGTCAACACCGGCAAGCCCATCGAGGACATCCTGCACGAGGGCGCGCCGCGCTTCCTGGACAACACACAGGACATCGTGCGCGTGTTCGCCGAGTACGTGAGCCGCAAGCAGGAACGCACACTGCTGGACTACGACGACTTGCTGCTGTGCTGGGCGCTGATGCTGGAGCACTCGCCGGACCTGGCGTCGAAAATCGCTGCGAAGTACGACCACGTTCTCGTGGACGAATATCAGGATACCAACGAACTGCAATCACGCATCCTGCACGGCATGTGCCGCAGCCACAAGAACATCACCGTCGTGGGCGACGACGCGCAGAGCATCTACTCGTTCCGCGGCGCCACGCAGCGCAACATCCTGGATTTCCCCAAGCACTTCCCGGGGACGACGATGGTGACTCTGGAGCAGAACTACCGCTCCACGCAGCCAATTCTGGACCTCACCAACTCGGTGATCTCGCGCTCGCCGGACCGCTACACCAAGAACCTCTGGACGGACAGATCGGGAGGCGAGCGTCCGTGGCTCGTGACCGTGAAGGACGAGCACGAGCAGACGCGCTTCGTCGTGGACCGGATTCTCGAGCTGCATGAGGAAGGCATCCCGCTGGGCGAGATCGCCGTCCTCTTCCGCGCGGGCTACATGTCGGCCGACCTCGAGATCGAGCTGGTCAAGCGCAACATCCCGTTCGAGAAATGGGGCGGGCTCAAGTTCCTCGAGGCCGCGCACGTGAAAGACGTGATCGCGTTTCTGCGGGTGATTGACAACCCGCGCGATGAAGTCAGCTGGTACCGCGTCCTGATGCTCATGCCCGGCGTGGGCGACACCACCGCCCGCGCGATCATGAATACGATGGCCGAGCGGAGTTGGGATCCCGACGCGCTGACGCACTGGACCGCCCCGCCGCGCGCCCGCGACGCGCACAAGGCGCTTTCTCAGTTGCTGCGGCGTTTGCGCGGGCTCGCCCGGGCCGATGCACCCGCGCCCGAGCACAACGTCGCCACGGAGATCGACGTGATCCGGCAGCTGTACGACAATCTGCTGCGCGACAAATACGACCGACCGGAGCCGCGTCTGGCCGACCTGGACCAGCTACGCGTGATCGCCAGCGGATTCCCGTCGCGCAACGCGTTCCTCTCGACCATCGCCCTGGAGCCGCCACAATCCACCCAGGACCTGGCCGAGGGTTCGAGCGACGAAGACGACGACGCCGTGGTGCTCAGCACGGCGCACAGCGCCAAGGGCAAGGAGTGGGACGTCACGTTTGTCATCTGGGCCGTGGACGGCTGGTTCCCGATGGCGCGCGCCACCGAAGACCCGGATGAACTCGAGGAAGAACGGCGCCTGATGTACGTGGCCATGACGCGCGCGCGGAATCACCTCGCCGTCACCTACCCGATCAACGTCTACTCCACGCGCCGCGGCGCCGATTACTCGATAGACCAGATGTCGCGGTTCCTGCACCACGACGCTCGCGCGCTCATGCAGCGCGTCGTTGTCGAATCACCGGACGACGTCGTGCGCCCGGATCCCGCCGCCGTGGACAAACCGCCCGTGGACCTCATGGCCCTGCTGCGCGGGCGGTTCCGATCCGGCGAGCCAGGCGAGTCCACGACCTGACCTGCTTTCCGATCCACGGGCAAGCGACTGACAGAAATCCCGATTGACTTACTCGGGATTGATTCTATTATCTCGCGATGCGAACCACCTCACTCGCTCTGATCGGGCCCGCCCTCCTCGCCGCCAGCGCGGGCGCCTTGGCACAGGCCCCAGTGATCGCGAGCGCGCCGATCGGAACCATCGTCGTTGCCCACGGCGGCGACTCGCTCTGGAACAGTCTCGTGCTCGATGCCGCGAAGTCCGCGCGCACCGGCGGCCCGGTGGAAGTCGCGTTCCTCATGGGGCCAGGAGCGAAAGCGGCTCCGTTTCAGTCTCTCGTGGCAAAGCTCGAGCGGCAGGGCGTGTCGGCCATCGCCATCGTGCCGCTGCTCGTTTCGAGTCACAGCGGGCACTTCGACCAAGTGCGGTATCTGGCCGGTGATTCGGTGAAGCTGGACGAAAGCATGCAGCATCACCTGCACATGGCCGGTCACGACCGCGCACGCGCCGCTGTGCCGATACGAGTTGCGCCGGCGCTGGACCAGTCGCCCGCCCTTGCCGACGTCTTGACCGACCGGGCGTTGGCAATGACGCCCAATCCGCGGGAGCGCGCCGTCCTCATCGTCGGCCACGGGCCCAACTCGGCGGAGGATTACGCCGCGTGGATGGCGCACCTGCGAGTGGTGGCAGACTCCGTGCGGCGCCGCGGCGGGTTTCGGGACGTGCGCGTAGAGTTGGTGCGCGACGACGCGCCGGCGCCGGTACGTGCAGAAGCAGTGCTGCGCACGCGCGAGCTTGTGGAACTGCAGAGCCTTGCGACCGGCAAAAAGGTGTTGGTCGTACCACTGCTGATTTCTCGAGGGGCGATCAGCCGCGATAAGCTGCCGAGCGACCTCCAGGGAACGCCGAGCGAATACTCAGGCGAGCCTCTGCTGCCACACCCGGCGATCGTACGTTGGATCGAGCAATCGGCGCTTACCGCCCGCTCTGTACCCAGCGCCGCAGCGCGTTGAACGGCGCCTGGCGCTCCGCTTTGGCGATCCCGATAATGCGCTCGAGCGCCCGTCGTGTATCGGACCCCTCTCGCACGAACACCGAGTCGAAGAGCGCCAGATCAGTCTGATAGATCCGCCCCGCCAGCAGCGTGGCGTTGTCGAGACGCAATCGCTCCATGTACCGCGGCGACACGGTACGCAGCGCCGGCCCCAGCCTGAAGACCAACTGGTTCTTCGCCACGCGATAGACGCTGTCGCGCAACACCAACCGCGTGTGTCTGGCCGAGTCACCTGGATGCGCTTTGAACACCGAGTCGATGTCCAGGTACAGCCGTCTCCAGAAGGCCGCCAGCACTTTCTCGTCGCGCCAGCGCGCTTCGGCTTCGGCGGCCGCGGCCGCGCTTCCCCGCTTCCTGAAGAACTCGGCCGAGCCCCGCGCGCCGACGAAATTGGCGAACGACTCGTTGAACTCCGCCTGACCGCTGGCGTAGTACTCGTTGTGCAGCAGCTCGTGAATCACGGTATTCGCGAGGTGCAGTGAGTCGGCGCGCAGCGTCGTTGATAGCAGCGGGTCGTTGAACCACCCCAGCGTGCTGAACGCCGACGCCGGCCGAAGCTCCGTGTCGAAGCCGTTCTCCCGGAACTCCTCCTCGGCACGTTTCGCGGCGTCGAAGTTGAACCAACCTTTGTACGGAACACGCCCAACGATCGGGAACCACCAGCGATGGAACTCAAGCCGGTCGCGGTACGCCGCGGACAGCACCAGCACCAGCGTGTCGCGCCTGAGCGCCGAGTACGTGGTAAAGCTCGTACCGGCATCCAGGCCGAGTGAGTCTGCCGCGTACGCGCGGGCCGCGAGCACGACACCGAGTTTTGCACGCCTCGCCGGGGCCACGCTCGTGTCCTTCACGATCCTGGTGATCGCGCGCCGCCGCAGCAGGATCCAGGCTTCTTCCCAGCCGGCACGCGCGAGGTAGCGCCCAGTTGGAAACAGCACGAGGAACGCAAGGGCTGCCGCGCCCACGCCAATCGCGACGCGCGTTGTCCATCGCCGCGCCTGCGCGCCGAAACTATCTTCCTTCGCGTGAGCTTCGTCCATCTCCACTGTCACTCGGAATACTCCCTGCTGGACGGAGCGAACCGGGTCGACGACCTGATCCGCCGCGCCAAGGAATTCGAACAGCCCGCGCTGGCCATTACCGACCACGGCAATCTGCACGCCGCGTGGGACTTCCAGGAGAAGGCAAAGGCGGCGTCGCTCAAGCCAATCATTGGTATGGAGGCCTATGTGGCGCCAGGTGACCGGCGTCAGAAGGGTCGGTCCGCAACCGGCGGCAAACCATACTATCACCTGGTGCTGCTGGCGCGCGACGCGGTGGGCTATCGCAATCTCATCAAGCTGTCGTCGCTCGCCTATACCGAAGGCTTTTACACGCGCCCACGCGTGGACCGCGAGCTGCTGGCCCAATACAGCGAAGGCATCATTGTCTCGTCGGCGTGCATGGCCGGCGAAGTCGCAACGCACCTGCTCAACGACAACCAAACCGCCGCGCGCGAAGCCGCCGCGTGGTACGCCGAAGTTTTCAAGGACCGGTACTACCTGGAGGTGCAGGCGCACAACTCCGAGGGCCAAGCCAGGCTCAACGAGCGCGTGTTCGCCCTGGCGAAGGACATCGGCCTGCCGGTCGTGGCCACCAACGACGCGCATTTCCTGTCCAGGGAAAACCACGACGCCCACGACGTCCTGCTGTGCATCGGACTGGGCAAGGACCGCAGCGACCGCGACCGCATGCGCTACGACAGCGGGCTGTACTTCAAGCCTGCGACCGAAATCGCCGCGGCGTTTCCCGGCCGCGCTGATGTCCTCGAGAATACGCTCAAGATCGCCGATCAGGTGCAGCTGACGTTCGAGAAGAAGTACCACCTGCCGTCGTTCCCGCTGCCGGCCGGCGCGACGAACGAGAACGACCTGCTCACGGCGCTGGCTACCGAGGGCGCCCAAGCGCGCTACGGCGTCCCGATGCCGGCACACGTGCGCGAGCGGCTCGAGTACGAACTCGGCGTCATCACCAAGACTGGCTACGCGGGCTACTTCCTGATCGTCGCGGATTTCATCCGGGCCGCGCGCGACAAGGGGATCCCGGTGGGACCGGGCCGCGGTTCCGCCGCCGGATCGCTCGTCGCGTACTCGCTCAAGATCACCAACGTTGATCCCCTGCACTTCGATTTGCTGTTCGAGCGGTTCCTGAACCCCGAACGCATCTCGATGCCGGACGTGGACGTGGACTTCTGCTTCGAGCGCCGCGGCGAGGTGATCGAGTACGTGCGCCAGAAGTACGGCCGCGACTCCGTGTGCCAGATCGTCACGTTCGGAACGCTCAAGTCGCGCGCCGCCATCAAGGATGTTGGTCGGGTACTCGGATTCACCCCGGTGGAAACCGATGCGCTGGCGAAGCTCATCCCCAACCAGCCCAACTATTCGCTCACGGTGAAGGAAGCCGTGGATCAGATCGCGGACGTCAAGAAGTTCTACAGCAACGACAACCGCTACCGCCAGCTCCTCGACTATGCCATCGCGCTGGAAGGCCTGAGCCGTCACACGGGCGTGCATGCGGCGGGCGTCGTCATCGCGCCGGGCCCGGTGCAGGACTACGTGCCCATCTGCACGCAGACGTCCAAGGGCTCGGGCTCGGACAAGGAAGACGAGCAGGTGGTGGTGAGCCAGTACGACATGAACGGCCTGGAAAAGGCCGGCATGCTCAAGATGGACTTTCTGGGGCTCACCACACTCACCGTGATCCACGACGCGCTCATCATGATCGCGGAGCGTCGCGGAGAGGTGCTGGACCTGGACACGCTGTCGCTGGAAGACCCCGATGTGTATCGGATGCTCCGCGCCGGCCGCACGGTTGGCGTGTTCCAGTTCGAGTCGCCGCTGGCCACGGACATGCTGCGCGGCATGCGCTGCGATCGCTTTGACGATCTCGTGGCCTCCAACGCGTTGATGCGGCCCGGTCCGCTGGACGCCGGCATGCACCGCGTTTACCAGCGCCGCAAGCGCGGCGAAGAACCGGTGAGCTTCGCGCTGCCCGAGCTCGAGTCCATCCTGAAGCCGACGTACGGCGTCATCACCTACCAGGAACAGGTGATGCGTATCGCGCAGCAACTCGCCGGCATTTCGCTTGCCGAAGCCGATGTGCTGCGCAAAGCCGTGGGCAAGAAAGATGACTCCTTGATCCGGCAGGAGTTGCGGAAGTTCGTGGACAGGTCCGTTGCGCGGGGCCACGATCGCCGAACTATCGAGGAACTTTCGGCGCAGATCGAGACGTTCGGCCGGTACGGTTTCAACAAGTCGCACTCGGTGGCCTACTCGGTCATCTCGTACCACACCGCGTGGCTCAAGACGCACTACGCGCCCGAGTTCATGGCAGCGCTGTTGTCGTCGTCCATTGGCGACACGGACAACGTGGTCAAGTACATCGCCGAGGCACGTGAGCTGGACCTGGAAGTGCTGGCGCCGGACGTGAACGAGTCAGGCTACAAGTTCACCGTGGTCGGCGACAAGCGGCTCCGCTTTGGGCTGGGCGCCATTCGCAACGTGGGCCACTCCGCCATCGACTCGATCATCGCGGCGCGCCAGCAGAAGCCGTTCACCGACCTGTTCGACCTGTGCGAGCGCGTGGACCTGCGGCTCTGCAACAAACGGGTGTTCGAGTCCCTCATCGCCTCCGGTGCGCTGGACTCACTCGGCGGTGAGCGCGCGCAGCTCTGGGCCATCCTCGACACGGCGCTACACGAGGCATCCCTGCGCCAACAGGAGCGCGAAAGCGGCCAAGTCTCACTGTTTGGTGACTCCAGCGCGTCGCATTCCGCAGTCTCGGACGCCGAGTCACGAGTCACGAGTCACGATAGCCACCGACTCCCGAACATCGCCGCATGGTCCGAAGCCGACAGGTTGTCGAAAGAGAAGGAGATTCTGGGGTTCTACATCTCGGGCCATCCGCTCCAGCCGTTCCAGCTCGAGTGCGAGCTCTTCGCGACCCACTCGGTTTCGCAGCTCGGCACCTGGAGCAGCGACCCCATGGCACTCGGCGTTGTGATCACCGCCATCAAGAAGCAGGTCAGCAAGCGATCGGGATCTGAATTCGCCCGTCTCACCGTGGAAGATTTCTCCGGTTCCACCGAGGTACTGATCTTCCCGGAAAAGTGGAGCGCCATCGGCGCCCGTATCCGGTCGGACATTCCCGTACTCATCAAGGGCGGCTACTCCAAGCGGGACCGCGACGTGGATGCCCCGACCTTCATCGTGGAGTCCGTGACGCCGTTCTCGGAACTGGCGTTCTCGGGTCAGGTGGGCGTGGCCATCACCATCGGCGGTGGTCCCGAGGTCAGCCGGGAGGTCCTCAGCGACGTTCGGGCAGTCATCGAGACCCATTCCACGGGCAGTACGGTGGCGCCGCCCCTCGAAGTCCGCTGGCGTGACGGCAACGGCGGGGCGCGCCTCAGGTCGCGTTCCCTGCGAATGCCAGCCTCCCACGCGGCCCTGACCGAGCTCCGGGCCCTTCTGGGGCCGGACCGGGTGCATCTCGTCCGGGTGGGCCCCGGCGCGTAGGTTTGGGGATGGCGACGGCCACCCTGGATTTCGAAAAACCACTGCTGGAACTCGAGCGACAGATCGAGGAGCTGCGCAAGCTTGCGGGCGAGCGTCAACTCGATGTCGCAGAAGAGCTTGCGCCGTTGGAGCGCAAACTCTCCGAGCTACGGCAGGAGATCTACAGGAACCTCACGCCGCTCCAGCGCGTGCAGGTGGCCCGGTCCAACAAACGGCCTTTGTCCGAAGACTACTTTCGGCTCGTCTTCACCGACTTCATCGAGATGCACGGCGACCGGCTCTTCCGAGAGGACGCAGCCATCCTCGGTGGCTGGGCCAGGCTCGACGGCGACACGGTGATGGTCATCGGCCACCAGCGCGGCCGCGACACCAAAGAGAATCTCAAGCGCAACTTCGGCATGCCCCACCCCGAGGGCTACCGCAAAGCCCTGCGGCTGATGAAGCTGGCCGAAAAATTCCACGTGCCGGTGCTGACGTTTATCGATACGCCGGGGGCGTGGGCGGGACTCGGCGCCGAGGAACGCGGGCAGTCCGAGGCCATCGCGCACAACCTGTTCGAGATGAGCCGCCTCGAAGTGCCGATCATCGCGACCATCATCGGCGAGGGTGGCTCGGGCGGCGCGCTGGCACTGGGCGTCGCGGACCGCGTGAATATGCTGGAAAACGCGGTGTACTCCGTCATCACCGTGGAAGGTTGCGCCGCCATCCTGTGGAAGGATGGCAAGAGCCCCGAGATGCGCGAGAAAGCCGCGTCCGCACTGCGTATCACCGCCCCGGACCTGTTCGAACTCAAGATCATTGACCACATCATCCCCGAGCCGGCGGGCGGCGCGCACGTGGATCATCAAGTCACCGCGACCAACTTGCACGACGCCCTCGTGAAACAGCTGGACGACCTCCGACGCTACAAGCCGGACAAACTCGTGCGCCGCCGACGCGAGAAGTTCCTGCGGATGGGAAAGTTCCTCGAATAGAGAGGAGACAGGGGAGAGGAGAGAGGAGGCCATATCCTTCTCCTCTCTCCTCTCTCCTCTCTCCTCTCTCCT
>JBBTFS010000076.1:0-4893 GCA_038060705.1 Gemmatimonadota bacterium
TGAGGTCGACGCGCGCGCCGGCGGAGCGCATGAGCTCCGCGAGGCGCTCGGTCATCGGCGCGGCGATCATCCGGTCCGTGCGTCCCGCCGCGATGAGAGCGGAGCACCCCTTCATGTCAGGCAGCATGGCCGGCTCGAACGGCAGCATCGCGCGGATCAGGACGGCGTGCCGCAGGATCTTCGGATCGGTGAACATCATGCTCGCCGCGACATTCGCACCATTCGAGAAGCCGAGGGCAACCATGCGTTCCGTCGTGAAGCCGTGATGCTCTGCGGCCTCGGAGACGAAGCGCAAGAGGTTCGCCGTGCGCAATGCCAGGTCATCGAGATCGAACACCCCTTCCGCGATGCGCCGGAAGAAGCGCGCCGCCCCGTTCTCGAACACGTTGCCGCGCACACTGACGATGTCCGCGGCGGGCGCGACGAGTCGCGCGGACGGGATCAGATCGTTCTCGTCCCCGCCCGTGCCGTGCAACAAGAGGAGCACCGGCCCGCGGTCGTCCGTACCCTGTTCGAAGCGGTAGTCGTAGCCTGCCAGTTGGTTTAGCGACGCCATGCCGCCAATCTACAGGGCATGCGGATCGACAAATGGTTGTGGGCGGCGCGGTTCTACAAGACACGCTCGATCGCGTCGGCCGAGGTGGACGCTGGCCACGTGGATGTCAACGGCGACCGTGCCAAGCCGTCCAAGGCGCTCAAGACGGGCAACGAGCTGCGGATCCGCGTGCGGCACGACACGTTCATCGTGCACGTGCGGGAGCTTTCGGAGCATCGCGGTCCTGCCGCGGAAGCACAGCGGCTTTATGAGGAAACGGCAGAGAGCCGCGCCGAACGCGAACGACTGCGCGAGATGCGGCGCCTGGCTCCCACGCCTGCATACGAAGAGGGCGGACGTCCGACGAAGCGCGACCGGCGCGACATGGCCAAGGTCAAGCGCCGGTACTGAAGCTCCTTCGCTGTGGGTTTGGGCTACTGCACTGGCGGACGTTGCGGCGGACGGCCCTCCCCGCCCGGCCGGCCTATCCCCGGCCCGCGGAGCACCGGATTGCGGAAGTTCTCAGGCAACATGGCCCACTGCTCCGCCGTTAGTACGCCCTTGATGCTCTCGATTGCCGCCAGGTAGTTGTTGCGGCCGATCTGCAGCAGCGGCTGCAATGCCTGGAACGGTCCGGGTCCACCCGGACGGCCGGCACCCGGTCGACCTTGTGCGGCGGGCGCATTCGGTACGACTGGAGCGGGGGGCGCACGATTCGCGGTGGTGTCCGACAGACGTCGGGCCGCTACCTCGAGAGAATCGATGAGTATTGCGTTGCGCACGTTGAGGGAATCGCCGATCAACTGCAAGCGGACCACCTGGAGATCGGTGAGCTTGAGCGAGTCGCGCCGCGCCAGCAGCAATTTGATGGGATTGGGAGCGATGCGCTCCATGATCGCGCGGAAGTCGAACCCTGCGGCGCCGCCGCGATTGTTGAGCGCATTGAGCGCGCCCTGCATCATCTCGCGCTGACGATCTGGCCCAACCTGCATTCTGGCGGTGAGTCCCACCATGAACGGCGATCGAAAGGCGGTGCGCGCCGCTGCATTGTTGCCGAATCGCTCGTTCACCTGATAGACGTAGGAATTCGTCGCGCCATTGAACCCGCGCACGTACAGGAGCGTGGCGTCGGGACGATTGGGCTGCCCCCAGCCATGGAGCTTGTCCGACCCATGAAGGAGTTGGTCCAGGCCGGCGAGCGGATTCACGGCCACGACCGCGAACGTGAGGCGGCGCTGCAGCTTGCCGCCGAAGTTGGGGCGCAGGTTCGCCTGGAGATCGAGCGACGGCGACCAACCCGCGATGCAGCTATTGCGGCCGGCAATGCTGCCAAGCTGCGACCGCAGACACTTCACCGCGTCATCCGAAGTATTGGACAGCAGGCGCGACATGCCATTCACCAGTGCCGTATCGGACGCGATTGCTGCACTGGATGGATCAAAGACGAACGCGCGGTCGTTGCGTGCCCCATCGCCGTTGATGTCGCCCACAATGCGCGGTGTGTATGGCTGACCCGACGTCACACGCAGCACGCTCGTGATGTCGATCCACGGCTTCGCCAGCCACGTGAGCGTGCCCACCACTGAATGTTGGCGCTGCAGGTCGCCCACGCCCCATTCGAGTGCGTTCGGATTCCCCGCGCCAACCGTTCCGGCGCCACCGCCAGCGCTGCCGACGCCAAACCCGCCGCCGGCGCCGAACCCGCCGCCGCCGCCGCCGCCACCCCCAAAGTTGCCGCCGGCAAACCCGGTCTGGTCCCGAGACCACATGCGCGTGTACGCCACGTTCCAGATCATGTTGCGCGACGAGGCACCGTTGATGCCCGCGGTGATCTGGTGGGTCCTCGAGTGCAGGCTCGAAATCGCCTCGACGACCTGGCCATACGCCGGCACGACTCGCGATGCCAGAAGGCTCGTGGCACCGGTGGCCGGAACGATCGAACTGGCCGGCACATATACAGGCCGGCCCAGTTCATTCGCCAATGAGAACCGCGCCGTGGTATCGAGGTTCAGGTCGCGCAGACCGTACAGACTCGTCCCCAACGCGTACGTGTAGTCGACATTAAGGCCGTAGCGCTGCTGAATGCGGCGAGTCAGGCCGATCGAGGCACGGATCGCCCTGGGGGTCGCGAAGTCTTCGCTGAAGAGCGTCACGGCCGGGCGCTGGCCTGATACCACCGGACCGGTTCCGCCCCCGACACATGACGTCGGAACGAGCGTGGGGTCCGTCATGTATCCGGCCCAGTTCGGAACCGGAACGCCGGCGCCGACGCAGACAAGTTGCTGCTCGCCGCCCGGCAGACCCGTCGCGTCGATCGCCGACTGGAAGAGCTGCGTGGGCGCACGCCCACGAAAGTCGCCGATGCCGCCGCGAATGATGGTTGTCGGTACGCCTGCCCCGCCTTGGCCAAGGCCGCCGCCGCCACCAAAGCCGCCGCGGCCGCCGCCGCCACCAAAGCCACCGCGGCCGCCACCGGCGCCACCCTGCTGGTTCGCCTGACGCCGCGTTGTGTCGAGCCCCACCTGCCAGGTGAACCCAATCCGCGGGCTGACCCGGACGTCCTGCGGCAAGAAGTCGGTGCGACGGCCGAAGGCGGAATCCACGGCGGGGTTGAACTGCGGCTTCCCATCGTACGCGCTGCGCTCGACCCTGGCGCCGTACGTGAATTGCAGCGCGCGACTCTTGCGCCACGTGTCACCGAGATAGATCGCGGCAGTGGACGCGCCACCGTCCCGATCCACGGCTTTCAGCGACCGACGGAACTCCGCCGGTGAGTTGCTGGCGAGGTCCGCCAGCGAGTTGAAGGTGAAGCTGCCGAATCTGTTGTTTTGATTCGCGGTGCTGAAGCCGGTGTGGTTGAACAGGGCGCCGAGCTTGAACCGGTGTGCGCCGCTGGACGACAGCCACGAGAGTTCCTCCGTCACCTCGAGCTGGTCACTCTGGCTTTCGGTTGGCATGCCGGTGTTGCCGCCGAAGTCCAATGTGCTGACGCCAATTGCGCCGGTGCTGAGTTGCGACGAAATGCGGACGCGACCCTCCGGCGTCTCGAGGTACGGCGCCGTATTGCGGCCGTCTGCCGAGAAGAACACGCGGCCTTCGTTGAGGAAGTTGCCGAGCACGGAGGACAGCGTCACCATCGCGCCCGCACCGCTCGAGGCCTGTTCGCCCGCGTGCGTTGGCAGCGCCAACGCCGATGCGCGGAACGCGTCCTGCAGGGTGCCCTGCCAGTTGCCGCGCAGCATCAGCGAGTGATCGTCGTTGATGTGCCAGTCCAGTCGTGTGATGACGGATGCGTTGTCGTTGAGCCGGTCGTTCGGGATGGCGGGAAGCGTCAACGGGACTCCGACACCGCTGACGATCGCATTGAACACCGCGGCAGAATCCGGACTGGTGCCCAGGCGCTCCAGGGTGTTGGCCTCGAGGCTGGTGAGCGCCTGGAGCGGATCGATACGCCGGCGCAATTGGAACGATCCGAAGTAGAAGAGCTTGTCTTTCACGATCGGGCCGCCGAGTCCGCCCGAGAACTGGTGCTGCGTAAAGCCGGATGAGAGCGATTGGGATGTCGTTTCGTCGCCGTCAAACTGAAGATGCGGGTCGCGCAACGAGTACGAGAACGAGCCGGCGTTCTGGCTGGTGCCCCCGCGCGTCGTAGTGGACACTTGGCCACCTGTGAACTGCCCGCGAGAGATGTCGTAGGTATTGGTGATGACGCGAGCGGTGCGAACGGCTTCCTGGGGCACGGTCCCGGTGCCGAACGACAGGCCGTCGAGCGTGACCAGATTCTGGTCGGCGCGCTGACCCGCGACCGAAAACCCCGCCGACGAGGTATCAGAACCTGCGAGGCCGATGACGCCGGGCTGCAGCAACGCCAGGATGTTGGGATCGGTCGCATCGATAGGCAGGCGGGACAACTGCTCACCCGTGAGGAGCCGCTCCGTCGAGCCGGGCTCAGGACGTTCGCCCGGCCTCGGCGCCTGTCTCGCGTTGACCACAACCGCGTCGAGCACGGTGGCCATCGTTGACATCGCGAAGTCATGCTCCAATCGGTCTTCGTCCGTCTGCCGCACCACCAGCGCCTGCGAAGGCGACAGACCCAGCATTCGCACAGTCACGCGATACTGACCACCGCCGTCCGGAAACAGGATAGTGTAACGCCCGTCCTTGTCTGTCGTGCGGGATCGCGTGACGCCGGTCTCGATGGATGAGGCCTCAACGCGCGCGCCCTGCAGGGGCCGACCGTCGGGACCAATGACTTTGCCGACGAGGATCTCGGTGGAACCGCCCACTTGAGCGCGGAGCGTCGTCGCGCCCGCGACCATCATCGTGGCAATGGCGAGGCGGAGGAGCGGTCTCATCAT
>JBBTFS010000076.1:4993-9794 GCA_038060705.1 Gemmatimonadota bacterium
ATGCTGACCGGAGCAGTTCCTGCTGCGTCCGGTTCTTCTGGAGCAGTTCAATGGCTCGCGTCAGTGCGCCATCGTCCGCGAGGTCGCGACGCTTGGCTTCCGCGTCGCCAAAAGCGCGGCGCGTGACGCGGCGGACCAACTCCTCAGTGAGCATCGCGTGGCCGGCACTGTCCAGCCTCGCGTCGACGGTGACACCGGCGGCCGACAGGCGGCGGCGGAGCTCACCCGCCCACTCGGCTGGTACGGCGAAATTCGGCTTCACCCGCGAGCGCAACTCCAGCGAATAGCCCTGCAGCACCGCCTGCACCTGCTGGCCCTTGGAAGCGATGGCCTTGAGGAATTCCTGTTCAGCCGTCGTGATGGTATCCGGCCGGACGAGGATGTCGGGCACAATGCCGCCACCGCCGTACACCACGCGACCCGCGTCCGTGTTGAACCGCGGACGCCGCGCGCGCGACTGCTCCGTCTCGACGGAATCGTCAAAGCCCTCGACAATCTCGCCATCGAGCAGGCGACCTTCCTGCAAACGCCCATCTTCGGTGATGCGTCGGGCGCGATTGATGGAACGTCCGCTGGGTGTGTACCACTTGCCCGTCGTCAGCTTGAGCGAATAGCCGCCGTCCAGCGAGTAAAGGGACTGCACGAGGCCCTTGCCGAAGGTCGTGGCGCCGACGACGAGCGCGCGGTCGTGATCCTGCAAGGCGCCTGCGACGATTTCCGAAGCCGAAGCGCTGCCGCCGTCCGTGAGGACGATGAGCGGCGCACTGGGCACCATGTTGCCGCCGCCGGCGCGTGAAATCTCCGGCACCGTGCCGCGACCGCGCACGCCGACAATCTCCTGGCTGTCGCGCAGGAACAGCGACGTCACCGCCAGCGCCTGCTCCACGATACCGCCGCCGTTGCCGCGCAGGTCGAGCACGAACGCACGCGCGCCCTGGGCCTGCAGGCGCTTCACGGCAGCCGCGACTTCATCCGTGGCATTCTCGTTGAACGTCTGGAGCGGGATGTAGCCGACGCCTTCGATCACCATGGCGAACGCGACCGCGGGCACGTGCACTTCGCGGCGCGTGAAGGTGATCCGGATGGGCTGCGAAACGTCCGGGCGACCGAACACCACGTTCACTTTGGAACCGGGGACGCCGCGCAGGTGGTCCGACACGCGCGAGAGACCCCAGTCGAGCGCCGACGTATCCGCGATCGAGAGAATCCGGTCGCCTTCGCGAACGCCCGCTTCTTCCGCGGGCGTGTTCGGGAAGACGCGCTGCACCGTGACAACGCGCGACTCCTCCTCGCCGAGCCGCATGCCCGTGCCACCGTAGCGTCCGTTGGTGCCGCGGGCGAATTCCTCGCTTTCCCGGGGCGAGAACAGCTCGGTGAACGGGTCGCGCAATTCCTTCACCAAGCCGCGCGCCGCGCGCGACATGATCTCGGCGCCAGCAATGGAGTCCACGTAGTTGCGCGAGACCAGCGACACAACTTGGTCGAACAGACGCGCGCCCGCCCGGACGGGCGGCTCTTGCAGCAGGAATCCGCCGGCCACGACCGGGATGAACAGCAGAGCTGCCGCCAGCGGCGTGCGATTGTGGGCCATACTGGGAAGAAGCGCACGCTTCGGATTGAAGTCAACCGTTGTGGAGAGCGGACCTTAGCTTGCGCCGATGCGGTCCCCAGGAGAATTCCGTCAGTTAGTCACGATTGCCGTCCCGGTCGTCCTCGTGCAGGTGGGCCTGATGTTCATGGGCGTCGTGGACACGCTTATGGTTGGGCACGTGTCTGCCGAGGCGCTGGCAGCGGTGTCGCTCGGCAACCTGTACTTCTACAACGCGGTCGTCGTCGGCATGGGTACGCTGATGGCGCTGGATCCGCTCGTGTCGCAGGCCGTGGGCGCGCGCGACGACACCGGCGTGACGCGCGCGATTCAGCGTGGCTTGCTGCTCTCCGTGTTCCTCAGCATCCCCACGATGCTGGTCATGCTGCCGGCGGACCCTGTGCTGCACCTGTTTCGCCAACCGCCGACCATCATTCCGGACGCCGGTGCGTACACGCGCATCGGCGCCACGAGTATCCTGCCGTTCCTCGTGTTTGTCGTGTTGCGACAGAGCCTCCAGGCGGTGGGCAGCCTGTCGGCCATCGTGTGGACGATCGTGATCGCAAACCTCCTGAACGTCGTGCTGAACTGGGCGTTGATCTTCGGCCACCTGGGTGCGCCGTCGATGGGTGTGCGCGGCGCCGCGATTGCGACCGTCATCAGCCGTTGGGCCATGGCAGTGATGCTGCTCGCGCTGGCGTGGCGGGAACTGCGGCCGCACCTCACCCGACTCGATCGCGCCAGCCTGGGCGCCAGCGCGCTGTGGCGCACGCTGACGCTGGGCCTGCCGATCGGCATTCAGCAGTTCCTCGAGGTAAGCTCGTTCGCCGCGGTGGGCCTGCTCATGGGGACGTTCGGCGTGCAGCAGGTGGCGTCGCACCAGATCGCCCTGAACATGGCCGCGCTCACATTCATGGTTCCCCTCGGCGTTTCCGCCGCCGCCGCGGTGCGCGTGGGCAACGCCATCGGCGCCGGCGATGCCCCGCGTTCCCGTCGCGCGGCGAAACTGTCCTACGCCGTTGGCACTGGGTTCATGTGCGCCACCGCGGTGATGTTCCTGGTGTTTCCCGAAGAGCTGGCGTCGCTGTACACAAACGACGCGGGCATCATCGCGATCGCCGGCCTGCTCATCCCCATCGCCGGCGCATTCCAGGTCTTTGACGGATTGCAGGCGGTGGGCGCCGGCGTGCTGCGCGGCCTGGGCGACACGAGGGTGCCTCTGATGGCGATGCTCGCCGGCTACTGGTTGATCGGAATCCCGGTGTCGGTCGTGCTTGGGTTCTTCACGGAATTGGGGCCGGTCGGGTTGTGGTGGGGATTCGTGGCCGGGCTGGCAGCCGTGGCAGCATTCCTGCTGGTGCGCGTGCGGGTGATGTTCGCGCGAGGGGTTGGGCGAGTGCTCGTTGACGCAACTGCAATGGCAGACTCAGGGTCTGCTGTCAGGTAACCGACCCGATTGCTTTGACGGTCGCCGCAAATCTTTCCTCACCATCTCCCCCGATCTCCGCGAATCGCAACCCCATTTCCTTGAGCTTCGCGGCAAACAGGGAGTGCATGTCATCCCGCTGGTGTCCACGATCGCGCACTCCGTCGTGAATCCACGGAATGTCCGGCTTGAGCAGCAGGTACAGCTCACCCGCGCGTTTCACCGCTTCCTCGCGAATCCACTCCGGACATGATTTGAAGTAATGCTCGCAGTAGACGACGGTGCTGACGAGGTCGGTGTCGAGAACGACCAGGTCCTTGGCGCGTGCAATGGCCGCGTCCTCCGACGCCATCTGGCCGCGGGCGATGGCGCCGTGATCGTTGAAGCCGAGTTTGCCACCGCGCTCGGCCGCGTACTGCCGGACGAACTCGCTGCCAACCGGAACGCCGAAGTGCTCACCCAGCCGCTTGGCTAGCGTCGTCTTGCCCACCGACTCCGATCCGGTGAGGACGATGCGCTTCATGTGGCCGCGCGGGCGGCGTGATATGAACGCCGCCAGTCCACAAAACCCTTGATCGCCAGCACGAGCATCACGGCGTAGAGCAACGCGGTGGGATAAAGGTCCTTGAGCAGCAACACCGGGATGTACACGATGTTGACGATGATCCACAGCAGCCAACTCTCGAGCAGTTTGCGCGTGATCATCCACTGCGCGATAAGGCTGACGGTCGTGGTGGCGGCGTCTATGTACGGGTACGAGGCGCCTTCCATGCGCGAGGTGAGCGTGGCCGCCGAAATCCAGAACGCGGCGCCAAGCACCGCGCACCACAGCCACACGCGTTTGCTCGTACGCGAGACGTGCAGCGTGGAATGCCCTTGGCCGCCGCGCTGCCAGTGGTACCACCCATATATGGAAGTGACCAGGAAGTAGCCCTGGAGTCCCGCATCGGAGTACAGGCCGGAGCGCGAGTATACCACCATGTACATGACGACGCTGACAATCGCCGTCGGCCAGTTCCAGATGTTCTCGCGCGCCTGGAGGTAGACGCTGACCGCGGTGATGATCGCGGCGGTCCATTCGAACCAGGCCACGTCAGGTCCAGCCTGAGATCAGACCTTGTGTCTGAACGTGATCCGACCGCGGGTCAGATCGTAGGGAGAGACTTCCACCGTGACCCGGTCACCCTGCAACACTCGGATCCGGAAGCGCCTCATGTTGCCGCCGAGCGTCGCAAGAACGGTGTGGCCATTCGGGAGCGTCACGCGAAACGTCGCGTTCGGCAGCACTTCCGACACCGTGCCTTCGAGCTGGATTGCCTCTTCTTTCGCCATTCCTTGCCGCTAAACGGGTTGGTGCTGAAAACGCTTTGGGCCTTGAACGCTGGGTTGCAGCGTCCAAAGCCCAAAGCTTACAGCGTGTGACTTAGACCTTGGTGACGTTTTCAGCCGCCGGACCCTTCTGGCCCTGGACCACGTCGAACTCAACGCGATCGCCTTCAGCCAACGACTTGAAGCCGTTGCCTTGAATGGCCGAGTAGTGGACGAAGCAATCCTTGCTGCCGCCGTCCGGGGTGATGAAGCCAAAGCCCTTCGAATCGTTGAACCACTTGACTACGCCCTGGGTACGCATCACTAGCACTCGCTTGATGGAGATTGGTGGTGGTTCGGAGTCCGGTGTGATGCCGTACCTGCCGACCGCCGGAAAAAGGGGACCAAGCGCGAAGCTCAGTCCCCGGCTTGCGACATGAAGGTAGCCCTCGGACGGGAAACGGTCAACGACTGACAAC
>JBBTFS010000076.1:9894-12648 GCA_038060705.1 Gemmatimonadota bacterium
GGTGACCGGGGTGCCTGCCCGCACATTGCGGCCCAGGCTGAGATCAAACCCGACGAACCTGATCCGGTTCATACCGGCGTAGGGAGTCCACATGCGAACCGTATTCCTGCTGGCGCTCGCGCCGGCCATTCTGTCCGCGCAGTCGCCCGACTCGACGCGACGCGACACCACTCAGAAACTCGAAGCCGTCACCGTCTCGGCCATCCGCGCGCGCAGCGACGCGCCGGTGGCCGCCAAGACGCTCGACGCCGCCGAACTCACGCGCCGTTCGTTCGGTCAGGACGTGCCGATCATGCTGCAAGGCACGCCGTCACTCACCTCGTACGCCGAGACCGGGAACTACTGGGGCTACAGCTACATCCGACTCCGCGGCATCGATCAGTCGCGCATCAACCTCACGCTCGACGGCATTCCTCTGAACGACCCCGAGGATCAGGTGCTCTACTTTGCGGACTTCCCCGACCTCACCGCCAGCCTTGGCTCGGTGCAGGTGCAGCGCGGCGTCGGCACCAGCGCCCCAGGATCCGCGTCGTATGGTGGCTCCATCAACTTCCAGACGAAGCCGCTCACCGCCAACGCGAGCGGCCGCAGCACCGACGTGCAGATCCAGGCCGGCTCGTTCGGCACGTTGCGCGGCAGTGCCGAGTACTCGTCCGGCCTCGCGCACAGCGGTTTCGCGGCCTATGCGCGCGCGTCAGCGATCAGGTCAGCCGGATACCGGCGTCACTCCGGCGTGGACGCGCGTTCCGGATTTGCCAGTGTCGGCTGGGTGGGCCACCGCGACATCGTGAAGCTCACGGCAATCGCCGGCCTGTTCGCCGACACCCTGGCGTACGTGGGTGCCACGCGCGCTGAACTCGCGGCGGATCCACGATCGAACGTGCTCCGATCCGACGAGACCGATCGCTTCACCGAACAACTCATTGCACTTTCGCATACGCGTGCCTTGGGCAATGATGCATCCATCGCCAATACCGTTTACAGGATCACGACAAGCGGCAACTACGACGTTTGCATCGCGTCGTGCGGCGCCGTGGTGGGCACCAACTGGAACTTCCACCTCGACTTCGCCTGGATCGGCGCGACGTCGGTGGCGTCGTTCGCGCTCGGCGACAACCGTGTGACTACGGGGGTGAACGTCAACGGATACGCGCGCGACCATTATGCATTCGACCGGTCCAGCAGCATGCTGGCGCTGTACTTCAATACCGGACGCAAGCGCGACGCCAGCGCGTTTGCCAAGCTCGAGCGCGATATCGGGCGCGCTACGGTGTTTGCGGACGTACAGGGTCGCCGGGCACAGTTCTTCTATCAGCCGGACCTGAATGCAGGTGTGTCGCGGTCGTCCATCGGCTGGTCGTTCCTGAATCCGAAGGTGGGCGCGACGCTGAGATTGTCGCCGTCGGTCACGGCGTACGCGTCACACGGCGTGAACGGCCGCGAGCCCGCGCGCAGCGACATGTTCGCCGGGTTCGACAACCTGGACACCACCAACGCGGCGTTCGTCGGGCCGTTGGCACGAGTGCGGCCCGAGCGGGTGCACGACACCGAGGTCGGTCTGCGGAAGCGGGCCGCGCGTTGGTCGCTGGACGCCAACATCTTCGCCATGGAGTTCCGCAACGAGATCCTGCCGGTCGGGCAGCTGAGCTACATCGGCACGCCACTGCGGACCAACGTTCCTTCCAGCTGGAGGCGCGGCGTGGAACTCGACGGCTCGGCGCAGTTAAGCGCCGTGCATTTGGGCGCCAACATCACGGTGATGCGGGCGCGCATCGCCAGCTTCACCGATGGCGCAACGGCCACGGTATATAAGGATGCGCCGCCGCTGTTGACCCCGGAGATCATCGCCACGCACTGGGGCACCTGGCAGGTATCGCGGGAGCTGTCACTCGGAGCGACGGGCCGGTTCGTGGGCAACTCGTTCCTCAACAACACGATGAACGAGGCGCTGACGCTGCCGTCGCAGTACACGCTGGACGTTTCGGCCCACTGGTCCAATCGCGGCCGCGGCGTCTCGCTGTATGTGAATAACACCCTGGATTCCCGGCGCTTCGCTGGTGGGCACGTGAGCGGGGGCGAAGCCCGGTACTATGTGCTGCCGCCGTTGAATGCTCAGTTGCTGATTCGGCTGTAATCCGCTCAATGCACCAGCACCAGCTTTCCGAAAGTCGCATTCGATTCCATCAGCCGGTGCGCCTCGGCGATCTGTGCCAGCGGAAACACGCGGTCCACAACCGGTCGAACGGCACCAGAGGCGAGCAACGGCACAACATCGCGCGCAAACGCCGACGTGACCGCGGCCTTCTCTTCGTCCGACCGCGATCGCAGGACGGTCCCACGGATTGTCAGCCGCTTGTTGAGCACGGCGCCCAAGTCCAGTGACGCCGCCGTTCGACCGGCCATGAGGCCGATGAGCATGATGCGCGCCTGACGCGCCGCACTCGCAATGTCGGCCGCCAGATACGGCCCGCCGACGAGATCGAGGATGACGTCCATGCCGGCGTCGTCGGTCCAGCCGCGCACGGCCGGCGCCAACGGACCAGGGTCGTCTCCGAGCACCACGCCGTCCGTGAGTCCGTACTCGCGGGCGCGCGTGATCTTGTCCGCCGAGCGCGCGGTGCCGAATGCCGTGCCGCCCATGGCGCGCACGAGTTGAATGGCAGCAAGGCCGACACCGCTGCCCACGGCGTGCACGAGCACGCGATCGCCGGACCTGAACGACGCCTGCGACAGCGCGTCCTGCGCGGTGATGAA
>JBBTFS010000076.1:12748-13841 GCA_038060705.1 Gemmatimonadota bacterium
CGATTGAGCGCGGACGCGTGCACTCGAACCAGTACATCTCCTGCGCCCGGGCTTGGCGTGGGAACGTCGGCGATCTCAAGAACTTCAGGCCCGCCGGGCTTCGTGATTCGGGCTGCTTTCAAGGCGTCATGGCATCGGCGTCAGGACGGGACGTCCGTCGATCGCGTGACGGAACTGGTCGCGCAGTTCCGGATGCGCGCGCAGCAAATAGACGCCCATGGCCGCGGCGGCCAGCAGGTTGCCGAGCATCACATTGTACCACGCCAGCGAGCCCAGCGGCGTGGCCTGCTGGAGGAGACTGACCAGCGCGTAGAAGCCGACTTCGGTGGTGGCAAACAGCACGACAAAGCCAAGCAGGATGGACGGCTCCTTGCGCGCATAGTTCACGATCATCGCGACGGTGAGTCCCACGACCACGAACGCGGCGTAGTGGAACACCGTGTAGGCGGCCACTGTCACGAACGCGCCCTGATCGGCCGGCCCCAGGATGGAGAGCAGCCCGCGGCCCAACGTGCGCGGCGTGAAGAACGCGGCGCCGACGATGAGGTCCACGAAGAAGAACCACGCCGCGATCGTCGTCGCCCCCAGCGCGCCCGCGATCGACCCTTCGCGCACCAGTGGGCGCGGCGTGTGCACGGCCGCGTCGTAGCCGGCGCGAACGGCCGCGGGGTTCCGGCGCCACGCGACGACCAGCAGCATCGCCAGCGCCAGGACCGGAACGAAGACTCCGGGCTGGCCGCTGATCCACTGCGTGATCGTTGCCGGCACCATGAGCAGCGCCAACAGGACCGCCGCAAACGCGGCGAACGGCGGGATGAGGAGGACCACGGCACCCGCCGTTTCAACGACGCCGACTACGGTGCGAATCCATGCGGGGAACCCGTTCATGGCTGACGCCTGGAGCCCGATCGGCTCGGTGCCAATGAGTTTGGCGATGCCGGTGGTCGCAAACGCCGCGGCCAGGAGCACGCTCAGAATCCAGACGACCAATGCATCGGCATTGCGCGCGCGCTGTTCCATGGAGCCCCCTGTAGTGCGTTACCCTGAGTATATGGAGGGAGGAGGGAGGAGGGTGGGGGGGAGAGGGGGGGGG
>JBBTFS010000077.1:0-28889 GCA_038060705.1 Gemmatimonadota bacterium
ACTAGTGACTGGTCACTTCTTCGCTGCCAATACTCGCTGCACCAGGCCATCCATCGCGTTGCCCTCGATCCAGCGGGCCACGATCACGATGTCGTTCTCCGGATCACAGATCACCGCATTCGTGCCGTTGCCGAGATGGAAAAATGTGGTCTCCGGGGCATTCGGCAACCGCGTCTTTCCGGTGTTGAGGTAGTAGTTCATGAACCCGTAGCCGGGGTTCGGCGTGCTGGGCGTGCGCGACAGTTTCACCCACGACTCGGCGATCACCTGCTTGGCGCCCCACTTGCCGCCGCGCATCGTGAGCAGGCCAAAGCGCGCCTGATCGTACGCGCTGATGAACATGCCGCCGCCCCAGTGGCCGCCGCCCGACACCGACTGGATGAGCTTGCCGTCCAGCACGATCCACGCGTTGTCGTAACCGTACCAGCGCCACGTGGGTGATGCGCCGATGGGATCCATCACCAGCTCGCGCAGCACCTCGGGCAACGGCCGTCGCCACACGTTCGTGGCCGCCAACGCCAGAACGTTGACGCGCGTGTCGTTGTACTCATGCACCGTGCCCGGCTCCACACGTTCACGCGTCCACCACGTGGCCGGCTGTTGGGCCGGACGGTCCGCCCACTCCGGCTTGCCCCACAGCGTGCCTTCCCAGTCGCTCGTCTGCTGAAGCAGCGCCTTCCACGTGATCCTGCGATTGTGCGGCGTATCGAAGAGCGCGATCGGCGTGCGCGCGTCAAACTTGCCTCGGCCGCCCTCGCTCATGAGCTCCGGCGTCACGGCATGCAGCACCGGCGCCATGTACGGATGCACCGTGTCGTCGATGCTGCGGATCAGGCCGCGCTCCACCGCCAGCCCCACCATGGTGGACACAAAGCTCTTCGTCACGCTGTGCGTCATGTCCACGCGGCTTGGCTCGCCCCACTCGGCCACGATATACCCGTTCTTGATGATGATGCCGGTGGCGTCACCGCGCGCCTTCATGGGCCCGATCGCGTTCCCGAAGGGCTCGCGACCAAAGCTCTGATAGTGGTTCTCCTCGAGGTCGCGCGGGTTCTTGACCTCTTTCTCGCGGGCGAACGCGATCGCCTCCTGGAGCTTGACCGCGTCGAGGCCCACCTGCTCCGGCGTGCGTCGTTCCCAGATGGGACCGGGCACATACGCCGCGGCCAACGCGGCCGGCGCAGTGCGCTGGGCAGCCGACGATGCCGCGCCAGCCGCAAGTCCAACGAGAACGACGAGTGCACGATGGATGATCACGAAATGCCGGGGTACGGGTCGCAATAGTATGGTGACACACGCCAGTCGGGGACAGGCATACTGGCGGGCCTTCCCCAAATGTCAGGCTGTCTTATGTTTGTATTACCTATGCCGGCCCCCAACAGCAACTCCCGGACCCGTTCCGTGCGCCTCGACGGCGCGGCGGAGCGCGCGCTCGCCGAAATCCAACGGCGGACTGGTGACTCCATTTCCGCGGCGCTCAAGCGCGGGCTGCTGACGGCCCAGCGCGAACTGCGGGCGTCCTTGCCCAGAACGGCTTGGGAGATCTACCAGAGCCTGGACCTCGGTCCGGGCGGCAACGCGCTGGGTCCGTCCACCAAAGTGCGCCAGACCGTGAGGGAGTACCTCCGCAAGAAGCACGGCCGGTGATCCTCGTAGACACCGGACCGTTCGTCGCCATGTTCGATCCGCGCGACGAGCAGCACAGTCACTGCCTCGACGTGGTGGCTACGCTCTCCGACACTCTGGTGACGACCGACGCCGTGCTGACCGAGGCGTTTCACATGCTCGGTCCCGGCACAATCAACTGTGGCAGGTTTCGCGAATTCGTGGCAGCGCCAGCGCTGCGCCGGTGGCCATTGGACGACGACGGAATGCACCGCGTGCTGGACCTCATGGAGGAGTATGAGGATCACCCGATGGACTTCGCCGACGCGTCCCTCGTCGCCGCCGCCGAGGTCTTGCGTACCACGACGATCTTCACGCTCGATCGGTCGGACTTCGCGACGTACCGGCCGCGCATCGGCCGCACGCTGAGCCGGTTCCGGTTTCTGTAGCCGACGCCGAAGCCGCCGTCGGCGCGAAGCTGCCGTCAGGCGCTCGCGTTCAACTGGCGGTCCTGCACACGGGACAGCGTCACCTGCGCGGTGATCGCGCCGATCGTCGCAAGGAACATGTCCCACTGGGTGTCCCACACGTCGCCCTGCGTGCCGAGGAACTCGGTCGCGCCGCCCCCGGCGACCAGCGCCGCCCACCACTCGATGAACTCGTACATGACGCTGATGCCCATGCACGTCATCGTCACGAGGAAGAACAGCCACTTGCCCGACTTGAGCGGCGACGTCCGCAGCAGGATCTCGCGCGCGATCAGCGCAGGGATGAACCCCTGGGCCAGATGGCCGAGCCGGTCGTAATGGTTGCGCGCGAAGCCGAACAGGTCCTGCACCCAGAAGCCCAATGGCACCCGCGCGTAGGTGTAGGCCCCGCCGAGCATCAGGATCAGCGCATGAACCAGGATCAGCCAGTACACCAGCCGCGTCAGCGGGAACCGCTTCCGCGTGAGCGCCAGCACCGGCAGCGCCAGCACGACCGGGAAGATCTCCAGTACCCAGGTCAGTCGGTCGAACGGCGCAACGCCACTCCAGATGAAAGCGGCGGCGCCAACCACGAACATCCCAACGAGTTCGTTCCGGGAACTGGTGGTCATCGAATGAGAACGTACCGGCGCGCGGCCGAGAGGGCCAGTGATTGCCTGACATCCTCCGGCAATTCCCCCGACTGACCCCTGGGCCGGCTTCCCATGAATTTCACGCATGCCACGCCGTAGCTGGGCCGAGCCTTGGCGCATCAAGGTCGTCGAGCCCCTCGTCATGACCACGCGCCCGCAGCGTGAGCGCGCGATCGCCGAGGCCGGCTTCAACACGTTCCTGCTCCGCTCGGACGACGTCTACATCGACCTGCTCACTGACTCCGGCACAAACGCGATGTCGGACCGGCAGTGGGCCGCCATGATGCTGGGCGACGAGGCCTACGCCGGCTCCCGCAACTTCTATTCCCTGGAAGCCGCGGTGCAGAAGCACTACGGCGTGCCACACGTCATCCCCACGCACCAAGGCCGCGGCGCGGAACACATCCTGTCGCGCCTGCTCATCACGCCGGGCGACCACATCCCCGGCAACATGTACTTCACCACGACGCGCGCGCACCAGGAACTGGCCGGCGGCACGTTCCATGACGTGATCATCGACGAAGCGCACGACCCGGCCGCCGAGCATCCGTTCAAAGGCAACGTGGACCCGGCCAAGTTCGAGCGCCTCATTGCCGACGTCGGCGCCAGGAACATTCCATACATCTCGGTCGCGGCCACGGTCAACATGGCCGGCGGACAACCGATCAGTCTCGCCAACATGCGCGACGTCTCGGCGCTCGCGCACCGCCACAACATCAAGGTGATCCTCGACGCGACGCGCGCCGTGGAGAACGTTTGGTTCGTCCAGCAACGCGAGCCGGGTCACCGCGACCGCACGATCACCGAACTCCTGTACGAGCTGTGCTCGTACGCCGACGGCATCACGATGAGCGGCAAGAAGGACAGCCTCGTGAACATCGGCGGCTGGTTGGGCCTGCGCGACGACGAGCTCGCGCAGCGCGCCAAGAACCTCGTGGTCCTCTTCGAAGGGCTGCACACCTACGGCGGACTCGCGGGCCGCGACCTGGAGGCCATGGCCGTGGGCATCGGCGAGTCCGTGCAGGAGGACTACATCCGCGCCCGCATCGGCCAGGTCCTCTACCTCGGCGAAAAGCTCGAGGGCGCCGGCATCCCCATCGTGAAGCCGGTCGGCGGCCACGCCGTGTTTCTCGACGCCGCCGCGATCCTGCCGCACCTGGCACGCGACGATTTTCCGGCGCAATCACTGGCGTGCGCACTGTACGTCGAGTCGGGAATCCGCAGCATGGAACGCGGCGCTGTGTCCGCCGGGCGGGCCGAGACCGGCCAGAACCGCCACCCGACGTTGGAGTTGGTGCGCCTCACCATTCCGCGCCGCGTGTATACGCAGGCACACATGGATGTCGTCGCCGAGAGCGTTGCGGCGGTGTTCGAAGAACGGACGCGAGTGCGCGGCCTGCGCTTCACCTACGAGCCGTCACACCTGCGGTTCTTCCAGGCGCGGTTCGAGCCGCTCGTGGGCAGCACCATCTTCGCGCCGCCCACGAGCGCGGTCCCTACATGATCCCGTACGCGAGCATGGCTTCGGCCACTTTCACAAACCCGCCGACGTTCGCCCCCTTCACGTAATTCACGAAGCCGGTCGAGTCCTTGCCGTGCTTCACGCATGTCGTGTGGATGTCGTGCATGATCTGGAGCAGCCGCTCGTCCACTTCCTTGGCCGACCAGGTCAACCGCATCGAGTTCTGCGTCTGCTCCAAGCCTGATACCGCAACGCCGCCTGCGTTCGCCGCCTTTGCGGGCGCGAACAGCACTTTTTTGTGCAGGAAGTAGTGCACCGCGTCCGCGTCGCTGGGCATGTTGGCGCCTTCGGCCACCGCAATCACGCCGTTGCTCACCAGTTGCTTGGCGTCCGCGAGTGACAGCTCGTTCTGCGTGGCGCACGGAAAAGCCAGGTCGCAACGCACGCCCCAGGGCCGCTTGCCGGCGAAGAACCTGGCCTTGGGATACTCGGTGACGTACTCCGAAATGCGTCCGCGACGCACTTCCTTGAGGTCCTTCAGGAACTCGACCTTCTCCCCGTGAATCCCGTCCGGGTCGTGAATGAAGCCGCTCGAATCGGACGCGGTGACGACCTTGGCGCCCAAGTGGCTGAGCTTCTCGATCGCGTACAGCGCGACGTTGCCAGAACCGGACACGGCGGCGGTGCGTCCCTTGATGCCCTTCTTGGCCTGCGCGAGCATCGCTTCGGTGAAGTAGATCAGCCCGTAACCCGTCGCCTCGGGCCGGATAGCACTGCCGCCGAACGCGCGGCCCTTGCCGGTGAACACGCCCGTGAAACGGTTCTCCAGCTTGCGGTACGCGCCGAACATGTAGCCCACTTCGCGCGCTCCCACGCCGATGTCGCCCGCGGGCACATCGGTCCGTTCACCGATATGGCGAAACAGCTCCATCATGAGCTTGTGGCAGAAGCGCATCACCTCGCGGTCGCTCTTCCCATGGGGATCGAAGTTGGACCCTCCCTTGCCGCCGCCCATGGGCAGGCCGGTGAGCGAGTTCTTGAACGTCTGCTCGAAACCAAGGAATTTCAGAACCCCCAACGTCACGCTGGGATGGAACCGCATGCCGCCCTTGTACGGGCCGATGGCGCCGTTGAACTGCACGCGCCACGCGCGATTGATCTGGACGTTGCCCTGGTCGTCTTCCCACGCCACACGGAACGAGATGACGCGATCGGGTTCGGCCATGCGTTCCAGGATCTTGGCGTCCCGGTAGCGGCGGTCGCCCAGGACCAGCGGCATGACGCTGTCCGCCACCTCGCGGACCGCTTGGTGGAACTCGGGCTCGCTGGGATTGCGGCGAACGACTTCCGCCATGAACCGCTCGACCTCTTCGAGTGGCGTGGGGGCCTTCGCCGCTGGCGAAGCTGGCGCAGCCGGGGTCGCCCCTGCTCGCTGGGCTGAAGGTCTTGCCGCGCTGCGCGACGCTGCCTTGGGCGCCTTCCTGGCTGGCGCTTTTTTGACCTTTGCGGGCCGCTGGGGCTTGGTCGGACGCTTCTTCGCTGGACGCTTCGGCTTCTTGGCCATAGTGAGTCGCGGTTTTAAGACGGGCGGAACCTACCCCTCCCCAGCAAGCACCACTAGAGAAGCCGTTTTCGGGGGGTCTTGCGCCCTGCCCCGCTGTGTGTCAGCGCGAAAATGTCAGTTTTCGGCGGCGCAATGACCGACGGTCATCCTGAACGAACCGACGGATCTTCTGTACCATTCTGAGGACCCTGTTTCGTCACCAACCTCAGCGGAAACCCGTGCGATTGCGATCACTTTTCATTCCGCTCGTCATCGCAATCGCGCACGTCGCCGCCGCGCAATCGCCACCCGACAGTTCCCGGCGCGATTCGACGCAGGCCGCGCGGGCCAGACGCGACTCGACTGCAGTGCCGGACTCGGAGCCACCGCGCCGGGTGCCACCGGTCGACGTGCTATTGCCGTCGAGGCGCACGCTCAAGGACTCGGTGCAACTTGCCCGGACCATCCGCGCCGGACTCGCCCATCGCGGCTGGCCCGTGCGCACGCCGCCGCCCCTGCCCGGATCGATTCTGCCGGCCAAGCGCATCGTGGCGTTCTACGGAACGCCGCTCTCAAAGCGCATGGGAGTGCTGGGCCAGTATCCGCGCGATCATATGCTGGCAAAGCTCGACTCCGTGGTCGCGGAATGGAACGCGGCGGATTCACTCACGCCCGTTCAGCCCGCACTGCATTTCATCGCCGTCGTCGCCCAAGCCGCGCCCGGCAAGGACGGCAAGTACCGCCTGCGCATGGACTCGGCGCTGATCGAGACGGTGTACGGCTGGGCGCGCGAGCGCGGCGCAATCCTGTTTCTGGACATCCAGGCCGGCCACAGCACCATCGTGGATGAGCTGCCGCGCCTCGCCAAGTTCCTCGAACGGCCCGACGTCCACCTCGGTGTGGACCCGGAGTTCAACATGCGCTACCTGCCGGACTCGGTGGCGCCTGGCAAGCAGATCGGCTTCGTGCGGGCGAGCGAGATCAACGAGACCATTGCGTTTCTGTCGAAACTGGCGACGGAAAAAAAGCTACCGCCCAAGGTGTTCGTGATTCACCGCTTTCGAGCCCCGATGGTGCGGAACGCGAGCGAGATCCAACTCGATCCGCGCGTGCAGATCGTGATGCACATGGACGGCTGGGGCGTGCCGTCTGTGAAGTTCGATTCGTATCGCTCCTACATCGTGAGCGAGCCGGTCCAATTCGCGGGATTCAAGCTGTTCTACCGGCACGACACGCAGAAAGGCGACAAGCTGCTGACGCCCGCGGAACTGCTTCAGCTGCGGCCGGTGCCGGTGTACATCCAGTACCAGTGAACTGCGGCTCTCGAATCCGACGCAGCGCGTGGGCCGAGTACATTTGAACGCGTGACTGCCCCCGCCGTGACAGCGCCGGCCAAGCCCGACAAGAAGAAAGTCGACACCAAGCGCGCGTGGAAGGAAACGCGCGACCTGATGTCGCGACACAAGCGGTCGCTGTCGATCGGCTTCTCGCTGATGCTCGTCAATCGCCTCGTCAGCTTCGTGCTCCCTGCAAGCTCGAAGTTCCTGATCGACGATGTGATTGGAAAGCAACGCGCCGACCTGCTGATGCCGCTGGCGCTGGCGGCATTCGGCGCGATGGTGGTCCAGGCGGCCACCGGCTTCGCGCTGGCACAGGTGGTGTCAATCGCGGCCCAGCGTGCCATCACGGAGATGCGAAAGGCCGTCCAGATGCACGTACTCCGGCTGCCGGTGTCGTACTTCGACTCCACCAAGACCGGCATCCTGATCTCGCGCATCATGACCGACGCGGAAGGCGTGCGGAACCTCGTGGGCACGGGCATCATCCAGCTCGTCGGCGGTTTCCTCACGGCGACGATCGCGCTCGGCGTACTCTTCTGGCTCAACTGGAAGCTCACCGCGATCACACTGCTGATCCTCGTTGGGTTCGGCAGCATGATGGCGATCGCGTTCAAGCGTTTGCGTCCGATCTTCCGCGAGCGCGGCGCGATCAACGCCGAGGTCACCGGCCGCCTGGCGGAAACGGTGGGCGGAATCCGGATCGTGAAGGTCTACACGGCCGAGCGTCGTGAGGAGAGCACGTTCGCGAAGGGTGCGCACCGGCTATTCCGAAATGTTGCCAAGAGCATCACGGGCACGTCCGCAGTCGGGTCCGGCGTCGCGGTGATCACCGGCCTCATCGGCGTCCTCATGATCCTCGTGGGCGGGCGTGATGTGCTCGAAGGTCGCATGACGTTGGGCGACATGTTCATGTACATCTTCTTCATCGGCATGGTGGCCGCCCCGCTCGTGGGCATCGCTTCCATCGGTACGCAAATCACCGAGGCGTTCGCCGGCCTGGATCGCATCCGCGAAATCCGCGACATGACGACGGAAGACCAGGCGGACGCGACCAAGTCACCGGTGCCAGACGTCAGTGGCGAAGTGGAATTCCAGAATGTGTGGTTCGAGTACAACCCGGACGCGCCGGTCCTGAAGCACGTGACGTTCCGCGCCAAGGCCGGCAGCACCACGGCGCTTGTGGGATCCAGTGGTGGCGGCAAGAGCACGCTCGTCAGTCTCGTCATGGCGTTCGCGCGGCCGAAAACCGGTCGCATTCTGATTGACGGACGCGATCTGGACGCGCTCAAGCTCCATGAGTTCCGCGATCACGTGGGCGTCGTACTCCAGGACAACTTCCTGTTCGACGGAACCATCAAAGAGAACATCGGCTACTCGCGGCCCGGCGCGACGGCGGCGGACGTCATCGCCGCGGCGGAGATCGCGCACGTGGATGACTTCGTCGAAGGCTTCAAGGACAAGTACGACACCATCGTCGGTGAACGCGGCGTGAAGTTGTCGGGCGGCCAACGTCAGCGCGTGGCCATCGCGCGCGCCATCATCGCGGACCCGAAGATCCTCATTCTCGACGAAGCCACGTCATCGCTGGACAGCGAGAGCGAAGCAATGATCCGCGACGGCCTCAAGAAGCTGCGCACCGGCCGCACCACATTTGTCATCGCGCACCGGCTCTCGACCATCGAGAGCGCCGATCAGATCCTAGTGCTGGAGAAGGGCGAGATCGTCGAGTCGGGCACGCACACGGAGCTCATGAAGCTCGGCCGCCGGTACAAGGAACTGCACGACCGGCAGTACGGCATTGAAACCGACATCTACGTCAATCCGGGAGAGGATTTTCTTCCCGTCCCGGAGTCGCCCAAGGCGGACATTATCGCGCCAGCGAGATCGGGCGATTTGTAGTCGTACTCGGCCGGGCTGTTAACAGTGTTGTTTGAGCGCGTCCACCAAATCAGCAGCGATTTCCGGAGCAGGACGGCCTTCGATCTGCCAACGCTCCATCATGTACACCAGCTTGCCGTCGCGCAGCAGCGCGATGGACGGTGATGACGGCGGATAGCCGGTGAAGTAGGCGCGCGCCTTGTCCGTGGCCTCGCGCTCCTGGCCCGCAAAAACGGTCGTGAGGCGGCTCGGCTTCACCGGCGATTCGGCCAGCGCCATCTTCACGCCCGGACGCGCCATGCGCGCGGCACAACCGCACATCGAGTTCACCACCACCATCGTGGTGCCCTTCTCCATGAGACGCTGATCGACGTCTTCCGGCGTCTTCAGCTCCTCGAAGCCGAGCGTGGTCAGCTCAGCGCGCATCGGCGCGATGAACTCTTCGGGATACATGCCCTGCGAGAGCGGTAGTTGCATGGTTTTCCAGTTCCTAGTCCCTAGTTCCCAGTCCCTAGAGTTTGTCGATGTCAAAGTCATCGTTGCGCACGAGCGCCAGAATGGCGGCCTGTGGCACGACGAGAAAGCGGTCGCCTTCGAACGTGATTTCGACGGCGGCCTTCCTGAAGAAGAGCGCGTAGTCGCCGATGCGAGCCTGCATCGGTACGAAGCGCGTCTCACGCGTGGCGTTGCGCCACGGTTCTTCGCTATTCGCGTCCGGCGCCGGCAAGGGCAGGCCCGGGCCAGTCGCGACGATGGTTCCACTCTGTACCGCCTGATTGTCCACCGCGGTCGGCGGCAGGTACAACCCGACGTTGGTGCGCTCCTCGCCCTCTTCGACCTTCACCAAAACCCGGTCGCCGACGACGATGAGATCCTTGTTGGACGCCTTCTTCTTCATGGAGGAAATATAGGGCTCAGGGTACGAGCGGCCTCACCAGCCAGTACTTGGTTTGGCGCTGCAACACCCATCGGATCTTCCCGTCAGCCGCGACGATCGCGTCCTCTTCCTGCGCGGACCGCACCTTCTGGCCATTCCACTCTGCCACCGGCGTCGTCGCCTGCAACTCGATCGAGAACCACATGCCCGGAATCACCTTCGCGTCGCCGCGACCCGACACGCCGTCCTGATAGTCCCACAGCCCGATGAGCGGGCCCGCGCCGTGCCCGTGCACCCCGATGGGATGCGTGTACACGGTGCCGTCGATGCCCGCGGTCTTCATCGCGTCGCGTGACGCCTTGAGAATCTCGTTGCCACTGCGCCCCGGCCGAATCTCGTTCATCACAATGTCCTGGAGCTTGTTGGAACTCTCCAGCGCCGTCTTGATCCCCGGCGGCACGTCGTTCTCGCCGACGCGGAGGACGTAGCCCATGTGCTGCGTGTCGGTATTCAGCCGGTGCGCCACGATGCCGAAGTCGCAGTGCAACACGTCGCCGCGCTGGATGACTGGATTGGGGCCGAGCTGTTCCTCGGTGACCCCCATGCGCTGCACTTCCACCGATGGCTGGAACCACGTGCCGAGCCCGAGGTCGTTGACGCGCTGGCGCATCCACCAGACGACATCCTCGGTGCGCGTCACACCAGGCGTGATGACGACATTGGAGAACGCGGTGTCGATGATTCCCCACACGACCTCCGTCATCTTCTTGAACACGACTTCCTCTTCCGGTAGCCGCGACGCGATGAGGTCGACCGCGAGACCGTCCACCGAGTGGAACTTCCCCGTCCACTCCGCGCCCAGCGCCGCCTTCATGCCGTCGTATTCGCCGACGGTGAGTCCGTCAGAGAACGCGAACACCGTCGACACGTTGATCGTGATGGCGCGCGGCTTTCGGTCGTTCACCAGGTTCCTGAGCACCTGCCACTGCTCGTCGCCCCACAGTTCCGCGTTACGGGCGACGTTCCCGCCGGCGGGCCCGGCAGCAACCTGAGTCGAGCGCACCGGCTGGAAGACTCCGCCCTGCGACGACCCGCCCAGCGCGATGCGATCCACTCCACACGCTTTCGGCTCTCGGCCTTCGGTCCTTGGCTGAGCGCCGGGAGCCGAGGGCCGGGAGCAGGTGTCATGAAAGACGTAGATCGTCCGGCGCCGTGCGGCGAACGTCGTCGGTGACACGATCGAGGTGAACACCGGATCCTCGTTGTACTCGCGCATCGGCACGACCCAGAAGTCGACGCCGTATTTGCGCATCAAGGCCGGGAGAACCGTCTCCATGCGGCGCTGCAACCAGCGCTGCTGCATCTCAGCCTGTTCGCGCAGCGTGCCGAACGGGCGGTTGAGTCGGACGTCCTGCGCGTCGACGAGTGACGCCGACGCTAAAGCGATCGGAAAAGCGAGGCAGAGGATTCTCATGCCTAAAACTGCCACTGCACCGCCCTTCGGCGGGAGAGGCACCTATTCCTCGGCCGCGGTCTCCTCATCAACGGATTCGCGCAGCACCACGCGCCGCACGATGTACACGACCACGGCGAGCACTGCCGCCCACGCCAGCACCGTCAACTCGCGCGTGAACAGCGCGTTGAACGCCATCGCTGGCCAATCATGCCACTCGGCTCGGGTGCTGCCATTGGGTTCGCGGCCGAGCCAGATAAGCAGCAAGCTGGTCACCGACTCCGCCGACACCTCGATAGCCGCGAAGATCGGCGCGCGCCACAGCCAGTGCTTCACCGGGAAGTTGGCGAGGTGCATCGTGGCCATCGCGCAGAAGAGCAGCACGCCGACGCCCAGCGCCGCCAACCAGATCCACGTCGTGGCGCCGTAGTTGAGCACGACGGCGCGATACAGGCGCAGGACCACGCCCGTCATCAGCGCCATCTCCCACAGCGACAACGAGAACCGGCGCAGCACCGTCGGTTCCTCGAAGTGCCACTGGACCGTGTCCTTCGGGAAGAACGTGCTCATGTCACCTCACCGCATACCTGCCACCTTCAACGATCACCAATGTCGTCGTCCGCGGCGACCCTGGCGTGTGCCCTGCGTCACTATTTCCCTGCTGTGTTAATGACGCTTCACCGGGCCAAGCGCAAAGGGTGGAACGGGGCCGTGGCTAGCGAATCCAGTGCCCCAGCCGCGACCACCGGATGTCCGTGAGTGCCGGCAAGGGGCGATCGCTTTCCCCGCCGCCGACGTACGAGTAATACACGAACATCGGACGACCGCGAACGTTCCCGCGCGGCACGATGCCCCAGTACCGGCTGTCCTTCGAGCCGTACCGATTGTCGCCCATCATGAAGTAGTGCTCGGGCGGAATCAGCAGCGGGCCCCAGTGATCGAGGTTCGGTTCCTTGGGCGGCGGGCCAAAGCGCGACCCCGTGAGTTCGATCTTGTGCTGCCAGTCCATCAGCGGTGATCGGTCCACGCCGTCGCCCTTGGGATTCTGCGCGGCGGCGTACCCCTGCCGCTGCGGGATGCCGTTGATGTGGACCAAGCCCTCGCGCATGTAGATCGTGTCGCCCGGCATGCCGATGAGCCGCTTCACCAGCGTCGGCGTGGCGTCATTGCCGCGCTCCGCTTCGTCGGGCTGATACGGCGACTCGAACACCACGATATCTCCGCGCCCGGGCGAGGTGTACCCCGGCAGGTGCGCGCGCGTGAACGGAATGTGCGGTCCGTACGCGACCTTGTTCACGAAAAGCCAGTCGCCGATGAGCATCGTGGGGATCATGCTGCCGCTCGGGATCCGGAACGCCTCCATCAAGAGCGTCTTGATCACGAGGTAGATGAGCACCGCGCCGCCCAGCGACTTGATATTCTCCCACACGCGCTTGGCCAGCGGCGCTTGCGACGCTTGCGGCGCACTGCCCTTGCGCGCCTGCGCGACGACGTTGCCTGCTGCCTTCGGTTTCTTCTTTGCCATTGATGCCGGAGAATCGAGAAATCGCACGCGAAAACTACGAAGGGCGCCCGGCTCGCGCCGCGCGCCCCCGTGAACGACGCCGAAGCGTCAGTTACTTCATGTGCCTGGAGACGAGCTTGGTCATCTCGAACATGTTGACCCGGCCCTTCCCTCCAAAGACTGCCTTGAGCGCGGCGTCGGCGTTGATCATGCGGCGCTCCTTCGAGTCCTGAAGCTTGTGCTTCTTGATGTAAGCCCAAAGCTTCTTCGTGACTTCCGTGCGCGGTATCGGCTTGGCGCCGACCACAGCCGCGAGGTGCGCATCCGGCTGCACCGGCTTCATGAACGCTGCATTCGGCTTCCTCTTCTTCGCCGCCTTCTTCTTCTTCTTGGCCGCCATGGTCTCTCCTATGGAGTGGTGAACGGAGGTGCCTGCTTCCCTCTGGGAATCGGCGTTTTTTCCCTCCGTCGGCCGAATAGTAAGCGGCTCCCCAGAGCGCGCAATAGGGAAACTGGCGTTTTTCCCTCTGAGAATCGCGTTTTTCCCTCTGAAAACCGGCGGTTTACGCACTGAAACGCCGCAGGATTTCGAGCATCCGGACGTCGAACGGGTCGGGGGTGTCGTCATCCGGGGCGATTTCGGCGTTTTCCTGCGGTGTTTCGAGGACGAGGGGCACTTCCCGGGAGCGTGGATCCGCCAGGAGCCACCCGAACGGCTCCGTCCCGATGGACCCCTCGCCGAGCAGGGCGTGGCGGTCCCGGTTGGAACCGAGCGCGCCTTCACTGTCGTTCAGGTGGAAGAACCCCGGCGCCTCCCCGGTGGCCTCCTCGAAAGCGTCCAGCGTCTTCTTCAACTCGCCCTTCGACTTGGCGATGTCGTACCCGGACGCGTACAGGTGGCAGGTATCCAGCCCGTAACCGGTCCTCGGCCGGAGCTTCCTGGGGATCTTCGACAGCATCGACCCAACCTCTTCTGCTGTCCGGGCCATCGTCGTCCCGGCGCCGGCGGTGTTCTCGATCAACAAGCGGACGGGTGACTCCACCGCCTGGAGCGCGAACACCATCGCTGCGGCAATTCGTTCTGACGCGGCCTCGCGGTCGCCGTCCGTGGCCGCGCCCGGGTGAAAGCAGACGGTGCCGATGCCCAGCAGCGTGGACCGCTCCAGTTCCTTCTTCAGGCCATCGCGCGCGCGCGTCCATTTTTCGGTGTCCGGCGTCGCGACGTTGAGCACATACGCGCCGTGGGCCACCATGCGCGCCGGATCCATCTTCGTCTCCGCGATCGCCGCGCGAAAACGTTCCAGCCGCGAACTCGAGATGCCCGTCTTGTCGCCGTAATACTTCGGGATGGCCGTGAACAACTGCATCGTGCACTGGCCGGCCTTGGCGGCGCGCCGCACCGCCATGTCGATGCCGCCGTTGTCACTCGGATGAGCGCCGATGCAGTGCTTTTTCACCGGACCGCTCCGAGACGGTGGACGAACTTCGTGCCGTCGCCGGCTCGACGCCACATCACCATGATGCGCTTCCCGTCGGAGTAGACAATCGGTTCCGATCCCGCCGCGTCCTTCGGGGAGATGACTTCGCGGTACTCGAACAGATGGGCCATAGTCGTTGACAGGGCGATGGAAATCCGCGTCGGCGTGGTGTTGGGATCCTCGTACGCAACAATGACGAAATTGCCGGCCGCGGCCACCGATGCGAGCCCAGGTCTCTCGCCGTACACGACCGCGACCGGCGAGTGAAACGTGCGAGCACGGTCCATCGAATGTGACAGAAAGATGCCCGGACCCTCGCGTGCCTTCATCGCGTACACAACGTGAAGATTGTCCCCCTCGACAGCGATCGCTGGCGGCGGCCGGCGACAACCGACTCTCCCGACGTCCGCGGTGTCGAGCCGCACCGGCGGCCTCCACGTCCGGCCGTCTGTGGTTGAGGAGGCCACGATATCAGCAGTGCTGTCCGGACGCAGCGACCACCACGCCGCGTATTGCACGCCTGACGCGCTCACCATCGTGCGGATACTGGAGACGCATTGCGCCGGCAGCGCCGGCACGCTGACGGCAGGGGGAGTCGTCGGAGCCTCGGGTGCAGGCGTCGTGCTGTCTTGCCAGGCGATCGGGCCGGGGGCGCACGCCGCGATCATCGCGGCGGGGACAATTCGGGCGGGTTTCCGGAGTGCGGGCACGCCTTGGAGACTAACGACCACGCTGCTTCGCTTCGTATGTTTCACGTGGACGTCGGAGGCAGGCGAGCCGCCTCCTCCCTCCTCCCTCCTCCCTCCTCCCTCCTCCCTGTGCCATGGCCAAGCGTCTCATGAAGGCACGCGCGCGCAAATCATCCGCCACCAAGCCGGCCAAGGCGGCCGCGAAATCTCCGAATGGCAAGTCCTCGAACGGCAAAGCGGCAGCGTCGACGTCCGCCGCGACGCCGGTCGTCGCTATCGCCGATCTCCCCTCGACATCGGGCGCGATTCTCGCCACGGTCAACGGTGTGCGCCGAGTGCCGGTCGCCGTGAACGAGCCGGTAAAGTCGTACGCGCCGGGATCGCCGGAGCGCGCGGAACTCAAGGCGCGCATCGATCGCATGGCCCTGGAGCGCGCGGACATCCCGATCGTCATCGGTGGCAAGGAAATCCGCACCGGCGACCTGTCCAAGGTCGTGATGCCGCACAATCACGGGCACGTGCTGGCCGAGTGGCACCGCGCGCAGGCGAAGCATGTGTCGCAGGCCATCAAGGCCGCGGCCGCGGCGCGCAAGGAGTGGGCGAACTGGGCATGGGAGGATCGCGCCGCCGTCTTCCTTCGCGCCGCCGAACTGCTGGCCACCACGTGGCGGTCAACGCTCAACGCGGCCACGATGCTGGGCCAGTCGAAGACCGTTTTCCAGTCGGAGATCGACGCCGCCTGCGAACTCACGGACTTCTGGCGTTTCAACGTGCAGTACGCACAGGAGCTGTACAGCGAGCAGCCGAACTCGTCGGCCGGCATCTGGAACCAGCTCGACTACCGCGCATTGGAAGGATTCGTGTACGCGGTGTCGCCGTTCAACTTCACGGCCATCAACGGCAACCTGCCTACCGCGCCGGCGCTCATGGGCAACACGGTGGTCTGGAAGCCGGCGTCCACCGCGATGCTCTCGGCGTACTACGTCATGAAGCTGCTGGAGACCGCGGGCCTGCCGCCGGGTGTGATCAACATGGTGCCGGGCGACGCGGCCGAGATCAGCGAGGTGTGTCTGTCGCACCGTGACCTGTCGGGCGTGCACTTCACCGGCAGCACCGTGGTCTTCAACAGCATGTGGAAGACCATTGGCGACAACATGTCGCGCTACGCGACGTATCCACGCATCGTGGGCGAGACCGGAGGCAAGGACTTCATCATGGTGCATCCGTCCGCCGACGCGACGGCGGTCGCGGTCGCCATCGCGCGAGGCGGATTCGAGTACCAGGGCCAGAAGTGTTCGGCCGCGAGCCGCGTCTACGTCCCCAAGTCACTGTGGAAGAAGGTGAGGGACGCCGCGACCGGCATGATGAGCGACATCAAGGTCGGCGACGTGCGCGACTTCCGGAACTTCATGGGCGCCGTGATCGACAAGAAGTCGTTCACCAAGATCAGCAGCTACCTCGACGACGCGAAGTCGAACGCGAAGATCGTCTCGGGCGGCATGGCGACCGGCGATCAAGGCTATTTCATCGCGCCAACGCTGGTCGAGACGCAGGATCCCGGCTATCGCCTGCTGCGCGAGGAGATTTTTGGCCCGGTGGTGACGGCGTATGTGTACGACGACAGCAAGTGGGGCGAGACGTTGCAGCTGGTGGATCGAACCTCGCCGTACGCGCTCACGGGCGCGGTGTTCTCGCAGGACCGTGGCGCGGTGCGTGAAGCGCTGCTGGCCCTGCGCAATGCGGCCGGCAATTTCTATATCAACGACAAGCCCACGGGCGCCCAGGTGGGCCAGCAGCCGTTCGGTGGCGCGCGCGCGTCAGGAACCAACGACAAGGCCGGCTCGAAGATGAATCTGCAGCGCTGGGTCAGCGCCCGGACGATCAAGGAGACCTTCGTTCCCGCCACCGACTACAAGTATCCGTTCATGGCGGAGAAGTAGGCAACTATTGTCACTCCTGATTCTCAATAAGCGCGAGGTAAGTCAGCTGCTCTCGATGCCGAAGTGCATCGAGCTCATGGAAGCAGCGCTTGCTTCGCTGGCGCGCGGTGAGGTCGTGCTGCCGCTGCGGCCGGTGATCCGGATCCCGGACACCAACAACTTCTTCGGCGTCATGCCCGCCTATTCCGGCGCGCTCAAAGCGATTGGCGCGAAGCTGATTTCCGTGTTTCCGGCCAACCACGGCACGGCGCTCGCCTCGCATCAAGGAGCTGTTGCACTCTTTGACGGATCGAACGGCTGTTTGTTGTCGCTCATGGACGCCGCGTCCATCACGGCGATTCGCACCGCGGCAGTGTCCGGCGTCGCAACCAAGCTGCTGGCCCGGAAAGACGCGAGCACCGTCACCATACTCGGCTCGGGTGTGCAGGCCCGCACGCACATTGACGCGATGCTGGCGGCACGACCGTTCCAGCACGTCATCGTGTGGAGCCGGGACCCGAAACACGCCCACGCACTCGTTGAGTCCGCCTCCAAGGATCACCAGGTCGCGTTCGAAGTCGCCGGCGATCGGGCAGCCGCAGTCGGCCACGCGGACGTCATCTGCACCGTCACGGCCTCGCGCGAGCCAGTACTCGAGGGCACATGGCTGCGCGACGGCACGCACATCAATGCGGTTGGCGCTTCGGTTCCGACCGCACGCGAACTGGACACCGCCGCCGTCACTCGCAGCCGGGTGTTTGTGGATTGCCGCGAGAGCGCCCTGAACGAAGCCGGCGAACTGATCATCCCGATGAAGAAAGGCAAGTTCGCCGCATCCGACATCGTCGCGGAAATCGGCGAGCTGCTCACGGGTGCCGCCAAGGGCCGGCGTAGTGAACACGAGATCACGCTCTTCAAGTCGCTCGGCGTCGCGGTCGAGGACCTGGCGTGCGCCCAATGGCTGTACGAGCGCGCCCGTGCCGACAGCGTCGGCACCACGGTCGAGTTCTAGGTGAGCGCCCTCGCCGCGCCGACGATCGAGCAGGTGCGCGCCGCGCAGGAGCGGATAAAGGGACGGGCGTCGCGCACGCCGCTCAATCCGATCCACGCGGGCGGCCTGGCCTGGATCAAGCTCGAGAACCTCCAGCCGATTGGATCCTTCAAGTTGCGCGGCGCGCTGAACAAGATGCTCGCGGTGCCCCGCGAGGACCTCGCCGGCGGCGCCTACACGGCGAGCGCCGGCAACATGGCACAGGGCGTCGCGTTCGCCGCGCGCATGCTGGGCGTGCCGGCCACCGCACTGGTGCCGGACTCCGCGCCCCGGGCCAAGACCGACGCGGTCGAGCGACTGGGCGGCAACGTAGAGCGCGTGCCGTACGACGAGTGGTGGAAGGTCATGCAGGCCGGCGGACGCGAAGGCGCGCCCGGCCTGTTCGTTCATCCGTTTGCGGACACCGACGTCATGGCCGGCAACGGCACTATCGCGCTCGAGATACTCGAGGACCGCCCGGACGTGAAAGCCGTGCTGGTGCCGTGGGGCGGCGGCGGACTCACTTGCGGCATCGCCGCGGGAATGCGCGCGCTCAATCCAGCCGTACGCGTTTTCGCCGTGGAGGTGGAGGGCGCCGCGCCACTCACGGCATCGCGCGCCGCGGGCCAACCTGTCACGATCGACAACCAGCGCAGCTTCATCGACGGCATGGGCGGACGCGGCGTGTTCCCCGAGATGTGGCCGTTGGCGCAGTTGCTCGTGGCGGACGTGCTCACCGTGACCGTGCAACAGGTCGCGGACGCCGTTCGCCTCCTGGCGCAGCGCGGGCGCGTTGTCGCGGAGGGAGCCGGCGCAGCGCCAGTGGCCGCCGCCATCGCATATGGTGCCCGGCTCGCGCCCAACAAGGGCTCCGTGGTCTGCGTGGTCTCCGGCGGCAACATCGATGCAAGTGTGCTGTCGCAGATTCTCGCCGGAAACACACCCGCCTGGCGACCGAATTCCAGTCACCAGTAACCAGTCCTCAGTCCCGGTCTTCCAGGCTATGCCGACATTCGAATTCGTGACCTGCGACGTCTTCACCGACAAGCGATTCGGCGGCAATCAGCTCGCCGTGTTTCCCGACGCGGCCGGCATCGAACCGGCGCTATATCAAGCGATCGCGCGCGAGTTCAACTTCTCCGAGACGACGTTCGTGCTGCCACCCAAGAACCCGAAGCACACGCGTCACGTGCGCATCTTCACGCCGGGCGGCGAACTCCAGTTCGCAGGGCACCCGACCGTAGGCACCGCGTTCGTACTCGCGTCCATCGGCGAAGTGAAGCTCGAGGGCGCCGAGACGACGATCGTCCTCGAGGAGGGCGTGGGCCCGGTGCCGGTCACGATTCGCTCGCGAGACGGTCAGGCGGACTTCGCGCAGCTCACGGTGGCCAAGCTGCCCGAGTTCGGCCCACCGGCTCCGCCCGCCGACGACCTCGCGCGCGCGCTGGGACTCGAACCCGGTGATGTGCTGTCCGGCGATCTCAAACCGGAGGCCGTCTCCTGCGGCACGTGGTTCCTGCACGTCCCGCTTCGCAATCGTGCGGCGCTGGCCAACTCCCGCGTGCAGCTCGACGAATTTGAGCGGGTGCTCAACGGCTACATCACGAACAAGGTCTTCCTGTTCTGCGCCGAGCCCGAGTTGCCGGAGTCACACTATCGGGCGCGCATGTACGCGCCGTCGATTGGCGTCGCCGAGGATCCCGCCACCGGCAGCGCCGCCGTCGGCTTTGGCGGCTACGTGGCCAAGCGCGACAAACGCGCCGACGGCACGCTGATGTGGCGCGTCGAGCAGGGATTCGAGATGGGGCGGCCCTCAATCCTCGATGTCGAGGTCGACAAGAAGGCCGGCGCGATCACCGCGGTCAGGGTCGGAGGCAACTCGGTCCTCGTCACGCGAGGAAAGCTCACGATCTGATAGCGCAACAACAGACTCAACTGTGCCGTTGGCGGTTACTGGATGTAGACGATGTCTACGGGAATCCCCTTGGCCCCCAACCGCGCGAGATCGCTCTGCAATTGTGAAGACAACGAGCCGTACTTGGTGTTGAACTCTCCCAGGCCGGAGTAGTCTCCGTCCCCCTGGAACTTCAGTATCGCCTGCGACAGCGCGTTCGCCGCGTCCTGCATCTTCACGAAATCCACGCGGTACTTGCCACTCGCCGAATCGCGCGTGAATGCGCCGCGCTCCTCCAGAAAGTTCAGCGCCGCAATGTTGGCTCGGCCGTGTGAGTCGCCCGATCCAAACCGCACGGAACGGAAGATGCTGGCCAGGAAGGCGACGTGGTTGTCCTCCATCCGGCCGCCCTTGAGTTCACCTCGGTCGCGCAGCTGCCGGATCATGTACAAGCCGAGGATGTCCGCTTTGCCCTCCTCGCTGGCGCTGTAGCGCTCCTTGAGCGCGGTGCGCACCGTGCCCTTGCCGTTGATCGTGTTCTTGATGCCCAGCCCGTGCGCCACCTCGTGGAACATCACGTTCTCGAAAAACGCGTCGAACGTGACGTTGACCAGCTGGTCGTCGGCAATCAATTCCTTGGCAATCGGCACCAGGATTCGGTCGAACTTGAAGCGCATGGCGTTCTTGAGCTGCAGGCGACGCGCGCCCTTTTTCAGCTGCACTTCCTCGTCGTTGGGCAGGTTGATCGCGATCGTCTTGGCGCCGGTGTTGGCCTGGCCCGACACGTAGATCACGTCGTACGCATTGAGGTCCGAGTTGCTGCCCGGCGTCTCTTTCTTGTACTCGGCCGGCACCGGGATCCCCTTCTGCAGGGCTGGCAGCAGGCCGGCATAGCGTGACAAGCGGCCACTCCACTCCTTGTCCTTGAGGAGCACGACGGTTTCGTGCGCAGCCTTGTAGCCGAACAGCTCGTCCTCGTACGTCTCGATGGGCCCGATGACGACATCCACCGGATTCGTCTTCATGTCCATCCAGGCGAAATCACTGGGCTGGTAGTCGTCGTCGCGCAGCGCCTTGGCGCGGAGAGTCAGATACCTCTTGAAGCCTGCGTCGGTTGACAGCGCAGCCGCGGCCTCGAGCGCCTTTGCCGCACGTTCGTGTTGCGGCGCGAAAAACCTCGAGAACGGAATCGCCTCGAGTTTTCCGGCGGCATCTCGACGAATCATCGTATAGAGCGACTTGAGCGAGTCGGCGCGCTTGCCGCCCCCGGCCACCTCGGCTTCGAATTCCTCCTTGGTCATGCCATACGGGTAGTAGTTCGCTCCCTGGGAGCGCGGGAGGTGATAGCGTGCGAAGCCTGCATACGCGTCGAGTCGGTCCCACGGCCCGTAGTTCACCTCGGCCAGCGCGCGCGCCGAACTGTCCTCGATCGACGCCATCAGCTGCGCCTTGTCGCCGAATGCCTGGATCCAGAACGCCTCATCCATCGCCTTGGCCGCTTCGATGAGATGCGGGATCATCTTGCGATCGTTCTCCGCGAGACCGGAAAGATCCGGCGCGATGGAAACGGTCGTGTAGCGCGCCAGGCGCTCGGCGGCGGAGCTCTTGGGGGCTTCAGTGCGCATGGAGCAGGCGGAGGCGAGGACGAGGGACAACGCGCCAAGGCGCGTCAGCAGGTCTTTAGTCGTTGTCATTGGGCGGTCGGCCTGGTGCAGGTACGGGTTCCATCGAGGGGTCATTCGGCTGCGCGGGCACGTCGGAGAGATGTTCCTGAATGATGACCCATTTGCCGTCGCGCTTGGCAAACACCGCCGTCATCGCACCGGCGATGACGTGGTCCAGATTGCGTGGCGTCTTGTGCGGAATGTGATAGCTGCCGGTGACGACGGCGTATGTCGATGACAGCACGTCCACATGAATCGCGTCCCAGATCCACTGTGGGCCGCGCATGTTCACTCCCACGTTCCGCCAGAAGTAGCGGATCCCCGCCTCCAGCGTGTCGCGCGACGTGGTGACGCGGCCGGCCGACGCGGACACCACGCGCCCTGAATCGGGATACAGGGCCAGCATGCGCTTCTCGACGTCTGGCTTGGATAGGTCGTAGGCGGCTCGCAGGGCCGTTTCCACCTGACCGCGTAGCTCGGCCACCTGCGACGGCGACATCGCCAGCCTATGGTCATCGTCGTCATCGCTGCACGCCATGCCGGCCGCACAGGCGCACCAGACCAGGGTCAGCAACCGGCGTCTCATGGGGCTAATTCTACCCGCCATTCCGGGGCCCGGCGCCCACAGCACGGCCGGTCCCCCAGCTTGGACACGGTGTGTCCGCCCATGAGGACAAATCGCCCCCTTGAGGCCTTTTTGGGGCACTCAACTCGTGGTCCAGCGACTGCATACAAATGGGCAGGCAGGCACAGCCCGCCGGACAACTGGAGACTCCCATGCGTGTCACCATCAAGCTCGCCACCGTAGTCCTGGCCCTCAGCGCTGCAGCATGCGCGCCCTCGGCCAAGACCGGCACCGCCGCGGACGGCTTCAAGCGCGACCTCGCGCTGGCGTCCGCGACCAACTTGGACCTGGCCACGCCGGTCGTGAACACGGCCCTGCTGACGAAGCTGGAGACGGCTCCGTCGGCGGCCATGCCGGCCAGGACGATCAAGAAGGCCGAGTCGGGTGACCTCGCGGTGAAGAGCGAAGCGCCGACCGTCCAGGCCGAACTTGAGCCCGAACCTGCCCCTGTCGAAGAGGCCCAGCCCGTTGCCACCGCGCCGGCACCCGCGCCGGTCCCGCCGGAGACCAACGAGCCCGTGGCGGTCGCGCCGCGTCCGATGCCAGCGCCGGTGACGCCGGCCGGCGGCATTGGCGCCGGAGACTACGGTCGCGGCGGCGGCGTGTTCGGGGGCGGCATCGGCGTCGTGATTCGCGGCGGCGGTGTTGGCGGCGACAACTGCGAGATCCACAACCGCCGTCGCGGCGGCGTCATCTATCGCAGTCCCGTGTACGCGCCGCGTCCGTTGAGCCCGGCACCGTCGCCGGAGCGGACCGTGAACCCGCGCGGCATCAGGGTCGCGATCGGCGGCGTTCGTTGACCGTGCGTGCCGTAAACGCCCGTGCCGGCATCATGGCAGCGGCGTCCCCTATGTGGACCCAGGAATAGGCCGACGAATCGCTGGCGAGAGTGCGGTGCTCATGGCCTGAGGAGGAACCCGACTGATCAGGAGCGATGGTAGACCGGTCGTCTCTGATGTCACGCCTGCCTCCTTGCCGACTTCCTCCCGTCGCGCCCGGAGGCTCATGACCCCACCATCGCGACCGGTTTCGCCCACGAGGCGTTGGCCACCACGTCTTTGAACTTCGACAATGGGATTCCCCATTGTTTCTCCAGAGCCGGAACGTCGACCCCATAGCCCACTTCATTAAACCAGCGGAACATGAGGGCATAGTCATGCCCCATGGTGGCCTCTACCTGGTCCTCGGGCACTGGTTGAAACGTGACAGCGCGTCCCAGTGCTTGTGAGAGTAGGGTGGCGACCTCCGGCATGGTCAGTGCCTCTCCGGCAAGATCAACCGCCTTCCCGATGAACTCGGCGGGTCTGATGAATGCCACAAGGCCTACGGCTGGTTGCGGGGCAGCAATATGGGTCTCGCCGCAATCGCCGCGTGGGCGGGGTACGAGACGGAGGCAGCGTTCAGCAGAGCGTTCAAGCGCTTCGTTGGCGTACCCCCTGGCGCCTATCGTCGGGCCGGACGCCCTCCCGCCGAGGACGAAGCGCCGCGACGCGCAAGTCCTATAAGCGCTCCTCGATCGGCGGGCATCGACCAGCGAAACGCCGTACTGAAAACCAGGCCGAACGCAACCGTGTGAGCCCGAAGTAGGCGTCGCGACGGCCGGGCAGCTATGCGGTCGCCCAGCTCTTCGCAACCCATCGCGAGGAAGACGGCCACCGTTGCAAGGCAAATGATCGGAGGCGGAGTTGTCCGGAGTCTGTCCGCAGTGGCCATGGGTACCTTGTCGCGGGAGGAGGCCAGGCACGTGGAGCGGGACATGGGTCGAGTCTGATCGAAGAGTGAACGAACGCCTTCGCTTACGCTGCAGCGATACCGAAACTCGCCGGTCACATCCGCGTCCCCGGTGTTGTCCAAGAGACGAGGGACAAGCCTCAACGGGGGAGGCGGACGCGTGACAGCCCGGACGACGGAAAACACCGCAAAGGAGCGAAACATGAGTGCAGCTGACGCAGTAGGTCCAGAGACGACAGACAAGACGATGACCAACTCCGAGAAGATCATCTCGGCGGTTCTGGAAATGTCCTCTGCCATGGAGCTCGGCAAAATCGAGGAGGTTCTGGCCGCGTACGAGCGAGGAGCGAGCCTCGTAGTGCAGCCCGGCAAGACTGTGTCGGGACCGGAATTGCGCGAGGCATTCAACGGCTTCATCTCGATGAAACCGAAGTTTCACATGTCGGCGCACGAAGTGATCGAATCCGGTGATATCGCCCTGCACATTTCTCCATGGACTATGGACGCGGTCGACCCTGCCACGGGAAGTCCAATCAAGCAAAGTGGGCTGTCTTTGGCAGTTTTTCGCCGCCAGTCCGACGGAAACTGGCTGATGGTCATCGACAATCCCTACGGCGCAGCTCTCCTGGCCAAATAGCATCATGGACGGGACTACTTCCCAGCGGGACCGCAGCCTGGAGCTCGACGTGGCTCGGGCGAAGGGGGGAGACCGTCATGCCCTGGAGTCCGTCGTTCGCGCCGTGCAGAAGGACATTTACGGAGTGGCGCTGCGATTTCTGTGGCACCCGGAGGACGCGGAGGACGCTACGCAGGAGATCCTCATTCGCGTGATCGCCGGGCTGGGAGGCTTCCGGGGCGACAGCAACTTTCGCACGTGGGTGTATCGCGTCGCCTGCAACGCGCTGCTCACGATGCGCAGGAAGCGCATGGAGCAGCAGGTGACGCTCGAGGAATTCGGCGACGACCTGGCACGAGGGCTCTCGGACGATCCGCTGCGCGTGGAGAACGACGTGGACGAGGGGCTGCTTCTCGAGGAGGTCAAGATCGGATGCACGACGGCCATGCTGCTGTGTCTCGATCGCGATCATCGTCTGGCTTATATCCTCGGTGAGATCGTCGAACTGCGCCATCGCGAGGCTGCCGAGGTCCTGGAGATAGCCCCGGCCACCTTTCGAAAGCGGTTGTCGCGAGCAAGGGCAAGTATTGCGGCGTTCATGACCTCGCGCTGCGGGCTCGTGAATCCCGGCAACGCCTGCCGATGTCGCCGGCGCGTCGCCACCGCCGTCGCCCTCGGTCGCGTGGATCCCGCCAGCCTGCTGTTCGCCACGTCACTCGAGCAGGCGAAACGGTTTCCGCAGGTGCTGTCGAAGATCAGGCAGCTCGAGGAGACCAGCCGCGCGGCCGCGCTGTACCGATCGCACCCTGATCCGCAGCCTTCAGAGGCGTTCGTGTCGTGGCTGAGGGGAGTACTCGACGAACTGGCGGACGCTCGCGTCCAGCCGGGAAGGACGTAGTCGCGGGCCTTTCTCGGCTCCTCTCGAGCCACGATCCCTGGGCTGAAGGATCCTCTTGCATTGGTACTATACTGATGTATAGTATAGGACCATGTCCCATACCGTCCGGGATCGAAAGCAGCTCCTCCTGCGCGTCCGACGCATCCGCGGTCAGGTGGAGGGAATCGAGCGCGCGCTCGCGGAGGAAAAGGAGCCCTTCCACATCCTTCAGACAGTGGCCGCTTGCCGCGGCGCTCTGAACGGACTGATGGCCGAGATCATCGACGGCCATGTCCGGCTGCATGTGCTCGACGACAAGCGACGGCCCACGGCGGTGCAAGCCGAGGCAGCCGACGACCTCATGGAAATCATCCGCGCCTTTCTCCGCTGACTCTGGAGCCCACTGACATGCCTTCCCATTCCGCCACGCATACCGGCCACTCGCACCGCTCAGTACATCTGTTGCTTGGCTTGCTGATCGTCGCCGGGGGGGCTGTGTTCGCGTTCTGGCCGGCCGCCCGCAGCGCACTGTTGGTCGTCGGCGCCGCCTCCGTCGCGATCCACCTTGGGCTGGCGGTTGTTGCGCTCCTTGGCGCCCGGATGGTGATGCGGGCTCACTCCGGGAGGCACAGCTCGGCGCTACCTGGATCGATAATCCGCCCCACTGGGACGGGGCAGATCATCCGCTGGGCTTTCCTCTACGATGCAGTCGTGGCGGCACTCACCTTCGGGCGAGCGGGCGCCCTCCGTGCATCAGTCCTGGATCTCATCCGCCTGTCGCCCGGAGAGCAGGTACTCGATGTCGGGTGCGGCACGGGAGAACTTGCCCTGGCAGCGAAGCGGCGTGTTGGCGCGAAGGGCAGCGTGCGCGGCGTCGACGCGGGCGCGGAGATGGTGGCGAGGGCCAGGGAGAAAGCGGTTCGCGCGGGGTTCGACGTGCCGTTCGACGTCGCCCCAGCCCAGGCGCTTCCGTTTCCGGATGCTTCCTTCGACGTCGCGTTGTGCGCCTTGATGATGCACCACCTGCCGCAGGATGGACGACGACAAGCCGTCGCGGAGATGCATCGCGTGTTGAAACCGGGCGGACGGCTGCTGGTTGCGGACCTGGCGCACGAGCACGGGCTGCTGGCCTCGCTCGATCCCGTCGCCCTCGTTCACGGGCGCGCTGCCATGCACGCGGCCGATGAAGCCGAGGCCCTGATGCGGGACGCGCGCTTCAGCGGCATCGTTGCCGGGCGAACGGCCCTCCGCGCGGTCGGCTACTCGCTTGGCTGGAAAGACGAGTAGCGTCTCGGAGGACGTGCCCGTGCAACACGGCGAGCATAGAGAGGGCCACCTCGGGCACCATCATGACCACGTCGGTCACGATGGCCCGACTGCGCGCACCGGCCACTCACACACCCACGGCGTGCTCGACGCCTCACTCACCACCACGGCGCGCGGCCTGTGGGCGGTGAAGTGGAGCTTCGTGGGGCTCATGTCCACCGCGCTGTTGCAGCTTATCGTGGTGGCCATATCCAACAGCGTCGCCCTTCTCGCGGACACCATTCACAACTTCGGAGACGCCGCCACGGCGATCCCGCTGGGCATCGCCTTTCTGTTCGCGCGCCGCGCCGCGTCCAGCCGGTTCACCTACGGCTTTGGCCGTGTGGAGGATCTCGCTGGACTCGCGATCGTGTTGACGATCCTTTCGAGCGCGGCGTTTGCTTTCTACCAGGCCGTCGATCGGCTCCGGCATCCGCAGGAGGTGACACATCTCGGAGCCATCGTCGTCGCGTCACTCATTGGTTTCGCCGGGAACGAGCTCGTGGCGGTGTTCCGAATTCGTGTCGGGCGGGAGATCGGCAGCGCCGCGCTCATTGCGGACGGCTACCACGCGCGCACCGACGGCTGGACGAGCCTCGCCGTCCTGGGCGGAGCGCTCGGTGTCTATTTCGGCTATCCGAAGGCGGACCCCATCATCGGCCTTCTCATCACCATCGCGATTCTGGGAATCGTGTGGCAATCCGCAAAGGCGGTTTTGACACGGATGCTCGATGGCGTAGAGCCTCACGTCATCGACCAGATGCGGCATGCCGCCTCACAAGTTCCAGGCGTTCTCGGCGTGAGCAACCCGCGCGCGCGCTGGATCGGCCATCGCTTGCTGGCGGAACTGAACATCACCGTGGAACCCACGGTGTCGGTAGGAGCAGCTCATACGCTGGCGAAGATGGTCGACCAGGAAATCCGGCGGCATCTTGCGTTCGTGTCCGGCGTCAACGTCCATATAGACCCGGCCACGGAAGCGGGTGGAGCCTTTCATGTCCAGGGCGGCATACGGAAGCAGACCGAGTGACCACTGTCAACGTTCAGTAGAAATGTCCCCTGGTTTTGTTCAGTAGAAGTGTCCCCTGTTGTTGTGTTTATGAAGACTGTCCACGGGAGTGCAGCGTGTCCGGCTCACTGGTGAGCCGGGGTGCTCAAGCAGCATTGATGCTTGCCCAAGTGCGCCGTTGTTTGATTTCCGCGGCCGTTTGGTTGTTCCAGCGCGTGCGGACGGCTATTTGCTTCGCGCTCAGGGGCTTGCCGGCTCGGATGTAGCCAGCCGCTTGCCCAGGAACAGGCACCACGACCGATGGGACCTGTGGGACCTGGAATCTCCCGGCGCGCGCCGTGTCGCGTCGCCACGCGACGAAGGTGCCGTGAAGGTGCCGTCGAGCCGGAAGCCGCCGTCCGTGACGAGCAGGCGTGCAGTGCCGGTGGAGGTGCGGATGCCAGTTGGCCCGCGACCCAGGCGTCTGCAGACACGCCACGATGCCCACCGCGAGCTCGCGCTCCCCGCCGTCCCCGGTCAGCGTGCGGATCGCGGCCGTGACCGTGCGGGCGGCGACGCGGGCGACGCGGGCGAGCTCGCCGAGGAGCCGTCGACGGTAGCGACCATAGGCACGCAGCCGCCTCGGGATGGTGAGGACGACCTGCCGGTGCGGCACGGGCGCGAGGAGCGTGGTATCCAGCCACTGCGTCCAGACGGCGAGGCACTTGGCGTGGCAGCTCGGACAGAAGTACCGGCACTTGCTTGAGAACGCGAGCAGGTATTCGTGCGCGCAGGCGTCGCAGCGGATGCGCGCGACCCCGTGCCCGAGGATCCCGCAGGCCAAGAACGTGTCCGCCACCTGCCCGACCACGGGGCCGTACTCGCGCGCGAGGCCTGGGGGCGTCGGGATTTGTAGACGCCGCGCGCCGCCAGCGCCGGCGGCCAGAGGCGCTCCGAGACACGGGAGCGCCGAGCATACGCCCGACTCGCACGCGGACCGTCACCATCGTGTTGCGCGACCGGCTAATCCGACGCAACGTCCGGGAGTCGTCGGCCCAACGATGCTTGCTGCTGCCGAGCGGACCGGCCATTGGCGCAGTGCATAACATCCGTCGGTCCGCTCGCAGCAGAAGCTGGCGTTATACCGCCACCAAGGTTCTTCGCCCGATGAACCGACGGTTCAGGAGTACGCTCACCGAATATGCATCAGTCCAGCGGCCTCCGGCTCGAACCGTCCTAGCGCCGCACGGCCAGTTCGGCCGTCGCGGTGGACCGCACGAGGCCGATCACC
>JBBTFS010000078.1:0-1959 GCA_038060705.1 Gemmatimonadota bacterium
GATTGCCGTTGATGTTGGCCACGTAGTACACGTCGAGCTCGGCGTCGTAGCGCACGGACTCCGGCACATTCATGCCGGCGGTTTCGCCGATCTTTTCTCCGCTGCTTGCCGCGGGGTTGGTGGTGTCAGCTGCTGGCTCTTTTCCGGCGCAGCCGATCAGCGCGAACGCACTCAGCGCAACGGCGAGTCTCGTGGAACGCATACCTTTGATCTCCTCTCGGGGGAAAGACGGTCGCACTATTCTAGTATCCGCGACAGGAAGACGTCGATACCGGCCCCTCGCACGGCACTCGAACTTTCGATACTGTCAGTGCGTCTCTCTTTCCCGACCATGAAAACTCGAATCGTCGCCCTCGCGCTCGCCGCCGCGTTACCTGTGACGGCGCAGCAGGTCGCCCCGCGTCCAGCCATGCCGGTGATGTCGATGCCTGCTCTCACCGTCCCGATCGACTCGGCGGCACTCTCCGGATTTCGGTGGCGCGAGATCGGGCCCTACCGCGGTGGACGTTCAGTCGCCGTTGCCGGCAGCGTCGCCCGCCCCAACGAGTACTGGATGGGCACCACCGGCGGAGGCGTCTTCAAGACCACCGACGGCGGACAGGCATGGGGCGCCGTGACGGACCGCTATTTCGGCGGCACCATTGGCGCCATTCGCGTGGCTCCGTCCAACCCCGACGTCGTCTACGTCGGGGGCGGCGAGTTCCCGATCCGCGGCAACACTTCGCACGGCGACGGTGTGTGGAAGACCACCGACGCGGGTCGCACATGGCGGTTCATGGGTCTGGGCGACACCAAGCACATCGGCGACATCGTGGTGCATCCGACCAACCCGGATCTCGTGTACGTCGGCGCGCTGGGTCACGTGTTCGGTCCCAACGCCGAGCGCGGCGTCTTCCGTTCCAAGGATGGCGGCGGCACGTGGGAGAAGATTCTCTTCCGCAACGATTCCACGGGCGTGGTGGACCTGGTGATGGACCCGAACAACCCGAGCGTGTTGTACGCCGGACTGTGGCAGGCGCACCGCCGGCCGTGGCAGCTGTGGTCTGGCGGAGCGGGCTCTGGGATGTTCAAGACGACTGACGGTGGCGACACCTGGACCGAGATCACGCGAAACACCGGGCTGCCGGCCGGCATCTGGGGCGACATCGGTATCACCGTGTCGGGCGCCAACTCGAATCGCGTGTACGCGATCATCGAAGCGAAGGAAGGCGGCGTGTACCGCAGCGACGATGCCGGCGCCACGTGGACGCGTACCAACAGCTCCAGTTCGCTGACGCAGCGCGCGTGGTACTACATGAAGACCCACGCGGACCCGAAGAACCAGGACGTCGTGTACGTCAACAACGTCCAGCTTCAGAAGTCCACTGACGGCGGCAAGACGTTCCGGCCCGTGGGCGGGATTCCGCACGGCGATTCGCACGATCTCTGGATCGCGCCAGACAACTCCAACCGGATGATCGAAGGCGACGACGGCGGCGCCACGGTCTCCACCGATGGCGGCCGTACGTGGACGCCCGAAGACTTCGCGACGGCGCAGTTCTACCACGTCATCACCACGAACCATTTTCCGTACAAGATCTGTGGTGCGCAGCAAGACAACTCAACGCTGTGCGGGCCGAGCCGCAAACAGGGCAACATCGGCATCAGCGACTGGAAGGACGCGGGCGGTGGCGAGAGCGGCTACATCGCGGCACGCCACGACGATCCTGACATCACGTATGCAGGCAGCTATGGCGGGTTGCTCACGCGCAAGGACATGCGCTCGGAACTGGAGCGCAACATCAACGCGTGGCCGGACAACCCGATGGGACACCCGGCTCGCGACCTGAAGTACCGCTTCCAATGGACGTTCCCGATCATCGTCAGTCCACACAACTCGAATGTCGTCTACATCGGCTCGCAGCACGTGCACCGGACGACCAACGGCGGCGAGAGCTGGACGGTGTTGTCGAAGGATCT
>JBBTFS010000078.1:2059-7018 GCA_038060705.1 Gemmatimonadota bacterium
CAGCTGGACGACGACCGCCCGTATCTGTGGAAGACATCCAACTGTGGCGTCACGTGGGAACGCATCGACGCCGGCATCAACGCCAGGGAATTCACGCGCGTGGTGCGCGAGGACCCGGAGCGTCGTGGGCTGCTCTTCGCCGGCACCGAGCGCGGCGCGTGGTTCTCGCCGGATGACGGCAAATCGTGGCAGGCACTGCGTCTCAACCTGCCGTATGTGCCAGTGCACGACCTCGCCATCAAGCAGGGCGACCTGATCCTCGGCACGCATGGCCGCGGCTTCTATGTGATGGACAACCTCAGTGCGTTGCGTCAGATGTCGGACGCGGCCATCGCCGCGGATGCACATGTCTTCAAGCCGCGCGACACGTATCGCGCCAATTTCGGCGGCGGCGGATTCGGTGGTGGCGGTGGCGGTGGCGGCGGCGGTGGTGGAGCGGGTGGGCCACCCGTGAATCCGACCGCTGGCAATCCGCCTAACGGGCCGGCGCTGCAATACTGGATCAAAGACGCGAACGCCGAGGTCACCCTCACCATCATGGACTCGGTGGGCAACGCGATCCGCGTTTTCCATAGCAAGCAGGACTCGGCGCAAATGGCGGATTCGCTGGCGGCGGCAGTGCGTCGCCGCACGCGCGAGGACTCGCTCAGGGCCACGGGAATGCCGGCTGACAGCGTCGCGCGGATCATGCGAATCCCAGAGCCCACCGCACAACAGGATTTCGAGCCCGGTTTCCGTCCCACCTCTCCGCCGCGTGTACCCAATCGCAAAGGCGTGAACACGTTCCAGTGGGACATGCGCTTCCCGGCGCCGTACGCGTTCCGGGGCATGATCCTGTGGGCGGCGGGCGCGCAGGGCATTCTTGCGCCGCCGGGCGCGTACCAGGTGCGTGTCTCCGTGAACGGGAAGATCGCCGGCACGCAACGCTTCAAGTTGCTGCCCGATCCGCGCGTGAAGGGCGTGACGATGGCGCAGTACATGGAGCAGTTCCGATTCATGCAGCGCGTCGCCAACCGGTTCACGCAGGCGAACGAGGCTGTGTCGACAATCCGCTACGTCCGGGGCGAAGTGGACGACCGCAAAGGCAAGTTGAGCGGCGAGGCCAAGGCGAGCTTTGACCAACACGCCGACGCGCTCGTGCCAGAGATCTCGTCAGTCGAGGATTCTGTCTATCAGACGAAGAGTCGCTCGGGGCAGGACCCGCTCAACTACCCGATTCGGCTCAACAACAAGATCGGCGCCCTGATGGGCGTTGCGGGTGGTTCAGACGGCCGGCCGACGGCCCAGACGTATCAGGTGTTCGACATGCTCACCGCGCAGCTGGAGCGTGAGCTGGTGAGGATGCAGAAGTCGATGACGCTGCATCTGCCGGCGATGAATGGAATACTCAAGAATGCGGGATTGCCGGAGATCGTCGCGTCTCGACAACGCCTCGTTCCCTGAATTCCTCGCGCAACGAGACAGGGTGTAGGGTATAGGGTTAGGGTGTAGGGTTTAGGGTCTTCTACACCCTATACCCTAACCCTACACCCTATACCCTCACTCGTTGCGAGACAGCGGATCTTAGGAAGCCGCGGGAGGAACCGCCATCCCCATCGCGTGGTATCCCTTGTCCACGTACATCGTGGTTCCCGTGATCGCCGACGCCAGGGGTGAGCTCAGAAATGCCGCGGTGTTCCCGACTTCCTGAGCCGTCAAGTGATCCTGCAGCGGTGCGTTCTCGGACACGTAGCCGATCATTTGCTCGATGATCCCGATCGCGCTCGCCGCACGCGACGCCAGCGGGCCGGCGCTGATGGTGTTGACGCGAATGCCGAACTTGCGGCCGGCTTCGAACGCCAGCGTCCGCGTGTCGCTCTCCAGCGCCGCCTTCGCACTCGACATGCCGCCGCCATAGCCGGGAATCACGCGCTCGCTGGCCATGTACGTGAGCGACACGACTGACCCGCCCTTGCGCATCAGTGGACCGAGCCGAGCGATCATCGATACAAGCGAGAACGCGCTCACGCTTACGGCTTCGAGGTACCCGCGCCGGCTGGTGTCCAGCAGCGCCTTCTTCACGTCTGGCCCGTTTGCCAGCGAGTGCACCAGGATGTCCACCGGATGCTCGCCAAAGTCCGCCTTCAGCTGCGCGACGAGCCCTTCTATAGATGGATCCCCCACGTCCTTGTACCGCTTGTTCTCGCGCAGCTCCTCCGGCATGTCCGCCAGCGTGTCGAACGCGGCGTCCAGCGCGTAGATCTTCTCGAACTGCAGCAACTTGCCGCTGGAGAGCTTGCGCGACTCGTCCAACTTTCCGCGCTCCAGCAGGTTCCTGAAGATGTTGAGCGCCGGTGGCCACGTGCCGACGCATACGGTCGCACCGGCCTCGGCCAACGCCTTCGCGATCGCGAACCCGAACCCGGCATCGTCGGCCACGCCGGCAACCAGCGCGCGCTTCCCCTTCAGGTCTATTGAGAGCATGGCCTAAATATGGCGCGTCGCCAAAAAGTCGAATGGCACCTCGGCCAAGGTGCCAGCGGCATTCGTCTTCGATCCAAGCCAGACCGTAACTTTCACCGCCAATGGCCCGCCCGTCCGTCCCAGCCGCCGCTGCCCGAACCGGCCCCAGCTTTGCCCGGGGCCTCTGGCGTATCGCCGCCGCCAACGTCTCCGCCGGCAACAAGGTCCAATTGCTCCACAACGGCCCGGAAGCGTTCGACGAGATGGAAGTCCTCATTCATGGCGCCAGGGAGTCCATCGCCATGGAGTGCTACATCTTCCGCTCCGACGACGTGGGCCAGCGCTTCGGCGACGCCCTGATCTCGGCAGCGCGCCGCGGCGTTCGCACCCGGCTCCTCATCGACTGGGTCGGCGGCCGCGGCACCACGCCCAGCTTCATCGAGACGCTCAAGGCCAACGGCGTCGACGTCCGCATCTTCAGCCCCCTCGGCTGGCGCGCGTGGTTTGGTCTCGTGCCGCGCGATCACCGCAAGTTGCTCGTGGTGGACGGCACCATCGGCGTCACCGGCGGCGTCGGCATCGGGATGGAATGGATGCAGGGCACGACGCAGTCGCATCGCTCACAATGGCGCGATACGGCGGTGCGCATTCAAGGCCAGGCCGGGAAGGACATGCTGGGCGCGTTCGAGAAGATGTGGCGGCGTGCGGCCAACAAGCACAGCAAGCGCGCGCGGCTCATCCGCAAACGTCCCGTCGGCGCGCACATTGATCCGGCGACGCACGAGCGGTCGCTCGTCGGCATCGTGGAGGGAGAGCCACTGCGCCTCCGCATCGCGCGCGCTTTGCAAATGCAGGCGATCGCGGCCGAGCGGTCCATCTGGATCGCGAGTGCGTACTTCATGCCGTCGTGGTCAGAGTACGAGTCACTCACCGGCGCGGCGCGCGACGGCGTGGACGTCCGCATCCTCGTGCCCGGCCAAAACGACCATCCCTGGGTGACGAAGGTCACTCGGCGCTACTATCGGCGCCTGTTACGCAACGGCGTGCGCATCTGGGAGTGGGGTGGCGAGATGATGCACGCCAAATCCAGCGTCGTCGACGGGCGCTGGACCCGCGTAGGCTCCACGGACTTCAACGCGATGGGTGTCGCCGTCAACTACGAGCTGGACGCCATCGTCGAGGACACCGAAGTTGGCGCCGAGGCTGAGGCGATGTTCCTGGAGGATCTCGACCAGTCGCGCGAGATCACCAAGCGCAGCCGGAAGCTGAGCCACGCGTGACGTCGCGATGAAGTCCGGCATCATCATCTTGTCCGAACTGCGCAGCCCGCTTCGCGAACGAGTGCTCGAGATCCAGCGTCAGTTCGATCCAAAGCTGGCGCGCGCCGCCAATCCGCACTTGACCATCACCGGCTCATCCGGCATGGGACCAATCGCGACTGGAACGCCTGTCGAGGATCTGCGCGCCGCGCTGGAGCCCATTGCGCGCGATACGACGCCGATGGCGCTGTCGTTCCTCAAGCCGATGCGGTTCATGCAGACCAACGTGGTCGTGCTGCCGCTGGACCCCAACGGTCCGATCCGCGCACTGCACGAACGTATCAAGAAGAGCGGGCTGCGCTTCGAGCAGGAGCGCTTCACCTTCACGCCGCACGTCACGCTCAGCTTCTTTCGTGAATTGAACGACGTGGCAGTCGAAAAGCTCCTCGCCATCCGCATCGCCGAGCCCGTGGTCATCGATCACTTCTCCGTTCATCGCACGGTGAGCATCACCGACTCCAAGCAACTGCTCGATTTTCCGCTGGGCAGAGGCGCATGACGGTGCGCTGCCTGATGCTTGGTGCCTGGTGCTTGGTCGCCGCCAGCGACCTTGGCGCGCAGGCGGATTCAGCGCTTGCGCTGGCAGCGCGCCCTGCTGACTTTGCGCCCCTGCTCGGGCTCGGCGCCGCGGCGGCGATCGTGTCGCCGGCCGACCGCTGGCTCGCACAGACCGTGCGCCGGCCGGCGTGGGTGCGCGGACGCAGCGGCCAAGGCATCGCAAAGACAATCAGCTTCGTCGGCGCTACCGCCCCGTTCGCGACTGCCGCGGGCATCTGGATCCGCGGAAGCATGAACGACAATCGCAGCGATCAGGCGCTGGGGCGCACCGCGGCTCATGCGCTGCTGGCGTCGAGCTCGATCACCGGCGCGCTCAAAATCGCTTTAGGGCGCGCCCGACCTTATGTGTCGGCGGACAGCAACCCGCGCGATTTCAGATTCGGACGAGGGTGGCGCAACAACGACTACCAATCGTTGCCATCGGGACACGCGACCGCCGCGTTCGCATTTGCGGCGGCCGTCTCACAGGAGCGCACCCGAGTCCGGGGTCGCTCTGGCTCGTTCGATGCCGCCATGTACGGCGGGGCGACGCTCGTAGCGCTGTCGCGCATGGTGCTCGACAAGCACTGGGCCAGCGACATCCTGCTTGGCGCCGGGATAGGCGTCACGTCAGGACTGGTGACGTTCCGGCTCGCGCACT
>JBBTFS010000079.1:0-6194 GCA_038060705.1 Gemmatimonadota bacterium
CGCCGCGCCCAGCGCCAGCGGTTGCTGGAGCACGGGCGTCGCGAAAGTGGAGTCCACCACCACCGGGACGGACCCCGCCTGGCGCACCACATCCGCGATGTCCACCAGCGCGCATGTCGGGTTGCCGGGCGTCTCGATCATCACGAGCGAAGTGTCGGCCCGGACGGCGTCGCCCACCGTGGCCGGCGTGGCCCACGTCACGTCGAGCCCCAAGAGCCCGCTCGTGAGCAGATGATCCGTGCTTCCATATATGGGTCGGACCGCCACGACATGGCGGCCGCGTTGTCGGGCGGCGAGTAGCACCGCCGTGATCGTGGCCATACCGGAACCAAACGCCACCGAGTCCGCGGCTTGCTCGAGCTCGGCGAACGCGTGCTCGAAACGGCTGACCGTCGGCGAGAACGATTTCCTCGTGCACGTTTTGGCCCGCGACACCGATCACCTGCGCGATCTTGCGTTGGACAACTTCATCACGCGGCCCGAAGTGGGGCACATCGAGACTTGGCTGGTCTTCGAGCATGTCCGCGGTTGAGGCGTGAGAGGTGCGTGTTGGCCAAGGCCCGCTTCACGATTCGCTCATCGGGGACGAGGTGGTGATACGCGGGTTCAAGGGCCATGCCAGGCTGGCGATCAGGGGGAAGCTGACTGGCGATCAGGGGGAGGCTGACTGGCGATCACGCGGCTTGGCGCGGTAGTTTCCGTGAAACAACCGCCCCCGCGATCCGATAATCATTGAGAGGCACTTGAGGTATGGCACCCGTCCTTGATCGGGGCGGGGTTTCCGACGCGGGAGACGATATCCGTGGACGCCAATCTGAAGGGAGTCGTGCCGTGACTCGGGCTCGGCCGACTGACAATGAACTGGAGCGCCGGCGCAGGAAAGCCGAGCAGCTCGCCGCGTCTGCCGCGCAACCCAGCATGGACGAACTGTTTCCCGCCATCGTCCATGCGGCTATGGATGGCTTCTGGATCCTTGATACCAAGGGCCGGTTTCTGGAGGTCAATACTTCATACTGCGACCTGATCGGCTATTCCCGCGATGAGTTGTTGGCCATGTCGATTCCTGACATCGAGGCCACGGAATCGCCTGAGGAAACGGCCAGGCATATCGAGAAAGTTGTCCGGGAGGGCCAGGATCGATTCCTCACCAAGCATCGGCGCAAAGATGGCGCGATTGTCGACGTCGAGGTGAGCGTCCAGATCCTGGCCGGTCGCGGACTCTTCTTCGTGTTCGTTCGGGATGCGCGTCAACTGGTGAACGAGGCCGAGGCGCAGCGGCTGTCGCAAGAGATGCTGCGACAACATGCCGCGGAACGCGCGGCGGAAAGCGACCTCCTTCGGACCGCCGTTGAGAACTCGCCCGCATCCATCCTCGTGACGGATGCGCAGGGTTGCATCCAATACGTCAATCCGGCCTTCACGCGAATCACCGGCTACTCCGCCGGGGAAGCGCTCGGCGCCAATCCCCGGATGCTCAAGTCCGGAAGGCAGTCGCTGGCCCTGTATCGGGAGCTGTGGGGCACGATCCAGGCAGGCAGGGAGTGGCGTGGTGAAGTTGTCAATCAGCGCAAGGACGGCAGCTTTTACACGCAGCAACTCACCATCGCGCCCAGCCGCGACGCCGGGGGGAGAGTTGCTCACTTCGTGGCCGTGGGACAGGACGTCACCGAGCGCCGCAAAGCCGAGCAAGAAATGCTCGAGAGCACGCGCGCGCTGATCGAGTCGCAGCAGGTGGCGCGCATCGGGTCGTACCGAACCGACCTCGTGGCGGGACGATGGACGAGTTCGGAGGTTCTCGACGAGATCTTTGGAATCGTGGGCAACTCGGTCGAACGCGATGTGGCGGGGTGGCTCAGCATCGTGCATCCGGATCAGCGCGCGGAGATGGCTGCCTATTTCGCCGACGAGGTGGTGGGCGCGCGGCGCCGCTTCGACCGCGAATACCGGATCCTGAGAGCCAACGACGGCAAGGAACGGTGGGTCCACGGGCTCGGCGAGCTGGTGACGGACCAGGAGGGTCGACTGATCGAGATGATCGGTACGATTCAGGACGTCACCGAACGCAAGTTGCTCGAGGCCCAGTTCAGCCAAGCGCAGAAGATGGAGTCCGTGGGTCGCTTGGCCGGTGGAGTGGCTCATGACTTCAACAATCTTCTCACCGTGATCCTCGGCGAGGCGGAACTGGCTCTCTCGACAATGCCGACAGACGATGTTATGCGTGCGGGCCTTGAAGAAATCACAAAGGCTGGGCGGCGCGCGGAAAGCTTGACGCGACAGCTTCTCGCTTTTTCGCGACAGCAAGTGGTCCAGCCGACGACCTTCGACTTGAGCGAGCTGATCAGTGAGGCCGACAAGATGTTGCGCCGCCTCATCGGTGAGGATATCGCGCTGGTCAGCCGGCCGGCCGGCGATCTTGTCGCGGTGCGAGCAGATCGTGGCCAAATGGAGCAGGTGCTGCTGAACCTGGTGGTCAACGCGCGGGATGCCATGCCCGACGGCGGGGAGCTCACCCTCGAAACCGGCGTTGCCGTGCTGGATGGGGAGTACACGCGCGTCCGCAGCTACGTGAAGCCCGGAGAGTACGCTTTGTTGGCGGTGAGTGATTCCGGTGTGGGGATGACCGAGCAGACGCGATTGCAGATCTTCGAGCCGTTCTTCACGACCAAGGAGCGGGGCAGGGGGACCGGCTTGGGACTCGCGATGTGCTACGGGGTCGTCAAGGAGGCCGGTGGCCACATCGAGGTCTACAGCGAATTGGGGCTGGGGACGACCATGAAGGTCTATCTGCCACGCGCGCTGGACTCCGTCGACGCGCCCCTCAGCCCAAGGAAAGAGTTGGTGTTGAGCGGCACCGAGACCATCCTCGTCGTCGAGGATGACGAGACGGTGCGGGAACTGCTGGTGCGAATGCTCGCACGTCAGGGGTATCACATGCTCTCGGCCAGCAGCGGAGAGGAGGCCTTGCGGCAACTCGAAGGCCACACCGATCCCGCGCATCTGTTGCTTACGGACGTGGTGCTGAGAGGGATGAACGGACGCAAATTGGCAGAGCTTGTGATTGCGCTGCACCCAGGCACCAAGGTGCTCTATATGTCGGGCTACACCAGCGACGTAACCATTCGACACCGGTTGCTGGAGAGTGGAGATGCACTCATCCAGAAGCCGTTCACGGCCGCGGCGATGGGGCAGAAGGTGCGTGAAACGTTGGATCAGCAGGTGCCCGGGCGGTCCGGCTGACCGGCAGTCCAGAGGGACGCCCCACTCGGCTGTGCACCCACGTGGTGCTGGTGCACCCCGAGATCCACTGGAACACTGGGAACGCCGGCCGCACCTGCCTGGCTGCCGGCGCCACGCTGCATCTCATCGAGCCGCTTGGCTTTTCGCTGGACGATCGTGAAGTGCGGCGTGCCGGCCTCGATTACTGGGAGCACGTGGACCCGCGCGTATGGCCAAGCTGGGAAGTTTTCGAGCGCGAACTGCCGGCATTGGGCGAACCGTGGTTCTTCTCGACCAAGGCGACGCGACTGCTCTGGGACGCTCCCTTGGGCACCGCCAAGGACGTGGTGCTGATCTTCGGACGCGAGACGGGCGGTCTCGCGCCGGCGTTGCGCGAGCGGTATCCAGATCGATTTCTCGCCATGCCGATCCACTCGCCGCACGTGCGGTCGCTCAACCTGTCCACGAGCGTCGGCGTCGCGCTCTACGAGGTGCTTCGCCAACGGCGGGGGTGATTTCCCAAGCGAAGTCAGGGTTTGCCCACGCAGCCAGATTGCGCGTGTACGCGCTGTTCGGAGCGGGTGTGGGACTGGGCGCCGCGATCGCGACAATCGCGACCGTGTTGGTGATGCGCTAACTGGACACGCGCCGCGTGCGTCGCTAGTTGCCGGCATGACTTCGAGTCCAAGGCGCCGCAAGGTCGCTCTTTGCGCCGTCGCGCTCTTCCTGGTCGCGTGCGCGTCCGCCGGCACGACCACCGCCCCCGCTCCGGCGACCGAGAGCCGCGTTTACGACACAGGTGCGCGGAAATGGGTGGATTTCCGGACGTTGGCAGACGCCGCCGCCAAAGCCGACGTCGTGTTCTTTGGCGAACAGCATGACGATCCGGCCACGCACCGGGCCGAACTTGCGTTGTTGGCAGCCGTGGGCGCCCGAAGACCCAACGTCGTCGTGTCGCTCGAGATGTTCGACCGAGACGTGCAGGCCATGCTCGACGCATATCTCGCGGGACAGTTGCCCGAAAGCGCGTTCGTCGCCAACTCGCGGCCGTGGGCGCGCTACAACACTGACTATCGCGCACTGGTGGAGCTGGCCCGCGCCAACGGCTGGCCGGTGATCGCGTCCAATCCGACGCGTCGGCTGGCCACCGCGGTGAGTCGTGTGGGGATAGCGGTGCTGGACACAATGGCGGCGCGAGATCGCGCAATGGTTGCCCGCGAACTCTCGTGTCCCCGCGACTCGTACTTTGAGCGATTCGCCGAGTCGATGAAAGGACACAGCGCGGGCGGCGGACCGCCGTCGGCCAAGGACTCTGCCGACGCGGCGGCGTTGACCTGGCGTTTCTACGAGGCCCAATGCGTCAAGGATGAGACCATGGGTGAGTCGATCGCCGCGGCGCACGCCAAGGCGGGGCAACGTGCAATCGTGCTGCACTACAATGGGTCGTTTCATTCGGACATGGGCTTGGGTACCGCGGCACGCGCGCGGCGCCGGATGTCCGGGGCGAAATCGCTGGTGGTGACCGCCGTCCCCGTGGACGACATCGCAAAAGCGGATGCGGTGCGCTTTGCCGACCGCGCCGACTACGTCATTGTCACGCCGAGGCCACCGAAGCCCAGGTGAGGGCTTGGCCCCGCCGATCTAGTCTGCCGCGAGGCCGGCCATCGTCGCGACGATCGTGAGTGCGCGCTGAACGCCGGCGGCCGCGCCGTCGTTGTCGTACCACTCGTGCTGTGTGTGCGCGTCGCCGCCCGTGCCGCCGCCTCCGATCGCGATGGCCGGCACGCCGGCCGCCATCGCCGCATTGGCATCAGTCGATGCTGTGGCCTCGCCGGGCTCGCGCCCTACGAGCCGCGTGGCCTCCAGGGCGCTGCGCACCAGCACCGAATCCGGGGACGTTTCCCCGGCCGGGCGCACGCCGATGCGCTCGACGCGCAACGTGAGACCCCTGCCATGAACCGAGCGGCGGTTCTCTTCACCGGCCGCCGCTCTCACGATTTCCATGAGGTCCTGCTCGATTCGCGTCAGGACTGTCTCGCGCAGGCCCCGCACGTCGACCTCGAACCACGCATCGCCGGGAATCGCGTTCACGGAAAGGCCGCCGCCGATACGACTCACGGTGAGTGTTGGGCGTCCGTCACCCGACAGTCGCAGGCTCGCGAGGTTGGCGACCGCGCGCGCCGCCGCGTGCACCGGATTCGCCGTGCCGTACGCCGCCCAGCTGTGGCCGCCCGGGCCCTGGTATTCCACGCGAAAGCGACGAGAACCGATGGCAGTGGTGACCACGCGGTCGTCGCCCGCGCCGTCCAAAGCGACCAGCGCAAACGGCCGCGTGGCGCGCTCGAGGTAGTGCTTGACGCCGCGCAGGTTGCCCATGCCTTCCTCGCCGGTGGTGGCAACAAACTGAACGGGTCGGGCCCAGCCATTGGCGGCGCGCGGCAGGACGCGCGCAAGCGCCAGCATGGCGGCCAAGCCGCGTCCGTTGTCTGCAACGCCCGGTCCCGTCACGCGTGCGCCCAAGCGCGTGAACTCGAGGGGCGAATCCAGCGGGAACACCGTGTCCAGATGCGCGGCGACAACCACGGGCGGCTTGGACGGTCGCAGATGCGGCGCCCGCGCGACAACGTTACCCACCTCGTCAATCCGCACGTCCAGGCCGTAGCCTCGCAGGCGCGTTGCCACCCACGCCGCACGGTGTCGTTCCTGACCCGTGGGTGCGGGAATTCGCGATACGGCGATCTGCGTTTCGAGGATTTCCTCGTCCAAAGACGCGATCTGTGCGCGCTCACTGGTTAGGGAGACGAAGTTGGATCGGGTGAGAGCCTCGACACCTGCGTGCTTGGTCACGAAGACAAGTTGGAGACCCGCGACCCAAGACCCAAGACCCAAGACCCCAGACCGAAGACCGAAAACTCGGCGTACATTTGCGCGGTGAATCGCCCGCGCCTCGGTCGCAATGTCGTCGCGCTCGCCGTGGT
>JBBTFS010000079.1:6294-7491 GCA_038060705.1 Gemmatimonadota bacterium
TTTGCGCGGTGAATCGCCCGCGCCTCGGTCGCAATGTCGTCGCGCTCGCCGTGGTGAGCCTGCTCACCGACGTGTCGAGCGAGATGATCTACCCGCTGCTCCCGGTGTTCCTCACCGCGACGCTGGGCGCGTCGGCCACGATGCTCGGCGCCATCGAGGGAATGGCAGAGAGCACGGCCGCGGTGCTCAAGCTGGCCAGCGGGTGGTGGAGCGACCGGGTGAAACGGCGCAAGCCGCTCATCGTGGCGGGCTACGGTCTCGCGTCCGCGATGCGGCCGCTCATCGCCATGGCCCAGTCGACATCGCAAGTGCTGGCCATTCGCGTGACCGATCGGATCGGGAAGGGCATTCGGGGATCACCGCGCGACGCACTCATCGCTGACTCGGTGGACGAGGCCAACCGCGGCCGGGCGTTTGGATTCCATCGCGCCATGGATCACGCGGGCGCGTTCGCGGGTCCGCTCATCGCGTTCGTGCTGCTGAGCTGGGTGGGAATGGATCTGCGGTCGGTCTTCTGGTGGGCCGCCGTTCCGGGCGCGCTTTCGGTGCTGGTGCTACTGGCATTCGTTCGGGAGCCCGCCGCTCCGGCTGATGTGCTCGGCCGCGCCGGAGACGCGGATTCATCGCACACGGCGATCCGGCAAATGCCGCGTTCCTTTTGGGCCTACCTCGGCGTCGTCTTCGTTTTCACGCTCGGGGGCTCCACCGATGCATTCCTCCTGCTGCGCGCCAACGAACTTGGCGTTCCGATCGCGATGTTGGGAATCCTCTGGGCTGCGTTCCACGCGGTGAAGAGCCTGCTCAGCACGCCCGGAGGGGCATTGTCGGACCGTTTTGGACGCATTCCGGTGATGACGGCCGGGTGGGTCGTGTACACGCTGGTGTACTTCGGATTCGCCATGGCGTCCACCCAGTGGCACGCGTGGGCACTGTTCCTTGGCTATGGCGTGTTCTACGCGCTCACCGAAGGTGTGGAGCGGGCACTGGTCGCGGACATCGTGCCCGCCGCCGCGCGCGGCACGGCGTTCGGATGGTTCCACCTGACGATCGGGCTGGGCGCACTGCCGGCCTCACTCGTTTTTGGCCTGATCTGGGACCGCGCCGGTTCGTCCACAGCGTTCCTGTTCGGCGGTTCAGTGGCGCTGGCGGCGTCGATCGGGTTGCTCGCGTTCGCCGCGATGCTGCGAAAGCGCTAGC
>JBBTFS010000080.1:0-9020 GCA_038060705.1 Gemmatimonadota bacterium
TCAGGAACAACGCCCCGACACCGCGCGCGTCGCGCCGGTCGTCGTCACCGCGACGCGCGCGCCTCTGACACTCTCGTCGCTGCCGGTGGCCGTCGTCATCATTCGCGGCGAAGACCTGCGCCTCCGCGGCATTACCAGCGTCGGGGAAGCGCTCAACGACGTCGCCAGTGCTTACGTCGCGGAATCCGGCTCGCGCGGCGCCACCACGTCGCTCTTCCTGCGCGGCGGGGAGAGCAAGTACGTGAAGGTGCTCATCGACGGCGTGCCGGCGAACGATCCCGGCGGGTTCTACGACTTTGCGTCGCTGACCACCGACAACGTGGACCGTATCGAGATTGTGCGGGGACCGGCGAGCGTGGTCCACGGCGCGGACGCCGTCACCGGCGTCGTGCAGATTATCACGAAGAAGGGTGCAGGGCCAATGCGCGTGGAATCGTCCGCGAGCTCCGGCTTCGCCCGCCGCGCGACGGGCACCGGATTCTCCAACACCGGTTCCACGCGCACCTTCGCTGCCACGACCGCGCTGCGCGGCGCGATGCCGGGTGTCACCTACGCGTTGAGTATCGCGCGGCATGACGCTGGCGGTCTGTACGAGTTGAACAACGGGTATCGCAACAACGTCGCGAGCGGCCGGTTCACGTTTGTGCCGGATGCACGCACCGAAGTGCGCATGGCCCTGCGATACCACGACTATCAGTTCAACTATCCGACGAATTCCGCCGGCGATGTCACCGACAGCAACTCGTACCGCAGCGAGGACCGCACGGCGATCGGAATTGAGCTGGAGCGCGCTGTGTCAGCGTCGCTCAGGGCCGTCGTCGCGCTCAACTCCAGCGTGAATGACGGCGGCACCGACGACGCACTCGATGCCGCGGGCAACAGCTTCATTTCGCAGGACAAGGTGCGCCGCCGCAGCATGGAAGCCCGGGGCCAGTGGCTCGCGTCACACGCCATCGTGACGCTCGGCCTGCAGCGCGAAGAACAGGACCAGCGGTCACAGTATCAGTCCACGTCTCCGTTCGGCCCATTCAACTCGTTGTTCAAGGCGGCGCGAATGAACAGCGCCGGCTACGCGGAAGTAGTGGTGTCGCCAAGCGAACGTTTCACGGCGACGGTTGGTTCGCGCGTGGACGACAACGAACGTTTCGGCGCATTCGTGACCAACCGTGTCGGGTTGTCATGGCGTCCAGTGCCCGGGACGCGGTTGCGCGCCACCGCCGGCACCGCGTTCCGAGAGCCGTCGTTCTTCGAAAACTACGCCACCGGATTCGTCTCGGGGAATCCCGGTCTCAAGCCAGAGCAGGCGCGAAGCGCGGACGCCGGCGTCGAACAGGAGTTCAGCGGCGGGCGGGTGAGCGCGGCGGTGACCGTGTTCGCGCAGGGCTTCACAGACATGATCGACTACTCCGGCGGGTCTGCTTGCGGGTTCAGCTACTGCAACGTGGCTGAGGCGGAGTCGAACGGGGCCGAACTGGAAGTGCGCGGCCGCATTGTTGGCGGCTGGAGCGGCGCTCTGACGGGCACGCGCCTCAAGACAAAGGTCATCACGCCCGGATACGATGCCAGCGCCGGCGGCCTGTATCGCACCGGCGAGTCGTTGATCCGCCGACCGCAGGACAAGTGGACTGCGGAGCTGACCTACCGGGGTACTGGCCCGCTGTCCGGGTCAGCGCGCGTCCTGTCGGTGGGGAAGCGCGCGGACCGCGACTTTCATTTCCCAGCGTCGCCGGTGACGCTTGCCGCTTACCAGCGTGTGGACGCGGGCGTCGAATTCGCGCCCCGTGCTGCACGCCTTCGAGGAACAACGCTGACGCTCCGGGTCGAGAATCTCCTCGACGAGTCGTACCAGAGCGTCTTCAACTATCTGGCGCCCAGGAGGACCGTGACTGTCGGTGTGCGAGCAACCTTCTGGCACGATGAGCAGCGGTGATCCGGCCGCGGGCCGGCCGAGCACCCAATCCGGCCATCGGCCGACCGAGAACGGTAGTTTTCAATCGTGCCGCTCCTCGTCACGGACGCCATCGTCCTGCACTCGTTCGACTATCTGGAATCGTCCAGGATCGTCCGGCTCGTCACACCTGACGGTGGGGTGCGCTCGGCGCTGGCCAAGGGCGCTCGCCGCTCGCGGCGGCGCTTCGGCAGCGGACTCGATCTCTTCGCGCAGGGCACCGCCAGCCTGTACGTGAAGCCCGGTCGCGACCTCGACACGCTGACGGGATTCGAGGACGTGCGCGGGCGCACTGAGCTTGCCGCGGACCTGGACCGCTTTGCCGGCGCGGAGACCGTTGCCGAGATAGCCTTGCGGTTTGGCGGCACCGGCGCGGACGCCCCCTTGTTCGACGCCATAGCGGCTGCGTTCGACGCGCTCGTCGTCGCGCCAGGCGCTGATGCCAAGCGGACGACGCTGGCCGGCGCCTGGCACATCGTGTCCGTCCTGGGCCACACGCCGGTGGTGACGCGATGCGCCGAGTGTGGTGATCCGATTCCTGACGACGCGACGGCGTTGTTCACGCACTCCGCAGGCGGCGTCCTGTGCGCGCGCTGCGCGCAGTTGAGTCCCGGAGGGCGAAAACTCCCGGGCGAAGCGCGCGCCGCCATCGCGGCGTGGTGCGCCGGAGGGACGTCGCCGGCCCTGTCAGACACGAGCGCGCGTGCGCACCAACGCCTGCTGCGCGAATTCCTCGAATACCATCTGCACGATGGGCGCGCGCTGCGCGCGTTCGACCTCTGGGAAGGCGCGGCGTGGACGGCGGCATGATCCTGGGGACGGCCGGCCACATCGATCACGGCAAGACCGCACTGGTGCGCGCACTCACCGGGGTCGACACCGATCGGTTGCCAGAAGAAAAGCGTCGCGGGATCACGATCGACCTGGGCTTCGCGCCGCTCGCGCTCTCCAACGGCACGGTACTGGGTGTGGTCGATGTGCCCGGCCACGAAGCATTCGTCCGCACCATGGTTGCCGGCGCCACCGGCATCGACCTTGCGTTGCTCGTGATCGCGGCGGACGAAGGGCCAATGCCGCAGACGCGCGAACACCTGGCGATCCTGGAGCTGCTGGGTGTTCCGCGCCTGATCGTGGTGCTGACGAAGCGCGATCTCGTGGATGCGGACTGGCTGGGGTTGGTGAGCGAGGAGGTGCGTGTGCTCCTCAAGCCGACACCCTATGCCGACTCAGAGATCATCCCCACGTCCGCGGTCACCAGCGTCGGCCTCGATGCCCTTCGCAAGGCATTGAATGAGGCTGCCCAGAGCCGGGAGCCGAGAGCCGAGAGCGATCTCTTTCGCCTCCCGGTGGACCGCGCGTTTTCCGTGAAGGGAACCGGCACCGTCGTGACCGGTACCGTCTGGTCGGGCACACTATCCGTGGACGACACCGTGCGTATCATGCCCCTGGGCGCCACGGCCCGGGTGCGCGGACTGCACAGCCACGGCACCGCGGTGCGGTCCATCGCGCCGGGCATGCGCGCGGCAATCGCCCTCGCCGGTGTCGAACCGCGTGCCGCCGCCCGCGGCGCGACGATCGTGACTCACGCCGCCTGGGATGCCACGCTGGTATTACGTGCCGACGTGTCGCTCCTCGCCAACGCACCGGAGTTGCGGCCACGCACGAAGGTCAGGTTTCACCTGGCGACGAGTGAAGTCGGCGCGCGCGTGGTCGCCGCGGGCTCGCCCGTCGCCGCGGGCTCCGCCCGCACCGTACGAGTCGTACTCGACGAGCCGGTGATGGCACGAACCGGAGACCGATTTGTGCTGCGATCCGCGTCACCGCTCGCCACCATCGGCGGCGGCGTCGTGACGGACTCGAACGCGCCGCGGCGTGCCCGGCCGATGCCGGCGCTGGGCATGTCAACAACGGAGCGAGCGGCCCAGTTCGTGGCCGAAGCGGGCACGGTCGGCATGGCGGTCGGCGCCATACCGGTTCGACTCGGAGTCGCGACGTCGAATCTGAACGACGCCGGCGTGAAGGACGCCGTGCTCGTGGGCGATCGACTGTATGACAAGGCCGTCGTGCGCGTGGTGCGGAACAACATCCTCGACCTGGTGAAGGCGTACCACGCCGAACACCCGCTGGATCCGGGCGCGCCGCGTCAGGACGTCCGGTCGCGGCTCAAGCTCGATGCCGCGCTGTTCGACGACGTCGTGGCGCGGATGGTGAAAGACGGCGTGTTGTCGGCACCCGGTGCCGCCCTGAAGGACGCCGCCTTCAAGCCGGAATTGTCCCGGGCCGAGCAGGGCGTCAGCGACCAGGTGGTCGCGGCGCTGGAAGCCGCCGGCAGTGAACCACCATCGGTCGGCGAGCTCGAGGCCAGGTTCGGCAAGGGCACACCCAGCGTCCTCCGACACCTGGAGCGCCAGAAATCCGTTGTTCGCGTGGAGGAGACGCGCTACTACTCGCCCAAGGCACTCGCCACCCTCGTTGCCAGGCTCGAGAGTCTCATGGCTGGCAAGGGTGAGCTGGCGCCGACCGACCTGCGCGAGGGGCTCGGCTTCTCGCGCAAGTTTCTCATTCCGTTTCTCGAATACTGTGACAGCGTCGGCCTGACAGCGCGTCAGGGGAATGGCCGTGTTTGGCGAGGGCCTCGCGGTGCATAGTTTCTTGTGGCCGAGTCACGAGCCACGTCACGAGCCACGTCAAGAGCCACGAGTCGCGAGTCACGAGAACCGATGATCAATCCTGATCGACTGACCGTCAAAGCCGGCGAGGCGTTCAATGACGCGCTGGCGCTTGCCCGGAAGAACGGCAATCCGCTCGTCTACGACGTGCATCTTCTGACCGCGCTTCTGGAGCAGGACGAGAGCATCGTTGTGCCGATTCTCCAGAAGGCGGGCGGCAGCGTCACCGCGATTCGCGAGGCGGCCAAGCGCGAGCTGGATCGGTATCCCAAGCAGTCCGGCGCGCAGCCCTCCATGTCGCGCGAGCTCAACCAGGTGTTCGACAAGGCTGAGGAAGAAGCCAAGTCGCTGGGCGACCAGTACGTGTCGTCCGAGCATCTGCTGCTGGCATTGGCCGACACGAAGGGAACGGAGAGTCGCACGATCCTCGATGCTGCCAATGTCGGCGCCGACGAGCTGCGGCCGGCGCTGGCGGCGGTGCGTGGATCGCATCGCGTCACCGACCAGAATCCGGAGAACCAGTACCAGGCGCTGGAGCGCTACACGCGTGATCTCACCGCAATGGCGCAGAAAGGGAAGCTCGATCCGGTCATCGGCCGCGATGAGGAAATCCGCCGCGTGATTCAGGTGCTGTCGCGCCGCACCAAGAACAACCCCGTGCTGATCGGCGAGCCCGGCGTTGGCAAGACCGCCATCGTCGAAGGCCTGGCACAGCGCATCATCAACGGTGACGTGCCCGAGTCTCTCAAGGGCAAGCGCCTCGTTTCCCTCGACCTCGCCGCACTCATCGCCGGCGCCAAGTTCCGCGGCGAATTCGAGGAGCGGCTCAAGGCAGTCCTCAAGGAGATCGTCGAGTCCCAGGGCCGTTACGTCGTCTTCATCGACGAGATGCACACGCTGGTGGGCGCCGGCAAAGCCGAAGGCAGCATGGACGCGGGCAACATGCTCAAGCCCATGCTCGCGCGCGGCGAACTGCGGGTCGTGGGCGCCACCACCCTCGACGAATACCGCGAGCACGTGGAGAAGGACTCGGCACTCGAGCGGCGCTTTCAGCCGGTGTACGTCGGCGAGCCCACGGTCGAAAGCACCATCGCCATCCTGCGCGGCCTGAAGGAGCGGTACGAGGCGCACCACGGCGTCCGCATCACCGACGACGCCATCATTGCCGCGGCGACGCTCTCGCATCGTTACATCGGCGACCGCTTCCTGCCCGACAAGGCCATCGACCTGCTGGACGAGGCCTCGTCACGCCTTCGCATCGAGATCGACTCGATGCCGCAAGAGATTGATGAAGTCGAGCGCCGCATCATGCAGCTCGAGATCGAGCGCACCGCGCTCCAGAAAGAGAAGGACAAGACGGCGGTCGAGCGGCGCAAGGCGATCGAGAAGGAACTCGCCGGCCTCAAGGAGAAGTCCGCCGGCATGAAGGCGCAGTGGCAACGCGAGAAGGAGACGCTTGGCGCCGTGGGCAAAATCAAGCAGGAGATCGAACAGGCGCGCCTTGCGGCTGAGCAGGCCACCCGCGCGGGCGATCTCGCGAAAGCAGCGGAGATTTCCTACGGCACCGTCCCTGAGTTGGCGCGCCGGATGGACGAAGCCGAGAAGCAGCTCGCGAGCCACGAGGGAAAACCGGTCTACCTCAAGGAAGAGGTCTCGGCTGAGGACATCGCCGAAGTCGTCGCAAAGTGGACCGGCATTCCCGTCACGCGCATGCTGGAGAGCGAGAAAGCACGCCTCACCAAGCTGGATCAGGAACTCACCAAACGTGTCATCGGGCAGACGGAGGCCGTGGAGGCGGTGGCGAACGCCGTGCGCCGTTCACGCGCCGGGCTTCAGGACCCCAACCGCCCGATCGGCTCGTTCATCTTCCTCGGCCCTACGGGCGTCGGCAAGACCGAGACCGCGCGGGCGCTGGCCGAGTTCCTGTTCGACGATGAGCACGCCATGGTGCGCATCGACATGTCGGAGTACATGGAGAAGCACGCCGTCGCCCGCCTGATCGGCGCGCCGCCGGGGTACATCGGTTACGAAGAAGGCGGCCAACTCACGGAGGCGGTCCGTCGTCGTCCGTACTGCGTGATTCTCTTCGACGAGATCGAAAAGGCACACCCGGACGTCTTCAACATCCTGCTCCAGATCCTGGACGAAGGCCGCCTCACCGACTCACACGGTCGCACGGTGGATTTCCGCAACGCCGTCGTGATCATGACGTCGAACCTGGGCAGTCACTACATCCTGGAGCACACCGGCGGAGACTGGGCGATGATCGAGGCGCAGGTGAACCAGGAGCTCAAGCGGCAGTTCCGTCCCGAGTTCCTCAACCGCGTGGACGACATCATCATCTTCCGGCCGTTGGGCCGGGAACAGATTTCGAAGATTGTGGACATCCAGCTGAAGCGCTTGGACAAGCTCTTGGCAGACCGCAAGATCACGATCGAGCTGACAGCCGAGAGCCGAGCGCTGATTGCTGATGCAGGCTACGATCCGGCGTTCGGCGCGCGTCCGCTCAAGCGTACCATCCAGAAACTGATCCAGAACCCGCTGGCACTCGCGGTGCTCGACGGCCAGTTCGGCGAGGGCGACACGATCGTCGTGACGCCGGACGGGAAGGGCGGTCTGGCGTTTGCAAAGAAATGATTGAGGCGGCGACGGAATGGTAGTACCTTCTTGGTTCGGAGGTATTACCATGCGCACCGTGTCCTTCAAACTGCCCAAGGAGCTGGACCAAATGCTGACGCGCGTCGCTCGGCGTCGCGGCGTCTCCCGTGCCGCCGTGCTTCGCGATGCCCTGGAGCGGTATCGGGCCGCCGGCTTTGCCACGCATGGATCGCTGCTCGAACTCGCTGGTGATCTCGTCGGTCGCTTCAAGGGAGGGCCGAAGGATGTCTCTACCAACCCGAAGTACATGGAAGGGTTTGGCGAAGAATGAGACGCGTGTTCGTCGACGCGGGGCCAATTGTGGCCTTGCTTGAGCAGGGTGACAGACGCCACCACTGGATGCGGGACCTGATCGCCAGCACCCAGGGGCCGCTCTTCACCTGCGAGCCGGTGCTCACCGAAGCCACCCACATCATGCGGCGACGGTCGGGCGGGCGCGCGGCCGTGCTTGACCTCCTCGGCAAAGGGTTTCTCGCGCTCGGGTTTCGCGTGGAGCCCGAGGTCGACGCGCTGCAGTCGCTCATCAGCCGCTATGACTCCGTGCCGATGTCCTTGGCGGACGCATGTTTGGTTCGAATGACGGAACTCACACCTGATTCGGCGGTCCTCACTTTCGACACGGACTTCCGCATCTACCGCAGGGGCGGACGACACGCCATCCCGGTCATCATGCCCGGGCGGAATTAGGCCGCGCCCCTTCGCGTGAGCACCGCGACGCGCGACGACGAACGCTGGATGGCCGCGGCCATCGCGCAGGCGCGCGTGGCCGAGCGCGAGGGCGACGTGCCCGTTGGCGCGATCATCGTGTGCGAGGGCAAGGCCATCGCGCAAACCGAGAACCGCACGGTGCGGCTCACGGATCCCACCGCGCACGCCGAGATCCTCGCGATCCGCGAAGCGGCGGCGTGCGCGGAGGGCGACGCCCGACTTCAGGGCTGCACGCTGTATGTCACGCTGGAGCCCTGCGCGATGTGCGCGGGCGCGATCGTGCTGGCCCGATTGGACCGCTTGGTGTTTGGCGCCTGGGATCCCAAGGCGGGCATGGTCGGTTCCGTGGGCGACATCGTGCGCCACCCCAAACTCAACCACCGCGCCCAAGTCATCGGCGGCGTGCTGGCCGACGAGTGCGGGGAGTTGCTGCGCGCGTTCTTCTCCGCACGACGCTAGAGCCGGCCCGACGCAAGTGTGGGGATTCCCGTACAGCCTGCCGGTTTTTCCCTACTGACATTCCCGCCAACGAAAGCATCTCTGCTCTGGACACGTGACTGGGAGGAGCCCATGGCGGCGAATCGTCAAGAAGTCGTCTGGCACGGCGTGGCGGTGGGACTGATCGGCTATGCCAGTATCGCGCTGAGCGTCAGCCTCGGCGATCTCATGCAAGGACGCTCCTTCTTCTATACGGTGGCGCTGCTGGGAGAGTGGTTCTTTTACGGCTTACAGGATCCAGCGAATGTCCGGGTGTGGCCCGGCGCGGTGTTCGCCTATAACGGCCTGCACCTCGTGACGTTCCTGGGTTTCGGACTCCTGGCGTCGTGGCTTGCCAACGCGTCGGAGCGCGGGCCGCTGTTCTGGTATGCCGCACTCGTGCTGTACGTGTTCGTGCTCGCCCACATGTTCGGCGCGGTGCTCCTCATGACCGAGCCGCTGCGCGCCGCCATACCGCGGCTCCAGATCTTTGTGCCCAGCCTGCTGGCCGCCGGCCTCATGAGTGTGTACTTGCTGCGCGTGCATCCCCAGTTGCGCCG
>JBBTFS010000081.1:0-9889 GCA_038060705.1 Gemmatimonadota bacterium
CGCGGACTACAAGGATCGCGTCGAAAAGGCGCGCCACGAATTGATCGACCACGCAGTGGCCAGCTCGCACGACGACGTGCTCATGGAGAAGTACCTGGCTGGCGAAGATCAGCTGACCTGCGACGAAATCCGCCGGGCAATTCGCGCGGCGACGGTGACGGGTGGCATGATCCCGGTGCTGTGCGGCGCCTCCTTCAAGAACAAGGGTGTGCAGGCGCTGCTTGACTCGGTGATCGACTACCTGCCGGCGCCGGTGGACGTGGCGGCGATCAAGGGCCATCTGCCACACCACGACGAGCACTTCGCCGAGCGGCCGCCGACGGACGATGCTCCATTCGCGGCGCTGGCGTTCAAGATTGCGACGGATCCGTTCGTCGGCAAACTGACGTTCTTCCGCGTGTATTCCGGCAAGCTGAAGTCCGGCTCGTACGTGTACAACTCGACGAAGGACCGCCGCGAGCGTGTGGGTCGCCTGCTCCAGATGCACGCCAACAAACGGGCGGAGATCGAGGAAGTGCTGGCCGGCGACATCGCCGCCGCCATCGGACTCAAGGACACGCGCACCGGCGATACGCTGTGCGACGACGAGCATCCGATCATTCTCGAGGCGATGAAATTTCCGGCGCCGGTCATCGACGTGGCGATCGAGCCGAAGACCAAGGCGGACCAGGACAAGCTGGGCATCGCGCTGGCGAAGCTGTCAGAGGAAGATCCGACCTTCCGTGTCCACACGGACGTCGAGACGTCGCAAACGATCATCTCCGGCATGGGCGAGCTGCACCTGGAGATCATCGTGGACCGCATGATGCGCGAGTTCAAGGTCGACGCGAACATCGGCCGCCCGCAGGTGGCCTATCGCGAGACGATCCGGAAGCGCGTCGAGAAAGTGGAGGGCAAGTTCATCCGCCAGTCGGGCGGCAAGGGCCAGTACGGCCACGTGGTGATCAATGCCGAACCGTCGGGTCCGGGCGCCGGCTACGTTTTCGAAGACAAGATCGTCGGCGGCGTGATTCCACGGGAATACATCGGTCCGGTGGAACAGGGCATCAAGGAAGCGCTGGAGAACGGCGTCCTGGCCGGCTATCCGATGGTGGATGTGAAGGTGGAGCTCACCTATGGCTCGTATCACGAAGTGGACTCGAGCGAAATCGCGTTCAAGATCGCGGGTTCGATGGCCATCAAGGAGGCCGCCAAGCGCGCGCATCCGGTGATTCTCGAGCCGATGATGAATGTCGAGGTTGTGGTGCCGGACGCCTATATGGGCGATGTTTTGGGGGACCTTTCCTCTCGCCGCGGCAAGATTGGCGGCATGACGCAGCGCGGCGAAGCGCAGGTGATCGGCGCGACGGTGCCGCTGTCAGAAATGTTCGGTTACTCCACCAAACTCCGTTCGATGTCGCAGGGCCGCGCGGTCTATTCCATGGAATTCGCGCATTACGAAGAAGTTCCGAAGAGCAAGGCAGAAGAGATTATTTCGAAGGTGAAGGCGTAGAGCGAGTGACTGGTGACTGGTCATTGGACCAGCTGCCGGTCACCAGTCACTAGTCACCAGTTACCAAAACAGGATCGAGTCATGGCAAAGGCAAAATTCGACCGCACCAAGCCCCACGTAAACGTCGGCACGATCGGCCACGTCGATCATGGCAAGACCACGCTGACGGCAGCACTCACGAAGTTCTCGGCCGACAAGGGCTATGGCACCAAGTACATCGCGTACGACGAGGTGGCCAAGGCGTCAGAATCGCAGGGCCGTCGTGACCCGACGAAGATCCTGACGATTGCCACGTCGCACGTGGAATACGAGAGCAGCAAGCGCCACTACGCGCACGTGGACTGCCCGGGACACGCGGACTACGTGAAGAACATGATCACGGGCGCCGCGCAGATGGACGGCGCGATCCTGGTGGTCAGCGCGGTGGACGGCCCGATGCCCCAGACGCGCGAGCACGTGTTGCTGGCGCGCCAGGTGAACGTGCCGAACATGGTCGTGTTCCTGAACAAGTGCGACCTGGTCGACGATCCGGAGTTGCTGGATCTCGTCGAGCTCGAGGTTCGCGAGCTGCTCAGCAAGTACAAGTTCAACGGCGACGACGCGCAGGTCATCCGCGGCTCGGCCACGGGCGCCATCAAGGGCGACAAGCAGTGGGTGGACAAGATGGAAGAGCTGCTCAACGCGCTCGACTCCCACATTCCGCAGCCAGTGCGCGAGACGGACAAGCCGTTCCTGCTCCCGGTCGAGGACGTGTTCTCGATCACGGGTCGCGGCACGGTCGCTACCGGCCGTATCGATCGCGGCAAGGTGAAAGTGGGCGAGGAAGTCGCGCTGGTCGGCTTCGGCTCGGACAAGAAGACGGTCGTCACGGGCGTCGAGATGTTCCGCAAGCTGCTGGATGACGGCCAGGCCGGTGACAACGTCGGCTTGCTGCTCCGCGGCATCGACAAGAAGGACATCGAGCGCGGCATGGTGCTGGCAAAGCCCGGTTCCATCACGCCGCACACGAAGTACGAGGGCGAGGTGTACGTGCTCACGAAGGAAGAAGGTGGCCGGCATACGCCGTTCTTCAACGGCTACCGTCCGCAGTTCTACTTCCGCACGACGGACGTGACGGGCTCGATCCAGTTGCCGGCGGGAACGGAGATGGTGATGCCCGGCGACAACGTGCAGATGACCATTGAACTGATCACTCCAATCGCCATGGAAGAGCAGCTGCGTTTCGCGATTCGCGAAGGCGGGCGCACCGTAGGCGCGGGCGTGGTCACCAAGATCCTGGCGTAAACAACTAGAGAAGAGAGAGGAGAGAGGAGGGTGGACCTCCTCTCTCCTCTCTCCGATCTCCTCTCTCAGAGCTTCTATGGCTGGAAGAATCAGAATTCGACTCAAGGCATTCGACCACGCGGTGATTGACCAAGCCGCGTCGGACATCGTGCGCACGGCCGAAAAGACCGGTGCGCAGGTGTCGGGGCCGATCCCGTTGCCGACCAAGACGCAGCGGTGGACGGTGCTGCGGTCTCCGCATGTGGACAAGAAGTCACGCGAGCAGTTCGAGCTCAAGACGCACAAGCGCGTGATCGACATCCACGATTCGCGGGCACAGACGGTGGATGCGCTGACGAAGCTGGATCTGCCGGCCGGCGTGGACGTCGAAATCAAGGTGCAGTGACATGAGCATCGGAATCATCGGCCGCAAAGTCGGCATGACGCAGATATTCAACGAGCAGGGGCAGCAGATCCCGTGCACGGTGATTTTCGCCGAGCCCAACCCCGTGGTCGCCGTCACGAAGTCCGAAGGCGGCGTTCCGGGCGTTCAGCTGGGCACGGGCAAACAGACGCTGGCCAAGAAGGAAGGCCGCACGCCCCGTGGTCACCGCGCGCATCGCTCGGCGGTTGGTCACGCGAAGAAGGCGGGTCTCGAGACGGTGCCGGCCGTGCTGCGCGGGTTTCGTCTGGATGACGGCCCGAAAGGAGACAAGACGGACTACAAGGTGGGCGACGTCGTGAAGCTGGACATCTTCGCCGTCGGCGACATTGTCCGCGTCACCGGCACCACCAAGGGTCACGGCTTCCAGGGTGTCGTGAAGCGCTACGGCATCGGCGGTGGACCGAACACGCACGGCAACACAAAGCATCGTGAGCCGGGCGCAATCGCGGCCGGCACGGACCCGTCCCGCGTCATCAAGGGCAAGCGGATGCCGGGCCATTTCGGCCACATCCGTCATACGCAGATCAATCTGCGCGTAGAGCGGGTGGATATGGACAACAATCTGATCTACGTGCGCGGCGCAGTGGCCGGCCCCACGAACGGGATCGTCCTGGTGCGCAAGAAGGCATAACCATGGCAGACACGCAGACTTATCAGGCAGCGGCCTTCACGGCGAAGGGCACGTCACGCGACAAGGTGGCGCTGCCGGAATCGCTGTTCGATGGCACCGTGCACATGCCGGCGATGCACCAGGCGGTGAAGGCGTATCTCGCCAACCAGCGCCAGGGCACCGCGGCCACCAAGATCCGCAAGTTCGTCACGGGCGGAAACCAGAAGCCGTGGAAGCAGAAAGGCACTGGTCGCGCCCGTCAGGGCTCGATTCGCGCGCCGCACTGGGTGGGCGGTGGAACGACCTTCGGACCGATTCCGCGCAGCTACGCGCAGTACGTGCCGCGCCAGGTGCGGGCGCTGGCGCGCAAGAGCGCGCTCAACGCGCGCGCGCGCGAGAACGCGATCATCGTGATCGATGTTTTTGATTTCGACGCACCGAAGACCAAGCTGCTCAGGGCACTGGTGGATCGCGTGGGCGGCAGTGAGAAGAAGGTCCTGGTGCTCACGAACGGCGCCAAGCCGAACGTGTATCTCAGCGGCCGCAATCTGCCGAACGTGCACGTCCTGCCGTACTCGGACGTGTCGACATACCACCTGCTGTGGTCGGACCTCGTGCTGATCGAGCAGGCTGCGTTGACCGGCACCGCCATTGAAGACCAAAGACCGGAGACCGAAGACCGGAGACCGAAGAAGAAGCCTGCGCGCACTGCTACGAAGGCGAAAGCGGCCAGCAAGATCGCGACCGCCGGAAAGAAGCGCGTCACGACGCCGTCCAAGAAGAAGGGGAAGTAAGACATGCCGACCAAATACGAAGTCGTGGTGCGGCCGGTGGTGACCGAGAAGAGTTCGTCGGCCTACCAGGACCGCGGGGAATACACGTTCCAGGTGCATCCGGATGCGTCCAAGCCGCAGATCCGGTTGGCGATCGAATCGCTTTTCGGCGTGAAGGTCACCGGCGTGTGGACGTCGAACGTGCGCGGGAAGGAGAAGCGCATGGGTAAGACCGTCGGGCGTCGCCCGGCGTGGAAGAAAGCAATCGTGAAGCTCCGCGAGGGTGATTCAATCGCGGTCTTTGAGGGATGAGGAGCGAGACACCGATGGGAACCGGGAAAGGGGAATAGCACGAATGCCAACGCGACAATTCAGACCCGTCACGCCCGGCACACGCTTTCGCAGCGTGCCGGACTTCCGTGACATCACGCGCAGTGAGCCGGAGAAGTCGCTCACCGAACCGCTCGGCAAGAGCGGCGGCCGCGACAACCATGGCCACATCTCGATGCGTCGCCGCGGTGGCGGTCACAAGCGGCAGTATCGCATCATCGACTTCAAGCGCAACAAGTTCGGCGTCGTCGCGACGGTGCTCGAGATCGAGTACGATCCGAACCGCTCGTCGCGCATCGCGCTCGTGCAGTATCCGGACGGCGAGAAGCGCTACATCCTGCAGCCGCGCGGCCTCAAGGTCGGCGACTCGGTGATGTCGGGTCCTGGTACGGATATCCGCACCGGCAACGCCATTCCGCTCGGTGAGATCCCGCTCGGTACCGACGTGCACAACGTCGAGCACAAAGTGGGCAAGGGCGGCCAGCTATGCCGTTCCGCGGGCATGTCGGCCCAGGTGGTGGCGAAGGAGGGCGAGTACGTGACCCTCCGGATGCCGTCCACGGAAATGCGCCTGATCCACGCCAAGTGCCTGGCGACGATCGGCGTCGTGGGCAACGAAGAGCACGAGCTCGTGTCGTGGGGCAAGGCTGGCAAGGCCCGGTGGAAGGGCCGCCGTCCACGCGTCCGCGGCGAAGTGATGAACCCGGTGGATCACCCGCACGGCGGCCGCACCCGCGGTGGCCGGAACGTGGTGAGTCCGTGGGGCAAGAAAGAAGGCGTGAAGACGCGCAACAAGAAGAAATCCTCGCAGCGCTTGATCGTTCGCGGTCGCAAGCGCGGCAAAGCCACGCAGAGCTAATCCATGGGTCGCTCAGTCAAGAAGGGTCCCTTCATTCAGGATGCGCTGCTCAAGCGCGTGCACGGGATGAACACTCGCAACGAGAAGAAGGTCATCAAGACGTGGTCGCGCGCGAGCACGGTGTTGCCTGAGTTCGTGGGGCACACGTTCGCGGTGCACAACGGGAACAAGTTCATCCCGGTGTACGTGACCGAGAACATGGTGGGCCACAAGCTCGGCGAGTTTTCGCCGACGCGCGTGTTCCGCGGCCACACGGGCGCCCGCAAGGACGACGCGAAGGCGGCGGTGCCGAGCCGGGCGGGCGCTCCGAGCGGCGGTCCGGGCGCGGCACCCGCCGTAGCGGCTCCGGCTGCAGCGCCGGCGGCCGCGCCAGCCAAGGGAGCCAAGTAATGGCCAGGAAGCAGGGTGCGGGGCGCAGCGCGCAGGGTGCTGGGAAGGCGAAGGCCGGATCCAAACCCGCTGCCAAGTCCGCGGTAAAGAAGCCGGTGGAGAAGAAAGCTGCTGCCAAGCCGGCTACGCCCAAGCTGGCTACGCCCAAGCCGCCGCCGACGCGGATCGCGTATCAGCCGCGCGAGGCGCGGGCGATTCAGCGTGGCGCGCGTCAGTCGCCGTACAAGATGCGTCTCGTCATGGATCAAATCCGTCACAAGACCGTGAACGAGGCGCTGGCGTTGCTGGCGTTCTCCAAGAAGCACGCGGCACTGCAGATCGCGAAAGTGCTCAAGTCCGCGGTGGCAAACGCGGAGCAGGCGGCTCGCATCCAGAACGCGTCGCTGGACGTGGACTCGCTGTGGGTGAAGTACGCCGTGATCAACGAAGGCGTGAAGATGAAGCGCTGGACGCCCGCGGCGATGGGCCGCGCGACGCCGGTGCTCAAGCGTACCAGTCACGTGGAGATCATCGTGGCGGAACGGGCCGGGGGACGGTAATGGGACAGAAGACACATCCGATCGGGTTCCGCCTTGGCATCAGCAAGGACTGGCGCTCGCGTTACTACGCGGGTCGTGAGTTGCCTGCGCTACTCAAGGAAGACGAGTTGCTGCGCAAGTATCTCAAGGCGCGCCTCGGTCATGCCGCGATCGCCGATATCATCGTGGAGCGCAAGCCGGGCAAGGTGGTCGTGACGCTGCACACGGGACGCCCTGGCGTCGTCATCGGCAAGAAGGGCGCCGAGGTCGACAAGCTGCGCGACGAGCTGGCGCACCTGACGGGCAAGGAAGTCGGCATCAACGTGGAAGAGATCAAGCGTCCCGAGCTCGAGGCGCAGCTGGTCGCGGACAACGTCGCGAGCCAGTTGGCACAGCGCATCTCGTTCCGCCGCGCCATGAAGCGCGCGGTGCAGAGCGCCATGCGCATGGGCGCGCAAGGGATCAAGATCAAGTGCGGTGGCCGCCTGGGCGGCGCCGAGATCGCGCGCGTGGAGGGGTATCACGAAGGCCGTGTGCCGTTGCACACGCTGCGCGCGGACATCGACTACGCGACGTCGACGGCCAAGACGACGTTCGGCACGATCGGCGTGAAGGTCTGGATCTTCAAGGGTGAGAAGGTCGAGGACCGTCGCGGCACCACCTATTCGACGGGGAGCTGACCGATGCTGAGTCCGAAACGGGTCAAGTTCCGCAAGATGTTCAAGGGTCGCACGCGTGGCGTCGCGATTCGCGGCAGCACGGTGGCGTTCGGCACGTACGGCCTGATGGCGATGGAGCCCGGCTGGATTTCCAACCGCCAGATCGAGGCGGCGCGCGTGGCGCTTTCGCGTCACATCAAGCGCGGCGGCAAGGTCTGGGTCCGGATCTTCCCGGACAAGCCGATCACCAAGAAGCCGGCCGAAACGCGCATGGGCAAAGGCAAGGGTTCACCGGAAGGCTGGGTGGCCGTGGTGAAGCCTGGCCGGGTGATGTTCGAACTCGAGGGCATTCCGCAGGACGTGGCGCAGAAAGCGATGGCACTGGCGTCGGCCAAGATGCCGATCAAGACCAAGTTCGTGCTGCGTGAGGACGCGCGCGCTCTCGTGTCCGACGCGAAGGGAGGGAGCGATGCGAGCTGAAGAGATTCGGGAGATGGCGCCGGAGGACATCCGGGCACGCGTGGCGGAGCTCGAAGAGGAGCGCTTCCGCTTGAAGTTCCGGGCGGCCAGCGAGCCGCTGGAGAATCCACTGCGCCTGCGCACGATCCGTCGTGACATCGCGCGCTTGAAGACCGTGTTGGGCGAGAAGGGGCGCACGACGAAATGACTGACATGACAAACACAGAGATCAATCGCGCCATGCGGAAGACCCGCGTGGGCCGCGTCGTGAGCGACAAAATGCAGAAGACGATTGTCGTCGCCATCGAGCGCCGCGTGGCGCACCCGGTGTACGGCAAGATGATCACGCGCTCCAAGAACATCAAAGCGCACGACGAGGAGAATACCGCGAAGGCGGGGGACCTCGTTCGCATCGCCGAAACGCGGCCGCTGTCGAAAGACAAGCGGTGGCGGCTGGTCGAGATCGTCGAGCGCGCGCGCTAATGTCGCCGCTCGATACAGGGTACAGGGTCCAGGGTATCAATCAATGATTCAACAGGAATCGATGGTGAAGGTCGCGGACAACTCGGGCGCCAAGCGCGCCCTGGTGATCCGCGTGCTGGGTGGCACGCGCCGCCGCTACGCCGGCCTGGGCGACCTGGTCGTGATCGCGGTGAAGGACGCGTTGCCGAACGGCACCGTCAAGAAGTCCGAAGTGGCCAAGGCGGTCGTGGTGCGCACCGTGAAGGAGACGCGTCGCAAGGACGGGTCGTACATCCGGTTCGACGAGAACGCCGTGGTGATCATCAACGACGAAGGCGAGCCGCGCGCGACGCGCATCTTCGGGCCGGTGGCCCGTGAGCTTCGCGAGAAGCGCTACATGAAGATCGTGTCGCTGGCGCCGGAGGTCTTGTAAATGCGGATTCTCAAGTACCGTAAACGCAACCGCGCCAACGCGGTCAACGCCAGGCGGCACGCGGACAACGCCGAGCGCGTGCAGTTGCATGTCACCAAGGGTGACACGGTGCGCGTGATGCGCGGCGACGACAAGGGCAAGGAAGGCAAGGTGATCCGCGTCTACACCAAGACGGGCCGCGTCACCATCGAAGGCATCAACATCGTCAAGCGGCACCGCAAGGCCCGCCGCGCCGAGGAACAGAGCGGCATCGTCGATTTTCCGGCGCCGATGCACTCGTCGAACGTGATGCTCATCGATCCGAAGTCGGGCAAGGCCACGCGCACGCGCGCGCGGCTCGACGAAGACGGCACCAAGGAACGCATCAGCATCAAGAGCGGTGACGCGATCCCGCGCAACCGCTAGAGCCTGAGACCAGCCATGGGAACGACAGCGAAGGACGACAAAAAGGAAGAGAAGCGGGAGAAGAAGCCCGCCGGCGGTGGCAAGGGCCGTGAGAAGAAGGAGAAGAAGCAGCGGGGTCCGCACGCGGGCGCCAAGCTGCCGATTCCTCCGGCACGTCTGCGCGCCTTTTATGCACAGACCGTGCGCCCGAAGCTCGCGGCGCAGTTCAGCCTCAAGAACCCGCACGAGATTCCGGGGCTCACGAAGATCGTCGTGAACGTCGGACTCGGGGAAGCGATCAAGCAGCCCCGTCTCCTGGAGGGCATCGTCGAGGAGTTGGCGACGATCACGGGCCAGGCGCCAACGCGCAAGCGCGCCAAAAAGAGCATCGCGAACTTCGGGCTGCGTCAGGGCCAGGAGATCGGCGCCGCGGTCACGTTGCGCGGCGCGCGGATGTGGGAGTTCCTCGATCGCCTGGTGGCGGTCGCGATCCCGCGCATCCGCGACTTCCGCGGCCTGAGCACGCGCTCGTTCGACGGCCGGGGGAATTACTCCCTGGGCCTCAAGGAGCAGCTGATCTTCCCGGAGATCAACTATGACGACATCGAAATGACGCACGGCATGGACATCACCTTCGTCACGACGGCGGGGCGCGATGACCACGCCTTGGCGTTGCTGAAGGAACTGGGCATGCCGTTCAAGACCACCGAGGACAAGAAGCGATAGATGCCACCGAAATCACTGCTCGAGAAGGCGAAGCGGAAGCCGAAGTTCAAGGTCCGCCAGAAGAGTCGCTGCAACCGGTGCGGCCG
>JBBTFS010000081.1:9989-38929 GCA_038060705.1 Gemmatimonadota bacterium
AACAGCATGAGCATGACTGATCCAATCGCCGACATGTTGACGCGCATTCGCAATGCGTGCCAGTCCAAGCATCGCCGCGTGGACATGCCGGTGTCGCGCGTGAAGACGGAAATCGCGCGCATCCTGAAGGAGAACAACTTCATTGACGGCTTCGCGACCATCGAGACGGACAGTGGCCGCAAGTTGCTGCGGGTGCGGCTCAAGTACGCGGCGGGCGAGCCCGTCATTCGCGAACTGAAGCGCATGTCGTCGCCCGGGCTGCGTCACTACGTGGGGGTGCAGGGAATCCCGCGCGTTCGCAACGGCTTGGGTGTCGCGATTCTCTCGACGTCCAAGGGGCTGATGTCCGACCGTCAGGCGCGGCAATCGCGCACCGGTGGCGAGCTCCTGGCGTTGGTCTGGTAAGGGAGACGAAACGATGTCGAGAATCGGAAAAGTGCCTGTGTCGGTGCCCAAGGGCGTCACCGTGTCCGCCAGCGGCACGACGGTGAGCGTGAAGGGACCGAAGGGCGAACTGAAGAAAACCTTTCACACCGCGATGCTGATCAAGGTCGAGGGTGAGACGGTGGTCGTGCAGCGTCCGTCGGACGAGAAGCTGCACAAGTCGCTCCACGGCCTGACGCGCACGCTGATCGCGAACATGGTCGAGGGCGTCACCAAGGGATACTCCAAGACGCTCGAAATCGCGGGCGTCGGTTACAAGGCGGAGCCCAGGCCGTACGGGTTGCAGCTCGCGCTCGGCTTCTCGCACCCGGTGGAATACCGCGCGCCCGTGGGCATCAAGCTCTCGGCGCCGACGCCCACCTCGGTCGTGATCGAGGGCGCCGACAAGGAAACGGTGGGTCAGGTGGCGGCGGAGATCCGCCTGCTGCGTCCGCCGGAACCGTACAAGGGCAAGGGCATCAAGTACGCGAACGAAGTCATCCGGCGGAAAGCCGGCAAGACGGGAGCCAAGTAAATGCCGGTGAATGTCAGTCGTTCACGCGCCAAGAAGCGGTATGTCCGCCATTTGCGTGTTCGCAACAAGGTGACCGGAACGGCCGAGCGTCCGCGCCTGGTGGTGTTCCGCTCGCTCAAGCACATCTACGCGCAGCTCGTGGACGACACGAAGATGCGCACGATGATGACGGTGTCGGACCTGAACATCGAGCAGGGCAAGAAAGCCGAGCGGGCCGCCGAAGTGGGCAAGCTCATCGCCGAGAAGGCGAAGGCGGCCGGTGTCACGCGCGTCGTATTCGACCGCGCCGGTTATCGCTATCACGGCCGCATCAAGGCGGTCGCGGACGGCGCCCGCAAGGGCGGCCTGGAGTTCTAACCCATGGCAGAAACTGTGAATCCTGAAGGCGGTTCGACCGAGACGCCCGCAGCGCCGGCGCCGGCGCCGGAGCGTCCGCGCGGCGGTGGCGGCGGTGGCGGCGGCGGTGGGCGTGGGCGCGGCGGTCCTGGTGGCGGTCGCGGCCGCGGTGGTCCCGGCGGCGGTGGTGGTGGGCGCGGTGGCCCGGGCGGCGGGCGCGGTGGTCCGGGCGGCCGTGATGGTGGCCGTGGCGGTCGCGATGGTGGCCGTGGCGGTCGTGATGGAGAGGGCAGCGATCTCGTCGAGAACGTGGTCGCGATCAATCGCGTGGCGAAGGTCGTGAAAGGCGGCCGGCGCTTTTCGTTCAACGCGCTCGTTTGCGTCGGCGACGGCAAGGGCAAGGTCGGCTTCGCAACAGGCAAGGCGAACGAAGTGTCGGAAGCGGTTCGCAAAGCCGTGGACGGCGCGCGTCGCAATCTCATGACCGTTCCGCTCACCGGCAACACGATTCCGCACGAAGTGGTGGGTCATCATGGCGCGGGTCGCGTACTGATGAAGCCTGCGGCGCCGGGTGCCGGCGTGATTGCCGGCGGTGCCGTGCGCGCCATCATGGAATGTGTGGGCATCACGGACATTCTCACGAAGAGCCTGGGCTCCACGAATCCGCACAATATGGTGTTGGCGGCGCTGGACGGCCTGAAGCAGTTGACGACGGTGGAGCAGATCGCGCGCGAGCGCGGCGTCGAGGTGTCGTCGATTCAGTACCGGTCGCGCGCCAAGAGCAAGGAGGCGGTGTAAATGCCGCGTACATTCGTTTGGCATCCGTCCAAGGGCCCGAAGAAGGCGCCCGTGTTCGCGTTGCCGAAGAAGGGCAAGGTTCGCATCAAGCAGATCCGGAGCGGGATTGGCCATCCGGCCCGTCACCGCGCCACGCTGCGCGCGATGGGGCTCAAGCACCATCAGGATGTGGTCGTTCAAGAGATCACGCCGGGGCTGCGCGGCCAGATTCAACAGGTGCGTCACATGATCGACGTGATGCCGGTCGAGGGCAAGTAAGATGGCGACGAAGAAGAAATCCGCGGCCACGGCGCCCGAGCGCATCGGCCTGAACAATCTGGTGCCGCCGCCGGGCTCGCACCGGAACCGCAAGCGTATCGGTCGCGGTCCGGGTTCGGGTACCGGCAAGACGTCGGGTAAGGGTCACAAGGGCGCCATGGCGCGCTCGGGCCACGGCGGTCCGGGTGGCGGCAAGCCGCACTTCGAAGGTGGCCAGATGCCGTTGACGCGGCGCCTGCCGAAGCGGGGCTTCACGCCTCCGTTCCGGGAGGAGAATCAGGCCGTTTCGCTCACGGAATTGTCCAAGGTTCCGGCTGGCACGGAGATCACGCGCGAGTCGTTGGTCGCGGCCGGTTTGATCAACGCCAACAAGGGTCCCGCCAAGTTGTTGTCCAACGGGGAGCCCGGCCGTGCCGTGGTGGTGAAGGGCATCAAGGTGAGCGCAGGCGCCAAGGCGAAGATCGAGAAGGCAGGCGGCAAGGTCGAACCCAACAATGGCTGACAGCAACGCGGCACAAGCAGTCCAGAACATCTTCAAGACGCCGGAGCTGAAGGAGAAGATCCTCTTCACGCTGCTGTGTCTGGTGGTGTATCGCGTCGGCGCGCACGTCACGTCGCCGGGCGTTGATTCTCTCGCTCTTCTTGATTTCTTCAAGAATCAGGCGAGCGGCGGGCTTCTTGGCCTGTATGATTTGTTCACTGGCGGTGGCCTGAGTCGCGCGACCATCTTCGCGCTCGGCATCATGCCGTACATCTCGTCGAGCATCTTCGTGCAGATTGCGGGCGCGGTGCTGCCGCAGGTCGAGAAGATGCAAAAGGATGAGGACGGCCGGAAACGACTGAACCAGTGGACCCGGTACGGCACGGTGGGCCTGGCTTGGGTGCAGGCCTGGGGCTTCTCGCTCTTCACACAGGGAATCCCCGGTGTGGTGGCAGAGCCGGGATTCGCGTTCCAGGTGCAGATGGCGTTCTTCCTGACCGCGGGCGCGGTGTTCGTCATGTGGCTCGGCGAGCAGATCACGGAGCGCGGCATCGGCAACGGCGCCAGCCTGATGATCTTCTTCTCGATCGTGGAGCGGATCTGGCCCGAGATCATCAACACGTTCAAGTTCGTGAGCACCGGGGCGCTGGGCGCGTTCTCACTGTTGGTGCTGACCGCCATCATGGTGGGCGTGGTCGCGGGCGTTGTTGCGGTGACGATGGCCGTGCGCAAGGTGCCGATTCAGATCCCGCAACGCACGCTGGCCCGCGGCCGGATGCGGGAAGGGTCACGCAGCTTCATTCCGCTGCGCGTGAACTCGGCCGGGGTCATGCCCATCGTGTTTGCCCAGTCGGTGATCGTGGTGCCGGGCGCCATCGCGCAGTTCTGGGGTGATACCCGCGTCCGCGATTTCGCGGACTATTTCAACCCCGGATCGACGCTGTACTACATCCTGTCCGCGGTCCTGATCCTGTTCTTCACGTACTTCTACACGTCCATCATCTTCAATCCCGTGGACCTGGCCGAGAACCTGAAGAAGCAGGGTGGGTTCATTCCGGGCGTGAAGCCGGGATCCAAGACGGCCGAGTACATCGACGACGTCGTGTCCAAAGTGACGCTGCCCGGCGCGATCTTCCTGACGCTCATCGCGCTGCTGCCGATGTGGTTGACGACGCTGGTGAACGTGCCGTTCACGTTCGGTGGCACGTCGCTGCTCATCGTCGTGGGTGTGGCGCTCGACTCGCTGCAGCAGATCCAGCAACACCTGCTGCTGCGGAAGTACGACGGCTTCATGAAGAAGGGCCGGATCAAGTTCCGCGGCCGCTCGCCTACAGGCGGATTCTGAGAGAGAGGAGAGAAGAGAGAGGAGAGAGGAGCCCTCCTCGCTCCTCTCTCCCTTCTCTCCTCTCTCAAATGAACCTCCTCCTCTTCGGGAAACCGGGCGCGGGCAAAGGCACGCAGGCGCCGCGCCTGGCTGAAGCGCTGGGCGTACGAACGCTGGCCACCGGCGACGTCCTCCGTCAGGCGCAGAAGGATGGGACTACGCTTGGTCTCAAGGCCAAGGCGTTCATGGACAAGGGCGACTTGGTGCCCGATGACGTCATCCTCGGGATCGTGGGGGAGGCCTTGGCCAAGCCGGAGTACAGCCGCGGTGTGATTCTTGACGGCGTGATCCGTACGGTACCGCAAGCCGAGGGTCTGGCGAAGGTCCTGGTGGCAATGCAACGCTCCCTGGACGCGGTGGTCCAGTTCGACATCGACAACGACGAGATCGTGGGACGACTCTCCGGGCGCACCGTCTGCGAGAGCTGCCAGACGCCGTACACTGGCCGCGAGCCGGGCACGCCATGCGCCAAGTGCGGCGGCGCGCTCATCCGTCGCAAGGACGACGAGCCGGACGCCGTTCGCAACCGCCTGTCCGTCTACGAGAAGCAGACCGCGCCGGTGCTGGCGTGGTACCAGCAGCACGGACCGCGCGTCGTGACGGTGACCGCGGTGGGAGACGTAGCCGACATCGCCGCTCGTACGCTCAAGGCCCTGGGCCGTTGACCGCTGCTGCACCCGTGATTCAGCTGAAATCCGATCGTGAGCTCGAGTTGATGGCCGAGGGTGGGCGAATTCTGGGCCAGACGCTGGCCAAGCTCCGCGATAGCGTGAAGGCCGGCATGTCCACCGCGGATCTGGATGCGATTGCCGACACCTTCATTCGAAGCCATCAGGGCGCCACGCCGGCGTTCAAGGGCCTGTACGGCTTTCCGGGCAGCATCTGCACGTCGATCAACGAGGAGATCGTCCATGGGATCCCGTCCAAACGGCGGATCCTCAAGGAAGGCGACATCATCTCGATCGACGCCGGCGTTGGGTACAAGGGATTCTTCACCGACTCGGCCATCACCGTGCCCGTGGGCAAGGTGGACCCGGAGACCGAACGGTTGCTCGCGGTGACGCAGGCGTCGCTTCAGGCCGGGATTGCGGCCGCGAAGCCGGGCAACCATATCGGAGACATCGGTGCCGCCGTCCAGGCGGTCGTCGAGGACGCCGGCTTCAGCGTGGTGCGGGACCTGGTGGGCCACGGGATCGGCGTCGAGTTCCATGAAGAGCCGCAGGTACCGAACTACGGCAAGCCGAAGCGCAGGGAAAAGCTGGTGCCGGGCCTGACGGTCGCCATCGAGCCGATGGTCAACGTCGGTGCCCCCGGCACGCGTACTCTAGGTGACCGCTGGACCATCGTGACGGCGGACGGCAGCCGGTCTGCCCACTTCGAACACACGGTGGCTGTGACCGACGCAGGACCGAAGGTACTGACTCGTGACTCGTGACCCGTGATTCGTCACGGATCTCCACTTGAAGGATTCCCATGCAGCGTTTCCGGCATCTGCTCGTTCTTCCTCTCCTCTTCGTCGCGAGCCTGGCGCAGGCCCAGGGGAAGGTCACCAGCCCCAAGCAGTTCTTCGGGCACAACATCGGCGATGACTACTTCCTGGCGAACTACGATCAGTTCGTCGCGTACTGGAAGAAGATCGACGCCGAATCCGACCGGATGCGCATGGTCGAGATTGGCAAGACCGCCGAAGGCCGTCCGCAGTACATGGCGATCGTCACATCGCCGGAGAACTTCAGGAGGCTGGATCGCTACAAGGACATCTCCAGGAAGCTCGGCTACGCCGAAGGTGTGACCGAGGCCGACGCGCGCGCGATGGCCAAGGAGGGTAAGGCAGTGGTATGGATCGACGGCGGTCTGCACGCAACCGAAGTCCTGGGTGCGCACCAGCTCATCGAGACGTCGTACCGCCTCGTGAGCAAGACCGACGACGAGACGACGCGGATTCTGAACGACGACATCATCCTGCTGGTGCATGTCAATCCGGACGGCATGCAGCTCGTGTCCAATTGGTACATGCAGGAGAAGGACTCGCTGCGCCGTAACACGCAGATCCCGCGTCTCTACCAGAAGTACATCGGTCACGACAACAATCGCGACTACTACATGTCGGCGCAGATCGAGACGCAAAACGAGAACCATGTGTTGTACTGGGAGTGGCTGCCGCAGATCCTGTATAACCACCACCAGACCGGCCCGGCCGGCACGGTGATGTTTGCAGCGCCGTTCCGCGACCCGTTCAACTACAACTTTGACCCACTCGTCGTGACCAGCCTCGACGCGGTCGGCGCGGCGGTCCATTCCCGGATGATTGCGGAAGGCAAACCCGGCGTGACAACGCGGTCGGGCGCATCCTACTCGACGTGGTTCAACGGCGGCCTGCGTACGACCACGTATTTCCACAACATGATCGGCATCCTCACCGAGACCATCGGCAATCCGACGCCGATGCGCATTCCGCTCGTGCCCAACAACCAGCTGCCGCGCGGTGATCTGCCGTCTCCGATCGCGCCGCAGGAATGGCACTTCCGTCAGTCCATCGAGTACTCCGTCACCGCGAACTATGCGATTCTGGACTACGCGTCGCGGTATCGCGAGACGCTGCTGTTCAACTTCTGGCGGATGGGGACGAACTCCATCGAGCGTGGCAAGCGCGATCACTGGACCATTTCGGGCGAAGACATCGATCGCCTGACGGCGGCGATTCCTCGTCCTAACCGGCCAGCCGTGCCGGCGCCCGCCGGTGTCGGCATCAGCAGCCTGACACCGCCGGCCGCGCCTGCCGGAGGCGCCGGTGAGGGTGCCGCCGGTGGCGGCTTCGGTGGCGGCTTCGGTGGCGGTGGCGGTGGCGGTGGCGGCGGGGGAGTTGATCCGACGCTCTACGACAAGGTCATGAAGGATCCGGCCCGGCGCGACGCGCGGGCGTACGTCCTCTCATCGATGCAGCCAGATTTCCCGACCGCGACCAAGTTCATCAACACGCTTCGCCATGCTGGTGTGATCGTCGAGCGTGCCACGCGCGAGTTCGCGATCGGCGGCAAGACGTACCCGGCGGGCTCGTACGTCGTACCGTCGGCGCAGGCGTTCCGGCCACATGTGCTCGACATGTTCGAACCGCAGGATCATCCGAATGATTTTGCCTATCCGGGCGGCCCGCCGAGGCGTCCGTACGACGCGGCGGGGTACACCCTGGCGTACACGATGGGCGTGGAGTTCGATCGGATTCTCGACGGCTACACCTGTACGTGCGAACGCATCACCGGGTTGGCGTCTCCGATGCCGGCGGCCGTGGCGTCGGCGAGCGGCGCTACAGGTTACCTTCTCACGCCGTCGCAGAACGACGCGTTCGTGGCAGTGAACCGCGCGTTGAAGGGTGGCGCGTCGGTGAGCCGCCTGACCGCGCCGATGTCCGCGAACGGCAAGACCTATCCGGCCGGCAGCTTCTACGTAGCCGGCGGTTCGGCGGCGTCGACCATGGACGCGGCCGCCAAGAGCTTGGGCGTGCAGGTGGAAGGCACGTCATCGCGGCCGGCGGCCGCGGCGCCTGTCAAGGCGCCACGCATCGGCCTGTGGGACGTGTACGGCGGCTCGATGCCGTCGGGTTGGACGCGCTGGCTGTTCGAGCAGTACGAATTCCCGTTCAGCGTCGTGTACACGACGCAGCTCGACTCGGGCAACCTGCGGGCCAAGTATGACGTGCTGGTGTTTGTCGACGGCGCGATCAACTTGCGCGGTGGCGGCGGGTTCGGTGGTGGCGGCGGCGGACAGCAGCGCCCGCCGCCGGAGGAGTACCGCTACATGGTGGGCCGCCCCACGGCGGACCAGACTGTGCCGGCCCTCAAGAGATTCCTCGAGGACGGCGGCCAGATCATCACCATCGGCAGTTCCACGCAGCTGGCCTATTCGCTCGATCTGCCGCTGTCGAACGCGCTGGTGGAGCGCACGCCCTCGGGTGGGGAGCGCGCGCTGCCGGGCGACAAGTTCTACGTGCCGGGCTCCGTGCTGCGCGTTGCCGTGGATTCCACCGCGGATGTCGCCGCCGGCTCCAAGGGCCACGTGGATGTGTTCTACGACAACAGCCCTGTCTTCACACTGAACCCGAACGCTCAACTCAAGGGAGTGAAGCCGATTGCCTGGTTCGACTCCTCGATGCCGCTGCGCAGCGGCTGGGGTTGGGGCCAGGACTATCTGGAGGGGGGCGTCGCGATGGCGACGGCCAAGGTGGGCAAGGGTACGCTGTACTTGTTTGGCCCGGAGGTGCTGTTCCGCGGCCAGCCGCACGGCACGTTCAAGTTCTTCTTCAACGCCGTGATTGACGCTACGAGATCGCCATCTCCACTAGTACCGTAACGGTCTTGCACCGTTCGGCGGCCTGAGTCAAAAGGCGTCCGCACTCTTCCACGAGTCGGGCGCCTTTTGATTTGTCGTCCAGCGCGCTGACGTTGATGCGCACGTTGTAGACCGCGCCGCGGCACGCGGCTTCGGCGAGGAGGGCGGAAACGCCGGCGTCGGACACGGCATTGGTGTTGCCCTTGGAGGCTGCGATGGTCGCGAGGTGGAGCACCTGCACGCACGCACGCGCTGTCTCGAGGGGCACGTCGGCCGCGCCGAGGAGCGCCGCGTCGATGGCGGCCTTGCGCTTCTCGATGTCCACCGGCGTCTCGCCGGGGAGCTTATAGGCCGTGGTCACCGCGGTGTAGGCGGCGGCGTCTCTGGCAACAAGCGCGGATAACTCGTTCACGAGGGCGGCGGCCTTGAGCGCGACGTCCTTCATTTCGCCCTCGACGGCCGCGTATTTCTTGCGGCCCACGGTGAGTCCGGCCACCATCTGCGCCAGCGCGGCGGCGAGCGCGCCGGCGTGCGCCGAAACGCTGCCGCCGCCCGGCGTTGGCGCCGATGATGCGATGGAGGCAACGAACCCGGACAACGACTCGCCGCCGGACACGGCGGCCCGGACGCGGCGGTCGAGAACGATGTCCGGCGTGAAATCGCGCAGTTGCAGGTGTCGGGCGGCCGTGTCGAACAGCGCGCGCTCTGGTACGAGTCCGACAATCTCGCTCCAAGTGGGGGACACGCCACGCGCTTCGGCTTCCATCTTCACCACGTCATAGGCGCGGTGGAGCTGTGTCTTTTCGGTGTCCACCAGGTTCATCGACACCTGTGCCTGGCCGTCCACCTCGAGGCCAAGGCCCTTCACATACCGGAGTCCGCCGGACGAGCCGCGGACGGCCTTGGCGACTTCCTTGGCGACGGGCACGTTGGCCTTATCGCCGAGGTAGACGTTGTACGCTACGAGGAAGGGTCGCGCGCCGATGGCGGTGGCGCCCGCGGTCTTGTGCACGTGGTTGGGGCCGAAGTCCGGCGCGCGATTGGGGTTCTTGCCGATCTCGTCGCGCAGGCCCTCGAACTCGCCGCGGCGAACGTCGGCGAGGTTTTCACGGTCCGGGCGAGAAGCGGCGCGCTCGTACAGGAAGACCGGGATCTCGAGTTCCTTGCCGACCCGTTCGCCAAGCGTTCTCGCCAGCGCGATGCAGTCCTCCATCGTGGCGCCTTCCAGCGGGATGAACGGCACGACATCCGTGGCGCCCATGCGCGGGTGTTCGCCCTGATGCTTCGTGAGGTCGATGAGTTCGCGCGCTGCCTTGATTCCGGCGAATGCCGCGTCAACGGCCGCGTCGACGGTGACGACGAACGTGACGACGGTGCGGTTGTGCGACTCGTCGGACGAGACGTCCAGCATGTGCGTGCCTTTCACCGCAGCGATGGCGTCGCGGATCTTGGCGACGACCTCCGGTCGCCGGCCTTCGGAGAAGTTCGGAACGCACTCGACGAGTTTCATCAGCAGATCAGCGGACACTCAGGCGCTCGACGGCGTTGTCGTGGTGGGTGGCACGCCGCAATCTACGACCGACGCAGGAGTGCGGCCATCGAAACGATCACACGACATCGATGCGGACGCCCGTCGCGGGAACAGGCCTAGTCGCCTTCCGCCGGCCGCAACTGCGCGAGGAGCCAAGCATGCATCGTCGGATTGCCAGCGACGATCGGGCCGTGCGCGACCGGCGCCGGGTTCCCCTTGAAGTCGGTCACCACGCCTCCGGCCTCGCGAATGATAAGGATTCCGGCGGCCACGTCCCAAGGCGCCAGCCGGTGCTCCCAGAACGCGTCGAAGCGGCCGCAGGCCACATCGCAGAGGTCCAGGGCCGCCGAACCGGCCCGACGGAGGCCTGCGGTGCCTTCCATGAGGCGGGGCAGCACATCCATATATGGTCTGATGCCCTCACGGTGCTTGAAGGGGAATCCGGTGCCGATAAGGGCGCGCGTCGGGTCGGTGATCGACGACACCCGGATCGCCTGGCCGGCGCGGCGCGCACCGCCATTGAGGACGGCGGTGTAGAGGTCGCCAGTGGGGACATTGATGATGGCGGCGGCTTCCTGGCGGCCGTCCACCAGGGCTCCAATTGACACCGCGTACCACGGAAAACCGTGCAGGAAGTTCGTGGTGCCGTCCAGCGGGTCGGCCACAAACAACAGCTGCCGGCTATCCGCTTTCGGCGATCCTTCCTCGGCCATGATGCCCGCGTCGGGGTGCCGCTCGAGGATCACCGCACACAGGGCGGCCTCCGCGTCCCGATCCACCTGACTGACGAAGTCGGACGGGCCCTTTTGCTCCCAGCGCACATCGCCAAGGCGCGCGGAGCCGGCGCGAATGACGTCGGCCGCTCGGACGGCAGCGGCCACGCACGTGGCAAGAAGGACGCGGCGGTCGGCTGACGATTCGCTCACGCTCGGTTGCCCCGCATTTTGCCCGTCCCTACCTTCACCCAATGTCCCGCATTTTCAGTGGCATCCAGCCGTCGGGCGAACTGCATATCGGCAACTACCTCGGCGCGGTGAAGAACTGGGTGGCCCTGCAGCACAAATACCCGTCGATCTTTTGCATTGTGGACTTGCATGCCATCACGCTTCCGTACGAGCCGGTACAGCTGCGGGTGCGGCGCCGGGACATGGCCATCGGCCTGTTGGCTTCGGGCATCGACCCCAACGTGGCCACGCTGTTCGTGCAGTCAACAGTGCAGGAACATACCGAGCTGACGTGGCTCTTCAACACAGTTGCGCCACTGGGCGAGCTCGAGCGGCAGACGCAGTTCAAGGAGAAGTCACAGCGCCAGGAGAGCGTGAGCACTGGCCTGCTCACCTATCCGGTCCTGCAAGCCGCCGACATCCTGTTGTATCGTGCGGACCTTGTGCCGGTGGGCGAAGACCAGGTGCAGCATTTGGAGCTGTCGCGCGTCATCGCCCGCCGCTGGAATGCGGCTTTCGGTGGCGGCGACGATTTCTTTCCGGAACCTCAGGCGCTGCTGACGCCCACGCGCCGCATCATGGGCTTGGACGGCCAAGCCAAGATGTCCAAGTCCATGGGGAACACGATCGGACTTCTGGAGACCAAGGAACAAGTCTGGGAGAAGCTGCGGCCCGCAGTCACCGATCCCAAGCGTGTGAAGAAGACCGATCCCGGAACGCCGGAAGTCTGCAACATCTATCACCTGCACAAGGCGTTCAGTCCGCAGACCACCGTGGACCACGTCGCGACGCAATGCAACTCGGCAGGGTGGGGCTGCATTGACTGCAAGAAAGTGCTGCACGAAAACATCGAGCTCGAGCTGACGCCGATCCGTGAGCGGGCCGCCGAATTGAAGGCGAAGCCGAAGATCGTGGATGACGCCTTGTCGGCGGGAACCGCCACTTGCGCGATAACCGCCGGTGAGACGATGAAGACCGTGCGCGCCAGAATGGGACTCGACCCGTGAGCGGTTTTCTCCTGACGGCGATCGTGGGTGGACTACCCGACTGGTCCACGCTGGTGGAGGGGCTGCGGCTCGACCTCCTGCTCAAGCTCATGCTTGCGGTCCTGCTTGGCGGCGCCGTGGGCCTGGAGCGGGAGATTGCCGGCAAGCCAGCGGGCCTGCGCACGAACATCCTGATCTGCGTTGGCGCCGCGCTGCTGACGGACGTCTCGATCGAGATCACGCGCGGCCGGCTTCCGGGCACGATGGTCGGCGATCCGTCGCGCCTTGCGGCACAAATCGTGTCCGGCATCGGCTTCATCGGCGCGGGCACCATCATGCAGGCGCGCGGCACCGTGACGGGATTGACGTCCGCGGCAACGATCTGGGTGGTGGCCGCAATTGGCGTCACGGTGGGCGCTGGCCTCTACCTCGAAGCTGCCGGCGCGGGCGTGCTGGTCGCAGTCGTGCTGGCGGGCCTCGGCAGCCTGGAGCACAAACTGCGGCGAGCCCGGCGCGTGTTGAGCTGCACGGTGCGCACCAAGCTGCAGTATCCTATCAGCGACCTTGAAGCCGTATTGGGTGCCAGCGGCGTAAGGATCATCGAATCGCGGACGTTCGATCACCTGGAAGACCGGGTCTTCGAACTAAAGCTGGCCGGGCCGGCACGGCAGTTCGACATCGTGACCGAGAAGTTGCTGGCGCAAAAGGACATCTTCGGCGTGCACGTTGGCTAGCTCCGCGCGGGTGCTGGTGGCGGATCTGGCGGCGCGCTCGAAGAACTGGGCGCTGACGGCGGAGGGGGAGCGCACGATTCTCGACGCGACGCCCACGGGATGGCGCGTGCATGTGGTTCGGGCACTCACGAGTTCCGACGGCGACGGGCCGCGCGAACCCAGCGCCGAGGCCACGGGCGCCATGGCGGAGGCCGAGGTGTACTTCGGATTCGGCATCCCGCGTCCGCTGTTTCTGGCGGCGCCCAAGCTCAAGTGGGTGCACTCCGCGGCAGCGGGCGTGGGGAACTCGCTGTACGCCGAAATGATGCAGAGCCCGGTGCTGTTTTCGAACTCGGCTGGCGTTCACGGCATTCCGATCGCGGAGTACGTCGTGGCGGGCATCCTGCATTTCATCCGCGGCCTGGATGTCGTGGTTTCCCAGCAGCGGGAGGCCAAGTGGGACAAGGCGTTCTTCGTCGCGGACGATTCGCCGGTGCGCGAAGTGGACGGCGCGAAGGTCCTCATCGTGGGCACGCGCGGCATCGGTGGGCAGGTGGCGTCGCGACTCTCAGCGCTGGGGGCGCATTGCGTGGGTGTGCGACGCCATCCCGATCAACCGGTGCCGAGTGGATTTGAGGCCGTGTTCGGTGTGGACGCCATCGACGATCACCTTGGGACGGCGGACGTGGTGGTCCTTGCGGCGCCACTCACGGCAGCGAGTAGCGGCCTGTTCGATGCCAAACGTCTCAAGCACCTGAAGCGCGGGTCGATACTGGTGAACGTGTCGCGCGGGGCACTGGTGGACGAGCGCGCGCTGGCGGACGTGTTGGCGTCGGGTCACCTGCGTGGCGCGGTGCTCGACGTTTTCGCGCACGAACCTCTGGCGTCGGACAGTCCGCTGTGGCACCTTCGAAACGTCGTCGTCTCGCCCCACATCTCGCCGGTCTCGCCGGGCCGTTTCTGGCCGCGGGCGCTTGAACTATTCTGTGACAATTGGCAGCGCTACCATCGTGGCGCGGCATTGCGAAACCTCGTGGACAAGCAGGCTGGATACTGACTCATGAATCAGATCATCAAGGCAGCGGTCGACCGCGGCGCGTCCGACCTCCACATCAAAGCGGGTGACGCGTTTCGGGCGCGCATTCATGGCAAGCTCATTCCGCTCACCAAGCAGGCGCTGACCCCCGACCAGACCAGGACCATCGCCCTGCACCTCATGAGCGTCGAGGAAGACAAGGCGAAGATCGACAAGTTGCAGGACTACGATTGCTCGTGGTTCGCGGAGGGCATTGGGCGATTCCGCGTGAACATCATGCGGCAGCGCGGATCGTTCATGATCGTGATGCGCGTCATCCCGCTCGAGGTTCCGACGTTCGAGAAGCTGCAGCTGCCCAGTATCATGGGGAAGATTGCGTCGGCCGAGCGCGGGATGATCCTCGTGACCGGCGTGACGGGTTCGGGCAAGTCGAGCACGATGGCGGCGATGATCAACTTCATGAACAAGAACAGCAATCGCCACATCCTCACGCTCGAGAATCCGATCGAGTTCCTGCACAAGGACATCAATTGCGCGATCACGCAGCGTGAGATCGGATCCGACACGTCCGACTTCAAGCAAGGGCTCAAGTCGGCGCTGCGTCAGGACCCCGACGTCATCATGATCGGTGAGATGCGCGACGCCGAGACGATCGACACGGCGATGAAGGCGGCCGAGACGGGCCACTTGCTGATTTCGACGCTGCACACGGCCGATGCGTTGTCGACGATCAACCGCGTTGTGGCGATGTTCGCGCCCGCCGAGCAGGCGGTGGTGCGAATCCGGCTGGGCGAGTCGCTGCACTCCGTGATATCGCAACGACTGATCAAGCGGGTGGACGGGACGGGACGCGCGGTGGCCGCCGAGGTGCTGCTCAACACGCCCGCGACCAAAGACATGATCATCGACGGGGGCCGGATCAGCGAGATCAAGGACTACATGGAGGAGAACAAGGCGCAGTACGGCATGCAGTCGTTCGATCAGGCGCTCACCGATTTGGTCATCTCGAAGCAGATCTCGTTCCATTCAGCGATGGCGGCGGCGACCAAGCCAGCCGACTTCGAGCTCAAGCTGCGCATGTTTGGAGGCGAGGCAGCGGCGAACATCATCGAGCACGACGCTCCCGAAGGGACCGAGACCGTTGCGGCGGCCCCGGCGCCGGCGGCCGGGACGCCATCCTCCGGACTGGACTTCATCACGCAATGAGCGGCTCACTCAAGGGCATCTTCGCCCCCATGACGACGCCGTTCGGCAGGGACGGCGAGCTGGATCGCGCCGCATTCGAGTCGAACTGCCGCGCGCACTTGCAGGCGGGTCTGAACGGGCTGGTGGTGTGTGGTTCCACCGGAGAGGCGGCGCTGCTCGACGCGATCGAGCGCGAGAACCTGGTGCAGTGGGCGCGGCCGCAGGTCGCGGGAGACCGGATGCTCATCGCCGGCATCGGCGCCGAGTCCACACGCACGACGCTCAAGTACGCGGATGGCGCCGCCGAGCGTGGCGTGGACGCAGTGCTGGTGGTGGCGCCGCACTACTTCGGCAGCCAGATGACCGAGGACGCGCTGCGAGGGCACTACCTGCAGGTCGCGGACGGGAGCCCGGTGCCGGTGATTCTGTACAACATTCCCAAGTACATGCACTTCCGGTTGTCCAAGGCACTGGTGCAGGAACTGGCGAAGCACCAAAACATCATCGGCATCAAGGACAGCTCCGGCGACAAGGACTCGCTCGCCGAATACCTGTCGGCGCAGAGCGATTCGTTCACGGTCATCACGGGCAGTGGGCAGTTGTGGGGCACGGCGCTGCAATTGGGTGCGCGCGCCGGAATCCTGGCCGTCTCGCTGTTTGCGCCAACGCTGTCGCGCGCGGTGTGGGATGCGGTGGCACGGAAGGACCAGGCGACGGCTGATGCGCTGCAAGCGCGCCTCACGCCGTTGGCCAAAGTCATCGTCGCGGAACTGGGCAATGCCGGCGTGAAGGCGGCGGAAGACATCGTGGGCCTCAAGGGCGGCATGCCGCGTTCGCCGCTGATGCCTGTGAGCCAAGCCGACATCGATCGCGTGCGTCAGATGCTGCGCGACGCGGAGCTTCAGGTCGCCGCCTGACGGCCTGCTTCAGGAGCTAGCGGCCGCACCGCGGCCCACGGGCAGCCACGCCATCGCCGTGGCGCGCGAGCGATGCGCGCGGGAGTTGCGGAACCTTGGCTTCGTCGTGACGGAGCGTCGGTTCACGTACTCGTCGTTTCCGGGTCGCTTCGCCACGCCGCTGTTCGGCGCCGCCGGCGCGGTGCTGGTCGGTTTCTCCGGGCTGTGGGCGGTCAGCGGACAGCGCATCGCGCCGGCGGTGGTGTTGGTTGCCGGTATTGCGGTGATGGTCGCCACTGCCCGCTGGGTCACACGCCACGGGGTGTTGACGCTGCCGCTGCTACGCGGGCAGGGCGTGAATCTCGAAGCGGTGAAGGGCGGTGACAGGCCTGGCGTCTGGCTCTGTGCGCACGTGGATTCCAAGTCCCAGCCGGTGCCCACGCTTGTTCGGAGCGCTGGAGTGGTGCTGGAGGCGTCAGGCATACTGGCGGCGACGGTGCTCGCGTTCGCGCAGGCGACCGGTGCATTGGTGCCGGAGTTCTACTGGGAGTTCGTGGGCGTGGTGACACTCGTGGGCGCGATTCCCGTAGGACTGAGCATGGTGGGAACCCAATCACCCGGCGCCCTGGACAATGCCTCCGGCGTCGCGACGATCATTGAAGTCGCTCGCCGTTTGCAGAACGAGCGCGGTATCGGCGTGTTGATCACCGACGCCGAGGAACTCGGATTGGCCGGCGCGCGGTCGTGGAGCGTGGGCCGCACGAACGCCGCGGTGCTCAACTGCGATGGCGTGGATGACACCGGCGATATCTCGGTCATGCGCTCGGGCGCCGTGTCCGCGCGGCTGCGGCGCAGCCTGACGGCGGTGCCTGGCGAGATCCCCTCGATCCGGGCGCACTTTCCCGGAGTGTTGACGGACGCCGTCGCTTTTGCCGATGCCGGATTGGAATCGGTCACCGTCAGTCGCGGCGGCGTTGGATCATTCCTGCGCGTGCACTCACGCCGCGACGACCTGAGCCGACTGCGTGGCGACGGCATCGGGCCGACCGCGGACTTCATTGCCGCGGCCGCACGCAACCTGCTCGGAGGACGTTCCTAGATGTCGGTCATCTTGCTCGTTGCGGTCCTGTGCATAGCGCTGTTCCTGATTCCGCTCGGCTTGCCGGGCACGTGGATCATGGTGGCCGCGGCGGTCGCGTATTCGTTCCTGGTGGCGCAGAGCATCGGTTGGGTGACGCTCGTGGCCATTCTGGTGATCGCGGTCGTGGCCGAGGTGCTCGAGTTCACGTTGGCGGGGCGCTACACGAAGAAGTACGGCGGGTCGGAGCGATCGAGTTGGGGCGCCATCATCGGCGGGTTGGTGGGTGTCTTCGTCGGCGTTCCGGTCCCAATCGTGGGTCCGGTCGTCGGCGGTTTCCTCGGCGCGTTCGTCGGTGCGCTGGTGGCGGAACTTACGCGCGGCAGCGGCGCCGAAGCGTCGACGAGGGCGGCTACCGGGGCTGTGGTAGGCCGCGTCGTGGCAGCGGCCCTCAAGGTGGGCCTGGGAATGGTCATTGCGGCCTGGGTGGTGGCCGCGGCCATCGGTTGACAGGCCGAGTCGCCGCCGTAGGTTTCGTCAACGCCCCGGGCAACGCGCCTGGGGCGGTTTTTTTTGACTACAATCACGCTGATTTCGCGGATGATCGCGGACTACCGGGGGGCAGGGCGTGTTTGACGACCGTCGCCGGACCATCGTCGTAGTCGGCGCCCAATGGGGCGACGAGGGGAAGGGCAAACTCGTGGACGTGCTGGCGGAGCGAGCCGCCTGGGTGGTCCGGTATCAGGGCGGCGCCAACGCCGGGCACACGGTGGACCTGGGCAGTTCGACATTCGTATTGCACCAGATCCCCAGCGGCATCCTGCACCCCGGCGTGCGCTGCGCGATCGGGAACGGCGTGGTGCTGGATCCCGATGCGCTGTTCCAGGAGATCGACGGTCTGGTCAAGAACGGGATCGATGTGGAAGGGCGTCTGTATGTGAGCGACCGGGCGCACCTCGTCCTGCCGTATCACAAGCTCGTGGACGGCGAGAGTTCGGCGAGCAAGGCGATCGGCACCACAGGCCGCGGTATCGGGCCGGCGTACGAGGACAAGGTCGCGCGTCGCGGTGTTCGGGTCCTGGACCTGCGGCATCCTCAGCGGCTCAAGGAGCTGGTGACGCAGGGGACCGATCACGCCAACGCCCAGCTGGCGCGCTTTGCCAGCCAGAAACGCGTCACGGTGGACGAGACGCTGACGCTGCTGGCGTCACTGGCCAAGCGACTTCTGCCGCTGGCGGAAGACGTCGGGCTCGCGGTGCATCGTGCCGTGAAGAGCGGCGCAGCCGTACTGATGGAGGGGGCTCAGGGCTCGCTGCTGGACGTTGATCACGGCACGTATCCCTTCGTGACGTCGAGCAACACCACCGCGGGCGGCGCCGCGATCGGCACGGGCATCGCGCCCACCGCCATTCAGGCCGTGCTGGGCGTGGTGAAGGCGTACACGACGCGTGTCGGCGGCGGTCCGCTCCCCACCGAAATGGACGAGGCCCTTGGGGCCAGGACGCGCGAGATCGGCAAGGAGTTTGGCGCGACCACCGGGCGCCCGCGACGCTGCGGCTGGTTCGACGCGGTGGTGGTACGCTATGCGGCGCGCATCAACGGCCTCACAGACCTCGCGGTCACCAAGCTGGACGTCCTCGACACGTTCGACCGCATCGCGCTGTGTGACGGCTACGAGTACGGCGGCGAGTTGCACCGCGAATTCCCCGCGGATCTCTCGGCGCTGGAGAAGGTCGTGCCAAAATACGAGTGGATGGAAGGATGGAAGCAGTCCACCTCCAACGCGCGCAAGCTGGCGGACCTGCCGAAGGCGGCGCGGGCGTATCTCGACCGGATGCAGGAAATGAGTGAGGCGCCGATAACGTATGTGTCCGTGGGGACGCGTCGAGACCAAATCATAGGGCTGTAGCTTTACAGTCACCAGCGCCAAACGAATGTCGCCTCCAGACGTCCTCGAAAAACTCGTGTCGCTGTGCAAGCGGCGCGGTTTCATCTTCCAGTCCTCGGAGATTTACGGCGGCACGGGCAGCGTCTGGGACTACGGCCCGCTGGGCGTGGAACTCAAGCGCAACATCAAGGACCGCTGGTGGAACGCGATGGTGCGTGCCCGCGACGACATCGAGGGTCTCGACGCCGCCATCCTGATGCATCCGCGCGTGTGGGAGGCCAGCGAGCACGTTGCCAACTTCACGGATCCGCTGGTGGACTGCGGCAACTGCAAGAAGCGGTTCCGCGCCGACGATCCCAGGATCAAGGGCACGCCGGGCACCCCTGACGGCCAGTGTCCCGCGTGCGGCACGAAAGGCAAGCTCAGCGAGCCACGCCTGTTCAACCTGATGTTCAAGACGTTCATGGGCCCCGTGGAGGACAGCGCGGCCGTGGTCTATCTGCGCCCGGAGACCGCGCAGGGCATCTACGTGAACTTCCTGAACGTGCAGGGGTCCACGCGGCAGCGGGTGCCGTTCGGCATCGCGCAGATCGGCAAGGCGTTCCGTAACGAAATCACACCCGGCAACTTCATTTTCCGGACCCGCGAGTTCGAGCAGATGGAGATGCAGTTCTTCGTCGACCCGGCCGCGACGGCGCCTGCGACGACGGACATGGAGTGGTTCGAATACTGGAAAGCGCAGCGACTCGAGTGGCATCGCGCTTTGGGGTTGTCACCGGACCGCTTGCAGTTCCATCAGCACTCGAAAGAAGAACTGGCGCACTACGCGCGCGCGGCGTTCGACATCCAGTTCGACTTCGGCGGCACGCTGGGCTTTCAGGAAGTGGAAGGCGTGCACCATCGCGGCGACTTTGACCTCTCGCGCCATCAGCAGTTTTCGGGCAAGAAGCTCGAGTACATCGATCAGGTCACGAACCGGCGGTATCTGCCCTTCATCATTGAGACCTCCGTCGGCGCGGATCGCGCCATGCTCGCTGTGCTCGTGAACGGCTACCGCGAGGAGACTGTCGAGGGTGAGGACGAGGGACGCACGGTGTTGGGTCTCGCGGCTGCCATCGCGCCGATCAAGGCCGGCGTCTTTCCGCTCGTGAAGAAGGACGGGATGCCGGAATTCGCCGAGAAGCTCACGACAGAGCTGCGCAAGCGGTTCCCGGTCTTCTACGACGAGTCGGGCGCCATCGGACGCCGCTACCGCCGTCAGGACGAAGTCGGCACGCCCTTCTGCGTCACCGTGGACGGTCAGACCACACAGGATCAGACGGTGACGATCCGCGATCGCGACACGCTCAAGCAGGAACGCGTCGCCGCGGATCGCGTGGGTGACTGGATCGCTCCGCGCGTTACCGCCTAGCGTGCCCGTGGCCGCGAGCGGCGGGATCAGCCTGGACCGGCTGCGCGCGGACGGCCAGCGGTTCATGGAAGAGATCTCGCGCGAGCACTATCTGGCGGCGTCGGGCCTGAAGGAGACGGCTGAACTCCAGCCGATCTACGCGCGCTATCGGCACGTGATGGACGCGGAATCGCTCGCCATGGTTCTGGAGCGATTCAAGGGAACCAAGCCGGACAGCGCGGATCATCGTTCCGCGCGGATGTTGCTGGAGTGGCAGGCCGAGGCGCAGAGTGCTCGCGAGCTGGCGCCACTGGACGAGCGTGAAATCGAATGGGAAAGCTCGGCGATGATCGCGCTGCCAGACGGCTCACGCCTCCAGTTTGAGGAAGCGTCCATCGAAATAGGGAACACCCACGATCGCGCCCGGCGTTTGGCGATCGAAGCCGCCCGAGCCACGCTCGTGGAAGCCGAGCTGGCGCCGCTCAAGCGTGAGCACCTCCAGCGCGAGCGCGACATCACGGAGCGACTGGATCTGGCCAGCGACTACAACAGCGGATGGGAACTGTTGAGCGGCGTGCCGTTGTTGCAACTGCGTTCCCAGTGCGAGCAGTTTCTGAAGGATACGGCGGACATGTGGCGCGAATCATACCGCGATTTCGTGCCGCGCGTGCTGGGCATTTCGCCGGACGAAGCCACGCGGGCGGACGCCATCGCGCTGCTGCGCGGCCGCGAGTTCGACGCGTTCTTTCCGGGCGGGGAGATGGAAGCGCAGGTGCATCGGCAGGTGCGCGAGATGGGCATTGATCCCACCGCGCATGGCCGGATCCGCCTCGATACGGGCGATCGTCCCGGGAAGCGCTCACGCGCGTTCTGCGCGCCGGTCCGGGTTCCCGAAGAGGTGTACCTCGTGCTGCGTCCGCACGGCGGCCAGACGGACTGGAACACGCTCCTGCACGAACTGGGTCACGCGCTGCACTTCGCGTACATGCGTGACGACCAGCCGTTCGAGAGCCTGTGGCTGGGCGATAATTCGGTCACCGAGTCGTACGCCATGCTGTTCGACCACTTGATGCAGCAACGCGGCTGGCTCACGCGGTACACCGAACTCGACGACGCGAACGCCACGCGCTTCCTGCGCGCGGCCGGCTTTGAAGAGCTGCAGTTCCTGCGGCGCTACTGCGCCAAGCTCATCTATGAAACGCACCTGTATGGCGGTGATGTCTCATGGGACTCGCTGCCGGACCTGTACGTCGAGCTGCTCACCAGCGCGACCTCGTTCAAGTACTCGCGCGCGGATGCGTTCGTCGACGTGGACCTGCGGTACTACTCGGCGCGCTATCTGCGGGCCTGGCAGCAGCAGTCGCTGCTTGCGGAGACCCTGACCGAGCGCTTCAACGAGGACTGGTGGAGAAATCCGCGCGCCGGCCCGTGGGTGGTGGAGCAGCTGTTCGGGGAGGCGCAGCGTGAACTGGCGCACGAAATCGCGGAGCGGGTCTCGGGCAAGCCGCTGTCGTTCGCGCCGCTGGTGCGCAAGATCGAGTCACTGTTGGGCTGATGCGATGGCGGGGATGACGCGCTCCGGCTTTGTGGCGGGACTCGCTAGTATTCCCCGCACAATGGCTCACCAGCGATGAGCAACCCACCCGTCGCCCCGGCCACGAGCAGCCCGGGCCACGCGGAACCCCCGCGGGGCGGCGCCGTCCCCACGGCGGAGAAGGACGCAGGACTTCGTGAGTTGATGGCGGTTCGCGAGATCGCCAAGGCGCTGCTCACCGCGAATCATCCGGGCGAGGTGTACGAGCTCGCGCTCCAGCACGTAAGTCCGATCGTCGGCGCCTCGCTGGCGTGCGTCTACGTCATGGACGGCAGTGACACCATGCGACTCGCCGCGGCGCACAATTGGCCCAGAAAGTACGCCAAGTTCCTCGACGACATGCGGGTCCGAATGGGTTCAGGTCCCAGCGGCTCAGCCGCCGCGCTTCGCAAGGTGGTAGAGGTTCCCGATGTCTTTGAAGATCCTGCGCTCGAAGACTGGCGCGACGTAGCCAAGGAGCTGGGATTCCGCTCGCTGGTTGCACTGCCGCTGCAGACCGCGACCGGCGTACACGGCGCGGTGACCTTCTACTTCTCGGCGTCCACGGTGATGACCGCCGATGCGCGCGGCCTGCTGCGCGTGGTGGCGGACCAGATGGCCGCGGCGGCCGAGAAGGCGCGGCTCATCGACGAACTGCGTGCCAGCAACACGGAGCTCGAGCGGCAGTACGCGGCGGTGGTGGAGGCGCGCCGGCTGCAGGACGAGTTCCTCGCCAATGTGTCCCACGAACTGCGCACACCGCTCACGTCCGTGCTGGGCTACCTCTCGCTCATCGAAGAGGGAGCGGCGGGACCGGTGACGACGGAGCAGCGCGAGACCCTGTCCGCGGTGAAGGCATCGAGCGAGAAGCTCCTGGGGCTGATTGGCGACCTGCTGGACCTCACCGCGCTCAAACGCAGCGAGCTCACCGTCACGTCCACGAGCTTTGATCCGCGCGATACACTCAAGGACGCGCTCAATGCGGCGGGCCCGCGCAAGTCCGGTGTCGCGCTCAACGTCGAGAACCTCGGCACCATCGCGCTCATGACCAGCGACAAGGCCAAGGTGACGCGCCTGCTCACCGCGATCCTCGCGAACGCCTTCAAGTTCACGGAGCAGGGCGACGTGCGCGTGGCGATGGAGGCCAAAGGTGACCGGTTTGCGTTCCGCATCACCGATTCCGGCGTCGGGATTTCGGAAGCAGCGCAGCAGTTTGTCTTCGACGAGTTCCGGCAGGAAGACGGCTCCGCCACGCGCCGGTTCGGTGGATCCGGCCTGGGGCTGGCGCTCGCCAGGCAGCTCGCGCGCCTGCTGGGCGGTGAGGTGACCGTGTCGTCAGCCAGCGGGAAAGGCTCTACGTTTGTGGTAGACCTTCCACTGATCTACCAGTCGTAACCCACCCGCACATGGCCGCCGCCGCACGCACCGTTCAGGAACAGTCCACGTCCATGTCGCCGCAGGATGTACTGACGAGCGCCCGCCAGTTCTTCTCGCAGCGCAACCCACTCTACTCGGCGTTCCTCGACAAGGAAGGCCCGAATTGGGTGACGTTCCGCGGACAGGGCGGGGAGGAAATCGTCGTGGCGGCGACAATGAAAGACGGCGCCACCTTCGTCACGGCGTCCACGTACCTCTTTGACATGCAGGTCGCTCGGTTCCTGGCCACGCTACCGGCAGTGGCCCAGTGAGCGCGACGTTCGTTGCGCAGTTGCGGACGGGACGTCCGCCGATTTTTGTGGCCTCGGGTCCGAATGCGATCACGATTCGCGTCGAGGCCGCGGATCTGTGGGAGACCGTGCGTGTGGCGGCGCTGCCGAGCACGCTCGTGTCCGAGGTGAAGCAGCGTGTGGTGAAGGAGTTGTTTCCCGAGACCGATCATCACGACGACTTCGTGCTCAAGCTCCACGGATGGGAGATGCTGGATGCGCGCGCGTCGTTGTCCGATGCCGGCGTCGTGGACGGATCGATCCTGCTGGTCGCTTACCGTCGGCGCAGACCGGTTCGCTGACGCGCCCCGTCGCGTTCCTTTCCCACTCCGACTGCGGCCGGCACGATACGGGGTGGGGCCACCCCGAGCACGTCGGACGCCTGCGCGCCATTCCGCGCGCGCTGCGCGACGCCCCGGAACTGTTCGGTGCCCTGATTCACGCCGAGGGCCGTCACGCCTCGGAGGATGAGTTGACGCTCGCCCACGATGCCGCGTACGTCGCGTCGGTACGTGATATCGCCGTCGCCGGCGGCGGGCGACTCGATGCTGACACGGTGGCGAGTGAAGGCTCGTGGGACGCGGCCACGGCCGCGGCCGGGTGCCTATTGAACGCCGTGGACATGGCGATGGACGGGCGTGCGAGCCGGGCGTTCTGCGGCGTGCGGCCACCGGGTCACCATGCGTTGCGTAATCGGTCCATGGGGTTCTGCCTGTTCGGCAACGTGGCGATCGCGGCGCGCTACGCGCGCAAGCGTCATGGGCTGGAACGCATCCTCATCGTCGACTGGGACGTGCATCACGGCAACGGGACACAGGCGCTGGTTGAGTCGGAGCGCGACATCCACTTCGTGTCGATGCACCAATGGCCGTGGTATCCCGGAACGGGTCCGGCCTCCGACCGCGGGCTGCACGAGAACGTCTGGAACGTGCCGATGCCGGCTGGGCAAGCGCCGGAGGTCTACACCACCGCGTTGTTGCGCGCGGTGGACGCCGCGACCGCGGGCTTCACGCCTGACCTCGTGCTCATCTCGGCGGGATTCGATTCGCTGGCGGGAGACCCGCTTGGCGGATTCACGCTGGAGTCGACGGACATCGTTTTGCTGACGTCGGAACTGGTGGGCCGCGCCAACGCGTGGTGCGGCGGACGGATCGTCAGTGCGCTGGAAGGTGGATACGACCCGCGGCGCGTGGGCGACGCGTGCGTTGCGCACATGCGGGCGCTTTCGGAGATGGCTACTTTCGGGACATGACGGCCCCCGCCAAGACGCCCGCGGATTCCAGCGGGCCGGCGATCTACTACGTGGACCCAGAGGGGAAGCTCCGGCGCGACCTCAAGCTGCCGGAGCTGTCAGACGTGGTCCGCAATCGCACCGGCCAGCTGTGGCTGGACATCCGCGCAACCGACCGCCAGTGCCATGCGCTGTTGGAGAACGTCTTTGCATTCCACCCGCTGGCCATCGAGGACTCGCAGAATCCGTCGAGCCGTGTGAAGGTGGACGAGTATCCCGGGTTCCTGTTCGCGATCGTACGAGGCGTCCGGTTCGATGAGCAATCCGACGATCCCTACGACCTGGAAACGTTCAATATCTCGTTCTTCCTCGGCCCGAACTTTGTCGTCACGGTTCATGGCGGACAGTCCACGGCGTTCGACGTGGTGGCCGAGCGCGTGGAGCGGCATCCGGAGGTGCTCAAGCGCGGCGCCGATCGCGTCATGCATGCGATCATGGACGGCGCCATCGACGCGTACTTCCCGCTGCTGGACACGATCGACGAATTCGTGGACGGGCTGGAGCAGCGCGTCTTCAAGGACTTCGACCGCGAGGCGTTGCACGACATCTTCCAGGTGAAGCGGCTGGTCGTATCGTTGCGTCGGCACCTGGGGCCACAGCGCGAAGTGTTCAACGTGCTCTCCATGCGGCCCACTGCGCTGCTGGCACCGGAGATGCAGGTGTACTTCCGGGACGTGTACGACCACATGCTGCGCATCAACGATTCGCTGGAGACGTATCGCGAGTTGTTGAGCAGCACGCTGGACAGCTACCTGACCCAGGTGTCCAACCGGCTCGGCAACATCACCAAGGGACTGTCCGTCATTGCGACGATCAGCATCCCGTTCGTTGTGGTGAGCGGCATGTGGGGCATGAATTTCGCGCACATCCCGTTGGCCAATGATCCGAGCGCCTTCTGGTACATGCTGGCGATCCAACTGGGGCTGTCCGCGGCGCTGCTCATCTGGCTGCGGTTCCGGAGGCTGTTCTGATCGTGACTTTGCTGCCGCGGCGCACGGACTGATCCGTGTTTTGTCCAGATTGCGGGACCTGGAATCGGCGGTCAGCGCCAAGCTGCTCACGATGTCACGCGGGACTGCCGGATGTCGCGGACGGGCCGTTGGAGAAACCCGACGAGGACATCACTCGGCTGCGTCAGGCAACCGGCGCGCGGTACCGCGTGCGTCGTCGCATCGGCGGTGGAGGAATGGCCAGCGTGTTCCTCGGTGAGCATGCGCAACTGGGCAAGCCGGTGGTCCTCAAGATGCTGCACTCGCACCTGGCCAAGGACGCCGAGATGATGGAGCGATTCCGGCGCGAGGCACGTGCGGCGTCGGAGCTGGTACACCCGCACATCGTGCCGATCATCGACGCGGGAGAGCACGGCGGCGTCGTCTTTACGGTGATGCCTTTCATTGCCGGTGGTTCACTGGCGGAACGCGTGGCACATGGACCGCAGCCCGCGGTGGAAGTGGCGTCGGCCGTGGCGCAGACCGCCAGCGCGCTGGACTACGCGCACCGTCGCGGCATCGTGCATCGCGACGTGAAGCCGGACAACATCCTGTTCGACGAGGACGGCCATGCGCTCGTGACCGATTTCGGCATCGCGGAGGCGCGCAGCCAGGGGCGCCTCACCGCCAGCGGTCGCGCCATGGGCACGCCGCACTACATGTCGCCGGAGCAGGCGATGGGAAAGCTGGTGGACGGCCGCAGCGACGTGTACGCGTTGGGCGTCCTGATGTACGAGGCGTTGGTGGGCGCGCCGCCGTTTGATGGTCCGGACGGATTCGCGGTCGGTTACAAGCAGGTGCACGAGGCGCCGGTGCCGGCGATCCAGGTGAACACCGACATCCCGCTGGCCATGAACGAGATTGTCATGAAGTGCCTGATCAAAGCGCCGGCCGATCGCTACGCGCGCGCCAACGATCTGGCCGACGCGCTGGTCGGCTTCCTGGCCACCGCGGACACGCGTGGCGAGTCGCACCGTATGGCGGTGCTGGCGCGCAACGGACACTAGCTCCCCATGCTCGTGTCCGTCGCACTCCCGCTGCCGCTGGCGCCACTGACCTACGCGGTCCCGGATGAGCTCGTGGCGCGGGTGTCCGTGGGAAGTCGCGTGGTGGTTCCCGTGGGAGCGCGCCGCGCGATGGGTTTCGTGGTGGGGCCGGCCGAGGCGCGGGCCGGTGTGCGAATCAAGGCTGTGCTCGATGCGCCGGACGACGCGCCGGCGATTGACGCGTCGCTGCTCAGGACCTGCGCCTGGATCGCGGAGTACTACGCGGCACCGCTGGGCGTCGTGCTGCGGTCGGCATTGCCGTCGGCACTGACCGGCGCGGCCAAGCCCAGCCCCGCGCCCAAGACCGAGCGGCACGTGGAGATCAAGAAGACGCTCGGGTCGCTGGTGGAGCGTGAGGCAGCGTTCAAGCGTGCGCCCAAGCAGCGCGAACTGTACGAGCTCGTCGAGTCACTGGGTGGAAGCGTGTCGGTGGATCTGCTGCTCGATCGCCTCTCATTCACGCCGGCGGTGCTCAAGGCGTTGAGCGACCGTGGACTGCTCGCCATTCGTCGTGACGTGGTCCAGCGCGATCCGTTTGCGACGCGGGTGGGCTCGACGGACCCGCGTCATGAGGCGACGCCCCGACAAATCGCCGCCATCGGCACGTTGCGTGACGCGAAGCCAGGCGAGGTGGTGCTGCTCCACGGCGTGACGGGGAGCGGCAAGACGCTGGTCTACCTCGAGTGGCTCAAGCACGTGGTCCGAGAGCGCGGCATGGGCGCCATCGTGCTGGTTCCGGAGATCGCGCTCACGCCGCAGACCGTGGACCGCTTTCGCGCGGTGTTCGGCGATCAGGTGGCGGTGCTGCACAGCACGCTGAGCGACGGCGAGCGCTTCGACGCGTGGACCGCATTGCGTCGGGGAGACAAGCGCATCGTCGTGGGCGCGCGGTCCGCGGTGTTTGCGCCGATCGCCGACATCGGTGCGATCGTCGTGGACGAGGAGCACGAGAGCAGCTACAAGCAGAACGAAACCCCGCGGTACCACGCGCGTGAAGTGGCCATCGTCCGCGCGCGCGAACAGGGGGCGGTGGTGGCGCTGGGTTCGGCGACGCCGAGTCTGGAGAGTTGGGCCAACGCGCAGGCGGGGAAGTACCGGCTCGTGTCGCTGCCGGATCGCGTCGGCGGTGGAAGACTTCCCAAGGTGCATGTCGTGGACATGCGCATCAAAGGCAAGCCACCGGCCAAGGGATCGCGCGAGGCGCTGGCGCGCATGGCGCTCAGCGAGCAGCTCGAGGACGCGTTACGCGATCGCGTGCAACGCAAGGAGCAGTCAATTCTCCTGCTCAATCGCCGCGGATACGCGTCGTTCGTGCAGTGCGGTGTGTGCGGCGACGTGGAGGCGTGTCCCAATTGCAGCATCAGTCTCACGTTGCATCGCGCGCCCGAGCGGCTGGTGTGCCACTACTGCCGCCACACCGCGGAGCTACGTTCGACTTGCAAGCAGTGCGGTGGGGAGCTGCAGCGCCAGCGCGGGCTGGGGACGCAACAGGTGGAGCGGATTCTGTCAGAGGCGCTGCCCAGCGCGCGGATCGCGCGCATGGACCTCGACACCACGGGCGGCAAGTGGGCGCACGCGAATATCCTGGACAAGGTCGCGAGCGGCGAGACGGACGTTCTGCTCGGCACGCAGATGATCGCCAAGGGCCTCGACTTCGCGAACGTGACACTGGTGGGCGTCGTGGACGCGGACGTCGGCATCAACCTGCCGGATTTCCGCGCGTCGGAAAGATGCTTCCAGTTGTTGAGTCAGGTAGCGGGGCGCGCCGGGCGCGGGCCCAAGGGCGGCGAAGTCATCATCCAGACGCGCGTGCCGGGACATCACGCGGTGAAATGCGCGGTGACGCACGACTATCACACGTTCGTGGCGCAGGAGTTGGAGGGGAGGCGCGAGCCGCCGTATCCGCCAACGCTGCGGTTGCTGAACGTGGTGTTCAGCGGCACGCGCGAGGACGACGTTGTGAAGCTCGCGATGAGCGCCGCTTCGAAGCTGGAGCTTCATCTGGCTTCGGAATCCCTGAGCGACGCGCTGATAGTTGGGCCTGCGCCGTGTCCGGTGGAGCGGATCCGCAATCGCTGGCGCTGGCACCTGCTGGTGAAGTCGGCCAAGCCGGCGTCGTTGACGCGCATCGGCCGGTATTTCTCGGA
>JBBTFS010000081.1:39029-47591 GCA_038060705.1 Gemmatimonadota bacterium
CGGCTGCGGCTCCTGCGCCAACGACGCCACCGAAGACGCCAGCCGAGTTGGCAAAGGACGCGCTCGGTTTCGCGCCTGCCGATTACATCTTCGACGGCAGCATGGAGGGCAACTTCGAGCGTGGGTACACGTCCTTCAGCGAATTCACCAAGGGCTACGCGGACGCAGCGCCGCCGGCACAGCGCATGAAGCACCCGCTGGTCGTGAAGATGCACAAGGTGGCGCCGGATCCGGCGCTCGCCGCGGCCAACATCGGGCGTCAGCTCAACCTTGGTGTGTCCACGGTCGTGCTCGTCGGCGTCGAAAGCCCGGACGAAGTGAAGACCGCCGTGGCCGCCATGCGCTTCAAGTCCAACAGCGGCACGCGTTCTGACGATCTGGGCGGCGCGCCCGCTTTCTGGGGCATGAACGACAAGCAGTACATGGACAAGGCGGACGTCTGGCCGCTGAACCCGAAAGGCGAGTTGCTCAACTGGACCATCGTCGAGAGCAAGGCAGGCCTGGCGCGCATTCGTGAGATCGCCGCCGTGCCCGGCATCGGAGCGCTGTTCCCGGGCGCTGGAACGCTGCGCGGCGTGTTCACGCTTACCGACGCCAACGGCCAGCGCGTGTTCGACGAGAAGGGATGGGAAGCCGCGCTCCAGCAGGTGCTGGATGCGTGCAACGAGTTCAAGGTCGCTTGCGGCTTCCCGGCCAATACGCCGGAAGTCATGGAGCAGCGCTACAAGCAGGGGTTCCGCGTCTTCGTGATCGGCTGGGGCGACAACGGCTTCAAGACCGTCGCAGCCGGCCTCAAGGTCTCCGGGCGCCAGTAGCCGCCGCTATCGCGGCGCTACGGCGTCGTTGTGACCGGTAGTGCCACCGCGTCCACCGCCTTGGTGGACACCGGCCCGCACGGCACCGGGCGTCCGCGACCGGCGTAGCACGTGCCGTACGGCCCGGGCTGCGGGTTCGACAAGTAGGCCCACGCAAAGAGGACGCCGAGCGAGGCCAGTACCAGCCAGCTGAACGCGCGCGGCGCATATACTCGGCGCGCATCCATCATCCACGGGTGCTTGAACACGAGGCTCATGCAGTGTCTCAATTTGCATACAAATTGAAGTTGGTCAAGGCGGCCGGGGACCCTGTCATGCAGCGGGGTGACTCCCCGACGCCGCTTCGGACAACGGACGCCAGATTACGCACCGATGATCGCCCCCCTGCTCGAGACTGCCGCCACGCCGATGCAGGCGGCCGTCAGCCTCGCGATCGCGGGCTTGGTGGGGCTGGCGGTCGGTTTCGAGCGGCAGTGGTCTGGCCATGCCACTGGTCCGAACGCGCACTTTGCCGGTGTCCGGACGTTCTTCCTGCTGGGATTCGTCGGGGGGACCTCCGGCCTGCTGCTGACGTGGGGATACACGGCGGTGGCCACGGCCCTGATCGGCGGTGCGGCGGGCTTCATCGCCCTCGCGTATTACGCCGCGGTGCGGCGTGAGCAGGACAATCTCGACGGCACGACCGAAGGCGCGGCGCTGGTGGTGCTCGGCTTGGCCACCCTGGCCGGCTTGGGACAACACGCGCTGGCGGGCGGAGCAGTAGCCGTGGTGGTGCTGGCCCTGGGCTTGAAAAAGGAACTGCACGCCGTTGTGCGGCGCATCGGCGAAGCCGAGATGCGCGCCGCCGTTCAGTTCAGCGTCCTGGCGCTCGTCGTTCTTCCCCTGTTGCCGGCGGGACCGTATGAATGGCTGGGTGGTCTGCGGCCGCGCGGGTTGTGGGCCATCGTGCTCGTTATCGCCAGCCTGAACTTCGCCGGCTATGTCGCGCGACGCACCGTGGGCGCCGCCAAGGGATACCCGGTGCTGGGTCTGATCGGTGGGCTGATATCGTCCACTGCGGTGACGTACCAGTTCGCGCGCGCCAGCAAGCACGACGGCGAGCACGGTGCGCCGCTGGCGCGCGGGGTGCTGGCGGCCTGCACGGTCCTCACTGTGCGTGTCGCAGCGGTGACGGCAGCCCTGAGCGTGCCGGTTGCACGGTCGCTGTGGCCCTACCTGCTGCCGCCGTTCATTGTCGGCGTGCTGATGATCCTCGCCGGGCTGCGCGCGCCGAGCATCGAGAGTCCCAAGGAAGTAGATCCGAAGAATCCGTTGCGGTTGGGCGAGGCGCTGCGGCTCGCGGTGCTCTTTCAGGCGGCCATCATGGCCGTGGATTTCGTAAGCCGCACGTGGGGAAGCGGCGGGGTCATCGCCACGTCCGCCGCGCTCGGCGCCACGGACGTTGATGCGCTCACGGTATCGATGACGCGGCTGGGAGTGTCCAGCGACGGGATTGCATTGGCGGCGCAGGGTATTGGCGTCGGCATTCTCAGCAACACCGTGTTCAAGTCGGGACTGGCCGCCGTGCTCGGTCGCGGGGAGTTCAGGCGCTGGGCGGTTCCGGGATTGCTACTGCTGGCACTGGCCAGCGCGTTCGGGCTGTGGCTTGGCCGCACGATGGCCGGGTAGTTACTGCCGCTTGGTTTCCACGTAGAAGTCGCGGCGTACGACCAGCGAGTCGCCCGCCCGCATCGCACCCGGTAGCGAGGCCCAAGCGGTTGTAGGCGCTATGCGTTTGTACGCCTCGGGCGCCGATGCCGGAGCGACGTCCACCGGCATCGCGAAGCCGTCCACGACGTTTGCCCAGCGGTACGTGAGAGTGTCGCCGGCGACCCGGTACTCGAGCGACGGAATCTTCGTCGTGTTGAGGTACTGCTCGAAGATCTTCGACAAATCGATTCCCGACGCTTGGCTCATGTACGCGCGCAGTTCGGCGCCACTGAGCGTCTTGTGCCGGAACGTGGACTGTGCGCCGCGTAGCACGCTGCGCCACTTGGCGTCATCCGCGACAATGAGTCGCATCATGTGCAGCATCGCGCCGCCCTTGTAGTACATGTCGCCGCTGCCTTCGTTGTTCACGCCGTACTGGCCCACGATCGGACTCTCGTTTCGGATATTCGCACGGCTGCCGATCAGATACTCGGAGCCGGCCTTGGGGCCGTCCTGGCACTCGGCGTAGAGATTCTCCGAATAATTGGCGAAGCTCTCGTGAATCCACATGTCGGCGGCGTCGTTCATGCTCAGACTGTTGCCCCACCACTCGTGCGCGGCTTCGTGCACGATGATGAAATCCCACTTGAGGCCCCAGCCGCTGCGCGACAGGTCGCGGCCCATGTAGCCGTTCTTGTACGCGTTGCCGTAGGCGATGGCGCTCTGATGCTCCATGCCCAGATGTGGCGCCTCCACCAGCTTGAAGCCGTCCTCGTACCACGGGAACGGGCCGAACCAGTGCTCGAAGCACTTCATCATCGGCACGGCCTGCCGAAACTGCTGGCGCGCGGTGTCCTCGTGAATCGCGAGCGGGTAGTAGTCCATCGTGAGCACGCCGTTCTCGCCCGCGTAGTAGTCCGTGAAGTGCGCGTAGCGCCCGGCGTTCACCGACACGTTGTAGTTGTTGATCGGGCGCGAGACGAACCATTCCCACGTGGTGGTGCCGTTGCCGTTTTTCGTTACGCCGCGAAGCCGGCCGTTGGACACGTTGACCAAGTCGTTGGGCACGGTGACGGAGACGCGCTGGCTGTCGGGTTCGTCGGCGGAGTAGTCCTTGGTGGGCCACCACACGCTGGCACCCAGGCCCTCGTTGGCCGTTGCGATGAAGCGGTTGCCGAGCGAGTCGGTGCGCCAGATGTAGCCGCCGTCCCAGGGTGGGCGGCGCGCGGCGCGCGGCTTGCCGTGGAAGTACGCGGTGATGCGGCCGCGTGACCCACCAGCTGCCGCCGTGGCCAAGCGAACAAAGAACGCATTGCTGTCGCGCCGGAACGTGAGTTTGTGACCGTTCTGAACCACGCTGTCCAGCTGCATCGGCACCTGGAGATCCACCTGCAGCTCGCGTCCCGCCTGAAGCGCCCGGTAGGCGATGCCGTTCCGGCCGCTGATGCTGCTGTCTGCCGGAGACACGGTGACATGCAGGTCGTAGAACTCCACGTCCCACCATGCGCGTGCGGGTCCATTGGAGCCTCGCAGCGTGTCGGCGCGCGAAAACCCGCGCGGCGTGCCGGCGACGGTCTGCGCGCCGGCGGGGGCCGCGACTGCGACAACAACAAAGGCGAGGACGACGCGTCTCATCGTTTTCTGGGGCTCTTGGTCGGGGCGCCGATTATCATGACGGGGCGTGCGGCTCAATATACGGTTCTACACCTGTCCCGAATGCAATGGCGCTCACCGCAACGGTCTACACATTCGAAGTCGAGTTGTCGGACGTTGACCGGGGCGTGTACCAGACGCTGTCGTTCAAGGCCGCGCAGCAGCCGTCGGAGACCGACGAGTATTTGCTCACCCGCGTACTCTCGTATTGCCTTGAATACCGCGAGGGCATCGGATTCTCACGCGGGCTGGCCGAGCCCGACGAGCCGGCAGTGGCAGTGCGCGACTTGACGGGCGCGGTGCAGGTGTGGATCGAGATCGGCAGTCCGGACGCCGCTCGCCTGCACAAAGCCAGCAAGGCGTCGCCGCGCGTGGTGGTGTACACACACAAGGATCCCGCTCAAGTGATCCGGCAGCTGGAGGGAGAGCGCATTTACAAACGCGAGACGATCGAAGTGCGCGCCATGGATCGAACGCTCCTGGCTGGCCTCGCCGAGCGACTTGACCGGCGCATGAAGTTCGCGCTGTCGTTCTCGCACGGGCACGCATACGTCACCTTCGCGGATGGCGACACGATCGACGGCGCCGTCACGCGCCACGCCCTGGCCGCCTAGTCTTTCGAGGGACGCATTACCTTATTGAACGTGCGCATCGCTCCGCCTGACTGGACCAATTCCGTCCTCAAATCGGCTCCGAACTCGCGCTTTGCGCCCGCCGATCGCGACGGTGTTTTTCCGGACGGGTTTTTCTCGACGACCAACCTGCCCACGTACATCAAGGTGGACGGGCAGTGGCGTCTGCCGCGTGAGCCGCGCATGGACGGCGGCATCGTGATCGAGAACGGCGAGCTGTTCGTACGCGAGGGTCGCCGCATCATGAAGGGCCAGATGGTGGCGATCGCGAACGCCGAAGACGGCAGCGAGGGCATCTTCGTGCACGCGTCGCCGTTCTTCGGCGACGGCAAGGGTCAGTTCGAGTTCATGGCCAGCGAGGTCTCGCGCGAGAAGCCGATCGACTACAACACGATGGCGAAGCTGCTCGTGGACGAGCGCGACCATCACGGCTATCCCATCTGGGTCGCTGGTCCCGCGCTGGTGCATTCGCGCGCCCGCGGCGACATGAGCTGGTTCATTGCCAACGGTTTCGTCGGCGCGCTATTGGCCGGGAACGCCGTCGCCGTGCACGACATCGAGGCGTCCATCTACGGCACCACGCTCGGCATGACGCGCACCGGTGAAATCGCGCAAGGCGGACACGGACTGCACATGCGCGCCATCAATATGGTGCGGGGTGCCGGGTCCATCGCCGCGGCGGTGAGGCAAGGCATCGTGAAGGACGGCATCATGCACGCATGCGTGACGAGCGACGTGCCGTTCGTGCTCACGGGGTCCATCCGCGACGACGGCCCGTTGCCCGATGTGATTACCGACATGCTGCAGGCGCAGGATGCCATGCGCAGCCACACGACGAAAGCGACGATGGCCGTGCTCGTCGCCACGGCGCTGCACGCCATCGCGACGGGGAACATGTTGCCCGCATACCTTATAGAAGCGTCCGGCGAGCTGCGGGAGGTGCCGACCATCTGCGTGGACTCGTCGGAGTTCGTCGTCAGCAAGCTCAAGGACCGCGGCTCGCACCAGGCTTTCGGTGTCGTCACCAACGCACAGGACTTCATGCACATCCTGAGACTGTACGTGGAGAAGGAACTGGAATCGCGCGGCAAGGCGGTGGCCCGATGATCATTGACGAGACCCGACAGCGCTTTCTGGCCGCCCTCAGCGAACGCGTGAGCGCCAGCGGCGGAACAATCGACGAAGCCCACGTGTTTCAGTCCATGAAGCAAGGCATCATGGAGACAGGCGTCGCAGTGGTCGCGGCCTCAGTGCAGACATCACTCGCCAGCGGCGGCGATGTACCGACTGTCGGCGGCGAAGCCGCCGCACAGTACACACTTCAAGTACAAGAAGCCTTGCACAACCGCAGGGTCGTGTACACGGCGCGCTACCGCCTTACACTCAAGGGCCCGGACCGTGGCAAGTGGGAATTCACCATGCATCCCGAGGCGGACGCTCCCCTCATTACCGTGGACAAGGTGGTCCGCGGCGTACAGCAGCGGTCCGGTGATTCCCAGGAACCAACGAAGCTGACAGGTGAAGAAATCAAGATCATGATTCCGGAACCCCAGCACACCCATAGCGCTGGCGCGCTTGCGTTGAGATCGTATTCGAGTGTTCCCCAACAGACTTCCCAGTCTCCAGAGAGGATCGTATGACCAGCACCACATTTCGCGTGCCCGTGATGTTGACGGCCTTGGTGTTCGCCGCCGCTTGCGGCGACAAGGCCAAGGACGACGCACTCAAGAACGACTCCGCATTGTCCCGTGACCTCGCCATGGCCGGGCAGGACACGGCCGCCAAGCCGCAGCTGACGGACGTCCCAGCGGCGACACCGCCGGCAGCCAAGACCGCCATCAAGGCGCCCGCGACCAAGCCCACCACCAAGGCGGCGGCGCCGCCGCCGGCGCCGGCCAAAGCGATCTCCGGCGCAGTCGCAGCCGGCACCGCGCTCAACCTGACCATGGTGTCCGACGTCTGCACGAGCACCAACAAGATCGGCGATACGTTCACGGCCACGCTCAAGGATCCGGTCACCGGCTCCAACGGCGCCACGGTTCCGGCCGGCGCGGTCGTCACATTCGCGATCTCGAAGCTCAATCGCAGTGAGAACGCGAACGACCCGATCGAAATGATCTTCGCCCCCACGAGCATCGCGTTCGGCGGCAATACGTACCCGATCGACGCGACGGTCAACGCCGGTTTCCACGTCGAGAAGGTCAAGGCCAACCCCACGGGCGCCACGGCGAAGAAGGTGGTTGCCGGCGCGGCCGTTGGCGCGATCGCGGGCCAGCTCCTTGGCAAGAACACCAAGGCTACGGTGACGGGCGCCGCGGTTGGTGCGGCGGCCGGAGCCGGGGTTGCGGCGGCGACGTCGAACTACGACGGATGCGTTCGCACCAATACTGCTCTTACGGTGACGCTGTCCGCGGCACTCACGGTTCCCGTGGCATAGCGGGCCTAAGGTCCCGCTGGTTCTGATGCCTGAGGTCAGGGAGCAGCAGGTCGGCCGCCTGCGCGCGGGTCGGAGAACGCGGTGAAGCGATTGCCGACCCTCAGGATGCCGTTGACCGACCCCAGGTTGCCGTCGGGAGAAACCGCGATCCCGGTCCCCCATGGCACGATGCCGTAACCGAGCGCGCGCAGTTCGCCGAGCACGCTCGGCATCACGCCGTCGCGCTCGAATCGGATAGTGTCCGGTAGCGCTTGGTGGTGCAGTCGCGGCGCGCTGATGGCATCGGCGATCGACATGCGATGGTCGATCACGTTGACGATCGTCTGCGTCACGCCGCTGATGATGCGTGGCCCCCCGCGGCCACCAACCGCCATCATGACTCGGCCGGAGCGATCGATCACGAGCGTCGGCAGCATCGAACTCAGCATGCGCTTGCCCGGCGCGACGGCGTTCTGCTCGCCTTGCACGAGCCCAAACAAGTTCGACTGCCCGGGGCGCGCGGCGAAATCATCCATCTCGTCATTCATGAAGAAGCCGACGGTGGGCAGGTACACCCCCGAGCCGTACAGATCGTTGATCGTTGTCGTCGTCGACACCGCGTTGCCGTCCTTGTCCATCACCGCGTAGTGCGTCGTGTTGGACCCGTCGGACCCGGGCTGCTCCAGCGACATGGTCGGTGTGGCGCGCGCGCCAATACCGCCGCGCAGCCTGGCCGCGTACGACTTGTCCGTCAAGCGTGCCACGGGGACGTTCACGAACGCCGGGTCGCCGATGAGCGTGTTGCGATCCGTGAACGCCCGCTGCATCGCCGACGCGAACAGGTGTGCCCGCATTGCCGTGCCAAAGGCGGGCAGGGGATCGAATCCCTCCAGGATGTTCAGGATCTCGATCATGGTTACGCCGCTCGACGGCGGGGGCATCGTCAGCAACACGTGCCCGCGGTACGTGGCGCGGATCGGCTCGCGCCACTGCGGTGTGTACGCCGCCAGGTCCGTCGCCGTGATGATGCTGCCCGTGGCGGCGAGGTCGTCCGCGACGCCGCTTGACAGCGCTCCCGAGTAGAACGCCGCGGCGCCGCTGTCGGCAATCCTCCGGAGCGTCCTTGCCAGCGCGGGCTGCCGCACCAACTCGCCTTCGGCGATGGGTTGTCCGCCCGGCAGGAAGATCGCCGCACCGGCAAATCGTGCAATCAGCGCTTGGTACCGCTTGAGCGACACCGCCAGCTTCGGATCGGCGGCGAACCCCTCGTCGGCCAGGCGAATGGCCGGTTGCATGACGAGGCTAAGCGGCATCGATCCGAAGCGCTCCTGTAGCGCCGCGAGTCCGGCCACGCTCC
>JBBTFS010000082.1:0-14585 GCA_038060705.1 Gemmatimonadota bacterium
CGCTCGACTTCCACCGTGAAGTCCACGTGTCCCGGCGTATCGATGATGTTGATGCGATGCTCGATGCCGTTGCGCTCCCAGAAGCACGTGGTCGCGGCGGACGTGATCGTGATGCCGCGCTCCTGCTCCTGCTCCATCCAGTCCATCGTCGCGGTGCCGTCGTGCACTTCGCCGAGCTTGTGCGCCTTGCCCGTGTAGTACAGGATGCGCTCGGTCGTGGTCGTTTTCCCGGCATCAATGTGGGCCATGATGCCGATGTTGCGATAACGGTCGAGCGGTGTGTGACGAGCCATTTAGAGAAGCGGACCTGTTGTATGTCGGGATCGACTTCACTTCCACCAGCAAAAACGCGGGTGGACCAGCGCCCTGAGTGGGCCGGTATCCATCCGCTGCCGCCGGGTGCAGTCGCCACTGTAGCGTGACTGGGGACCCATGGCGCGCCGAGAGCAAGCGAACCGCGATCTCTCGACGTTCAATTGTCCTGCGTTGCTTTTCGGGAGCGTCGCGCTCGGGAGAGCGTTCGGCCGGTCACAGCAACCCTCACCGCTCGATCGGGTGAGCCCATAGGTGCCGGCTCGCAGTGCGCCGGGCTTTGGCTGCGGCCAAGAAACTCCGTAGCCAACTAAATTTACTGGAGTTGGGTCGCCTGTCAACTCTTGGATCTGACCCTGGGCAGCCCGCTCCAGAAATCCTTCGCCCCGCTCCTCTCGTTCCGGGATCTCACGGGAACCGCGTCGCTGACCTACGAGCTTGACGGCGCAGTGATTCCCGCGGGTGGCGTCGAGCTGAGCTATGTCCCGCCGGCGGCTGGGCGAATCCGCGTTCCCCTTCTGTGGGGCCATTCCGGTGCGCCGTTGCTACAACGGCGAGCGGCGGGTGTGAATTACCAAGACGCCGCACTGTGCATTCAATCGGCTGTACCTGACGGGCGTCTGCGCGGGTCCCGCGTAGTACTCGATTGCCGCGATCGAGGACGTCGGAATCGTGTTGATGTCGGGGATGGTTTCTCCCTCTAATCCGCCGTACAACAGGGCCTCGTCTACGTAGACCTGTGCATAACACGCGCATGGAGGCGTTGGTGCGCGAAACTCGAAACGAAGCTTGGGGCATCTGTTGGATTCGGTCGCGATCGAGGTGCCCATCCCGCGCAGGCTTGCGATGTATCCCCGGCTGCCGTTTCGACGCACCAGGACACCAGGCAACTGAGCGACGATGTCCGCCAGCTCCCGCTCTTCCTGTTTCTGGATGTCCTGCCGAGTGAGGAAGTGTCCCAGTCCCATCTCGCGATTTCTCTCGAATTCCGGGAGGTTCCTCGCCGTTACGGTGATGGTATCGAGAGCGACGATCCGGCTGAGGAGGAAACGCCGCTCCACGTTCCGGTTTGCCTCGAACGTGAGCGCCGCGTTGAGCTGCCGATAGCCCAGTCGTCGCACCACCAATTGATGCGTCCCAGGGGGAATCTCGCTGATCCGAAAATCGCCGTTCTCGTTCGTGTAGACGTTCTTCGCGAGCGACGGCAGCGCCAGCTCCACGTCCGCGATCGGCTGCCCGTTCACGTCGGACAGGACGACTCCCGAAAACGCGGCGGCGCGCCCGCCCGCTGGAGTGAGAACGAGTTCCGCCTGGGTGAAAGCGGCTTCAAGCGCGATCCGGGCTCCGAGGGTCGCGGCGCCGGCGTCACTTTGCGCGCGGACGGTCAGCGCGGTGTTGCGGGGCACCCCGCAAAGCCGGAAGCGCCCGCGCGCATCCGTAGTCGTATCGACCCAGCGCACTCTGCTTTGGATTTCGCTGGCAACCCATGCGAACACGTTCCACTCGACGATGACCGTCGCGTTTCGAGCGGGCGCGGAATCCCCCTGCATCGTCACGCGCCCAGCCACCATGCCCACCGGTTTTTCCGTGCAGACAGACTCGACCACATGGTCAGCGGACGGCACGCGCGCGATGAATTCGCCGGCGCTATCCGTGAACGCCATGGGCATGGAGCGCGTGACTCCGATCGCCTCGAGCGAGGGCGTGTCGATGTCGAGCAGGTACTCGCCGGGCAGCACGCCGGCGATGCGAAACCGGCCGGTTGAGTCCGTGCGCGCCACAAGTGCAGTGCCGCGCAGCGTGACACGAGCGGCGAACACGCCGGCGTCCGATGCCGAATCGCGAACGACTCCCGCGAGTGTGAGCGGCGGCCGTGCCCACAACGTGTCGCGACGCCGGGTCACAAGCGCGAGGTCGCCTCCATCCACTTTGATCCCGCGTACCGAGCGGCGTACAACACGTCGCACTCCCGTGTAACCGGCTGCCTCGGCGTAGCGTGTCTCGATCACCGGGACACGGATGCTCCAATGCGAGATGAGCCAAGCGCCCTGCGGCAACCGCAGAAATTCGAGCTCTGCACCGGCAGCCGACTCTTGCTCGCGCGGCAGGTTCACATAGCCGAATTCCAAGCGCCTCAGTTCCGAGGAAGCTCGATCCAACCACAGCGTGCCTCGAATCTCCGGCAGTTGGCGGCGGGCTCGCGTCGGCTCGAACGCGATACCCAGGCGCCCAGTCTCAGACACCAGGCGAAAGCAGTGGTCTTCGGCAAATCCGTCCGAGACCAACACGTCCAGATCCGGCGCGAAGTAGGTCGTTGACTCGTCGATCTCCGTGACGGCGTATCCTGTTCGTCGAAGGCTGTCCGGCGAAACGGATCTCCATGGCCGCGCGGTGATTCCGCTGCTGATCCTCGAATACTGTTGCAACACGCGCCGGCCGTCTGCATCGAGAGATCGCTGGTGCGTCACAACCGTCGCGCTCAGATTCCGGTGAGTCGCCGAAAGCTGCGCGGCAGTGAGCGCGGTGCGAATCTGTTCCCACACAGCGAAAGTGGCCGCGGCGGAGTCGTCGTTGCGCACCTGGCACGCACTCCGTCCCCTGACGCGAACGGTATCCAGTAGCACCGGCGCGCCCGCGAAGAACGCGGGCTGCACGACTTCCTGCCCCGCAGCCAGGACGATTGGTGCAGACGTGCTGGGGCGATATCCGATGCGCAGCGTCCGGACGCGGTACGTGCCCGCGCCCACTGTGCCGAGGCGGAAGGCCCCGCCCTCGTCTGTGAGCGCCCGGGCAACGGTGTTTCCCGCGCTGTCCACGAGCAGCACGACCACGCCGGACAGCGGCGTCAAGGTGCCGCCCTCCACAACCGTGCCCCGCACGCCTTGTGCGCTGGAAGCCCGTGACAGCAGGAGCAGAAGGCACGCGCTAACAAACGACCTCAGGGCCATGGACCCTAATATGCGCGAGAAGGCCCACCGGGTCACTGTCCCGGCGGGCCATTTGAGTTTTTGACCTTTCGCTTCCGCCGTAGGATGCCGGTTGCAAGACGGAACGTCGTCATTCTCACCGATGCACAAGAGGGGAAGCCGGAGCTTCCCCTCTTGATCGTGCCGGTTTGGTCCAGCCGCTCAGTTCTACAGGTTGGGGTTGTTGTCGATCTCTCGAATCGGAAACGGATAGCACGTGTCTGAGCCAACCGGAGCGAAACCCGGTTTCCAGTACGTCGAACCCGGGACCGGAACGCCGATGATGTTGTTGGGATAACGCCGGAAATCACCCATGCGCTTTCCCTCGAGGTAGAAGTCGAAGCCTTTCTGCGTGAAGAACTCCGTCAGCACCGAGTTGGCATCCGTGGGGCCGGTATAGGCGGGCCGGCCCGCCGCTATGCGCCGAGCCCCGATCAGCGTCAATTGCGCCGCTGTTCCCGTTGCCTCGGCCACGATGTAGTCCGCCTCCAGCTTGGAGGCCAGGCGGACAGGCGAACTGTAGTCAGGGTACTTCTGCTGAATGGCGTACGGTATGCCCCGGTCGCTGGCATACGCGGCGTCCTGCGGAGCGAAAGCCGTCGTCACCAGCCACGGCACGCGTGGGTCGCTGGTGCGCCAGATGGGCGCCACTGCGATTGAGCCGCGGTCGCGAACATAAAACCACATTCGGTTCGCCAGACGGAACCGCTGCGCCAGGTCGTCGGTAAAGGTCAGGTTGAAGTTGAAGCCGGCTGGAACGCTGTTGGCCGCCGCGATCGCTTGAGGCAACCGCCCAGCCTGTAGCTCCGCACGGGCAAGCCCCACCCGCGCGGCGTCGGCAAGCGCCAACCCCGGGCCGGCAGCCCCCGTGCCACGGGAGATCGCGAGCCCGAAATGCGCCACCGCCGAGTCGAGCATCGCGGCCGTGGTGAGCTCCGGCCCCGCCCGCACCGTGCCAGAGCAGAACTGCTCCGCCATTAACACGTACGAGAAGGCGAGGAAGAGATTCGCCCGAGCGTAATTGATGTTGGCAGCAGGGGTCGGGAGAACGGCGTCCAGCACGAGGTACGCCGACGACGCCGCCTGGGACAGCGGGAACCATACGTCGGCGTCGTGACTCCCGTTCTGAATCGCGACGCTGCGCCGGCCGTACTCGTTCCGGGTCGGAAACGTCTCGGACACGTCGGTCTCACCCACGAACCAGGACGAGTACACGATCAGGTGTCCATAGGCGGACGCGAAGTTCTGCTGTGCCGACAGCGCGAGCGTCGGCGCGTCGGCCACCGGATCCAGCACGTCGGCATCGATCACCGTCGGATCAGGTACGGTAAGCCAGCGGTCGCATCCAACCAGGCTGAGAGCCCCGGCCGCGGCGACCGTGCTGACCAATCTTTTCAAGTTCCGCATAGGCGAAGCTCCTGTTAGTACGTCAGGTTGACACGAACGACCCACCGCCGCGTTGGCGGCTGCGTAAAGAAGTCGTCGCGGTTGAAAGCTGCGCCCGCGTTGGACACCACCTCGGGATCGTACCCCTCGTAGTCCGTCCACGTGACGAGGTTCTGACCGGCCAAGGTGAGCGAGGCGGCCCGGGCGCGCATTTTGGAGGCCAGTCCGGGTGGCAGTGTGTACGTCGCCGACAACTCACGGAGCTTGACGAAGTCGCCACTCTGGAGATAGGCCTCCTGAACGTCGTTCACCGTCTTTGCGATGGTGGGATTGCCGACGGTATCGCCGCGGTAGGCGATGAACGCGGGCTGGCCGGCGGTCGGGTTGCCGTAGCGCCGCAACCGCTCGCGCCGACTGAGTTTCAGGGTGTCGAGCCGGTTGTTGCTTCGGACCAGTTGGGTCTCCCGGAAGAAATCGGTGAAATTCCTGACCAGGTGGCCCCGCTTGGTGTCGAGCGACGCGTAGAACCGGAAGTTGCGGAACAGGGTGACGGTGTTCGCGAAGAAAGCCTCGAACGTCGGGAGTGTGTTGCCGATGAACTTCCGGTCCGCGGTGACGGTGACAACGCCAGTCGCCTCGTCGATGCTGAGGATCCTGTTGGTGACCCACGCACCGACCTGCAAACCCTCCTCGATCCGGTTGAGCGTGCCGAAGGGCGCAATGAGGTTGCCCCGTGTGCTATCGCCCATATCCGTGACTTCGTTGTGCAGAGTGCTGCCACCCACCCTGACATCCCACGACACGTTCTGCGTGTTCACTGGCATCGCTGTCACGGTGAACTCCAGCCCGTTGTTGACCACCTCGCCGATGTTCACGAACGGATTCTGGGTAAAGCCGAGCGAAGGGGCGAGCGGCCTCGCAAGGATGAGGTCTTTGCTGACTTTGTTGAAGTAGGTCACCTCCAGGCCAATCCGGTCGTCCAGGAAGCCGGCGTCGAACCCCGCTTCCACCTCCTGCCCGCGCTCGAATTTCAGACTCTTATTGCCCGGGTTTTGCGGCACGGCGCCCGGACGAATGATGGCGCCCTCGAGGTACGGCGCGGACGCCAGCGTTGTCAGGGAGGAGCCGGCCCCCGGAATTCGACCTGTTGTGCCCCAAGCCGCGCGCAGACGCATCGTGTTCACCGCGCCAAACTTCCAGAAGGGCTCCTCGCTTGCCGTCCACGTTACGCCGAGCTTCGGCAGGAACACCCAGGTCGCCTCACTGCCGAACGACGAGGCGTTGTCGAACCGCGCGCCAAACTGCGCGAAGAGGCGGTCGTTCAGTCCCAGCTGCAACTGGCTGATGAGGCCGATCGAGCGCTCCAGCGCCACGCCCTGGCCGCCCGACCGCAGCGAGGCCGCCGTCACGACATTGTTGGAATTGACCGTCAGCCCCTCGCCCGTCGCGAACACGTTTTCGACTCGGGTCTGGAGCAGCTGCGTTCCAAACGAGAAGTTGGACGCCAGGTTCGGGCGCAGGTTGTGCCGCATGTTGCCGAGGTAGTCGAGCGTGTACCGCTCGATCCCGCGGCGTGACTCGTTGATCTGCCCGACGTTGATGCTGTATGAGCCACGCGCGTTCTTGGGCAGGAATTTCCTGTCTTCCTCCCTCAACCAATCCGCGCCGGCGATGAACCGGTTTGAAAACCAAGACAACGGTGACCAGTTGGCCGTAATGGTATTGATGTTCCGATGCGTCTGCCGCTGGTTTTCGATCAACTTCATCGCCGCCACGTCGCGCTGCGTACCGAACCAGCCGTTCTGGCCAGTGGAGTCCACGGTCCTGGTGGTGGGCAAGCCCAAGTGCGAGTTGCCCAGCCAGCCAAAGATGTTGTTGTCGTTGTCTGGCAGGTCCGTCCGCGTGCGGTTCATCCCAATGCTGGCATCCAGCGTCAAGTTCGGACGCGGGAGCCAATTGAAGTTGACGCGCCCGCCCGACCGCTCAAACGCGTTGTTGGGCAGTACCCCGTCCTCTTCCTCGCGATTCAGGGAGGTGTAGTACCCGTAGTTCGTGCCGCCGCCACGTCCGGTCCAGCCGAACCCGAGAGTGTTTCCGGACCTGAAGGCGCCGTCTCGCAGCAGCGGATTGTCGCTCACCAAGGTGTTCACCGGCTTCCCGAAACACAAAAGGTTGTTGGCGGCGGCCACGTGCGCCGCCGTGCAGCGCGCGTAGTTGGTCACCGGCTCGAAGTTGCGCTCGATGGTGTTGTAGTCGAGGCTCAGGTTCTGGACGAACTGGCTCGACCCCACGCGGCCCCGCTTGGTGATGATCTGGATTACGCCGGTCGAGGCATCCGCGCCGTACAGCGTCGCCGCCGCCGGGCCCTTCACGAGTTCGATGGACTCGATGTCGTCCGGATCGATGTCGTGCAGGCGCTCGTACGCCTGGCCACCGGTGAAGAACGCGGTGCCACCGCCGGTCGCGACGCGCACGCCGTCGACGTACAGCAGCGGCTCGTTGCTGAGCGAAATCGACGACACGCCGCGCACCCGGATCTGGTTGGAGCTACCCGACGTTCCCGACGCGCTGAGCATCGAGACGCCCGCGACCCGGGACTGAAGGATCTGCTGCACCGAGCGGATCGGCGCCACCTCCATGAGGTTCGAAACGGCAATGTCGGCAACGGTTGCTGCCTGCGCTTTCCGCCTTTCATCCCCTGCAGTGCCGGTGATCACGACTTCGTCGAGGGAAATAGCGGAGCTCGCGATTTGGATGTCCCGCGTGAGCACCTGGCCAACGCTGAGTGTCACCGCGATGCTTTGCCCCCGATACCCGAGACGCCGCACCCGAAGGCTGACGTCCCCGGCCTGCACCCCGGCAAGCCGGTACCTGCCGAGCGCGTCAGTTGTCGCCTGGAGGAGGCCCGAAATCGAAACGCTGACCTCGGCCACCGGTGCACCGGTGCCAGCGTCCGTTACCGTTCCCTGCACCGTGGCTGTCGTTTGAGCAAACGTTAACCCGGGAGCCAGAAGCATCGCTATCGCTAACGCGAGTGGCCGGAGCAGCCCTGCGAACGCCCAATCTCGTCTCATGAGTTTCCTCTTCCCTGTTCGAAGCTGGTGGGATCTCACACTACTCCCTTGTTGCGGTAGGGTCGCACAAGAAGATACCACCCGCCGCAAAAAAAAGCCAAGCCGTCCGTTCGGGCGGTTTGCGTATCCATCGTCACTCTGCGCTGTCAACTCTCCTGTGTAGACGGAGGGTCACATTTTCTTAGGCGTGCGGAGTGAGTGCGGCCGACGCAACTCGCAACTATACTTCACTTGCTATGAAGGTTGGCCGGCTTTCTTCTCGAGCGCTCTGGCCCGCGCTCGCGGTGGTTGGACTCGCGATGCGCGCGGGACCCGTATCAGGCCAGCCGTACACCGGTGCCGTCGGCGGCGTGGTGACGTCCCTCCCGGCACGCCAACCCCTCGCTGGAGCGCTGATCGAGATTGCGGGGACGAACCGGCGCGCGACCTCGGACTCAGCCGGCAACTTTCGGATTGGCGGACTTGCCGAAGGAGAATTCACCATCAAGGGGCGGGCTATCGGCTTCGAGGCGCGAACAGTGGCCGTGTCGATCACCGCGGACAGCACGGTGCGCCTGCATCTCGAGTTGCGTCCGATTGTCGTTGAGCTCCCCGGGATTGTCGTGGATGCCGCGGCGCTCGCGGCGCGCGAGGCGAGACTCAGGGGCTTTCACGAGCGCCGCGCGGCGGGATTCGGCAGGTTCATCACGCGAGAGGACATCGAGCGAAGGGATCCGCGCGATTCGTGGGAGCTCCTCCGGGGCATACCGGGCGTGCGGCTCGTAGGCAAGAGAGTGCAGATGACCACGGGACAGACGCGCGGCTGCGTCGTTCAGTATTTCGTGGACGGGCTTCATATTGTCGTTCCTCCGCCCGACCTACTGATACAGTTCCTTCCACGCGACTTGGAGGGAATCGAGGTCTACCGGGGGCCCGCGGAAACTCCTCTTGCGTTCAGTCGGGGCGGCGCGGAGTGCGGGGTGATCGCCGTCTGGACGCGCGTGGGCGGGCGGCACTAAGCTGTCGCGCAGCCGACAAGCCCCCTATGAAGACGCAGCCATGGATACGGATATGAAGACGGGACTCCGCAGGATTGGTATGCTGCTCGCGGCTGTCGCGGCAGTGGCGCTCGCCGCCTGCCGCCTCAGCGACGGTGTCAGCGCGCCGGCGCCGGGCACCGTCCTGGTGGAAATGAAGGACAACTTTTTCTCGCCTGATACTGTGACAGTCACGAGCGGACTGACCGTGCGCTGGACCAACCACGGAGCGAACGTTCACACGGTCACCCTTGATACCGTATCGGTGGCGAGCGAATTCCTTGCACCCAAGTGGTGGTTCGAGGCGCGCTTCGACAACCCCGGCACGTTCGCGTACCACTGCTCGCGGCACCCGGAGATGATCGGCACGATCGTCGTTCAGTAGCTTCCCGGCCCCGATTCACCTTCACTCCTGACCCACCCGCTTACCAGCGGTAGTGCGCGAAGGCCTTGTTGGCGTCCGCCATGCGGTGCGTGTCTTCCTTCTTCTTGATGGCGTTGCCCTCACCCTTGCTGGCTGCGATCACTTCGGCCGCAAGTTTCTCGCTCATCGACTTCTCTCCGCGATCGCGCGAGTAGAGAATCAGCCAGCGCATCGCCAGGGCCGTGCGGCGTTCGGGACGCACCTCGACCGGCACTTGGTACGTGGCACCGCCAACGCGGCGGCTCTTCACCTCTACAACCGGCTTGAGGTTCGAGATCGCTTGCTTGAAGATGTTCACGCCCGGCTGGCTGGTCTTCGCCTCGACGATGTCCATCGCGGCGTAGAAATGCCGTTCGGCCGTGGACTTCTTGCCCTGGTACATCAGGACGTTGATGAACTTCGAGACGGTCTGGCTGTCGTAGCGCGCATCGGGAAGTATGGTGCGCTTGATGGCGTTCTTGCGGCGGCTCACTTGGCGCCTCCGGCCTTCGGCTTCTTGGTGCCGTACTTGGAACGGCTCTTGTTGCGGCCCTGCACGCCCGAGGCATCCAGGGTTCCGCGAACAATATGGTACCGGACGCCCGGCAGGTCCTTCACACGACCACCGCGCACCAACACGATGGAGTGTTCCTGGAGATTGTGTCCTTCACCCGGGATGTACGCGATGACTTCGAACTGATTCGTGAGCCGCACCTTGGCCACTTTGCGCAGCGCCGAGTTCGGCTTCTTGGGAGTCGTGGTGTACACGCGCGTGCACACGCCGCGGCGGAACGGATTCGACTTCAGCGCCGGCGACTTCTCCTTCTTGCTGACGTCACGACGGCTGCGACGAATGAGTTGATTGATGGTCGGCATTCAGGTCGGTTCAAATACGAAAATTCGGGCCGCTCACGGCTGAGCGACAGAGCCTTGAAAGGTAGGCGAGCCGCCCTAACGGAACAAGTCAAGCGCGGGCAGCGAATCGCGACGCCGTACCGCCGCCTCGAACGGTCCAAGCAGGTGCGCGATCGAATTGGCATAGTACCCGACCAGGGCCCGGCTGCGCGGGAGCACCGCAAAGCCATCCCCTGTCACCGCCAGCATCCGACGCATTCGCAGCATCCGAAAGGCGCGGTCGAAGGTCTCGGCGATGTCCCGATCGGCGCGAATCACGCGCGCGTTGAGCTCCACCAGCGCATCGCGCATTTCCCCCATGCGGTCCAGCAGCTTCGACTTCGGTATGAAGTCGGCGTCGAGGCTCTGAATGGCCGCGCACGCCAACGCCACCGGCGTCACTGGCACCAGCCCACCGATGCGCGTCATGACTTCGTCCGAAAGCGCCTGCACCCTGCCAAGGCGTTCCTCGCGCGGCATATCGAACAGCCCTGCTTCGCGATCGAACCACGGGCCGAGCGGAAACGGCTTCCCGATCAGGACCGCTGCCCGGCCATAGCGCCGCCATTGTCGGGTCAGCATCCGGGTCAGGTTCCACAGCACAAAGCGCACCACCTCGGCCATCTGTGACAGCCGGGCCGGACGGGCGCGTCCTTCCGACTTGGCCAGCTCCAGGAGGAGCGAACGATCTTCCAGGACGCGGTCGTAGTTGACCGCTACCGGCACTACATGAAGGCGCGACCGGTACTCGGGCTCACGCGCGATTCCGATGACGTAGTCCAGGAGCCCGATTTTCGGCGCCCGCAGCTTGCCGTCCCGCGTCAAACCGCCCTCGAGAAAGATCCCCTGCGTGACACCGCGCTTAGTGATGAGCTGCACGTAGCGTTCCAAAACGGTGTGATACAGGCGCTCGCGATAACGCCGGCGCACGAAGTAGGCGCCGAAGGCCTTGAAGAGGTGCTCCAGAGGAAACGCGCGGGCCCACTCGCCCACCGCGTAGGAAATGGCCACCTGCCCCGAGAGCGCGTATCCCACCAGGACATAGTCCGCGTTGGACCGATGGTTCATGAGGTACAGGAGCACTGCGTTCCTGGGGAGGCGCTGAATCGCCGTGCGGTCCTCGAAATCGACCGTCACGTTGTAAAACAGGTTCAACACGGCCCGCGATACGCGAAGTCCGATCTGGAAGTACGCGATGACGTTGAAGAACGGGACGATTTCCTCGATGTAGCCGCGCACGGCAGTCATGGCGGCCGCTTCGGAGATGCCCGCCTCCGCCGCGTGGTCGCGCGCCGCTTGTTGAATCACCGGATCGTCCAGAAGTTCGGCCCGCACGTGGGCGCGGCTTGCCAGCTTGAATCGGTCGACACGGGCCCGCTGCCTGAGCAGTGCCCGGGCCGCGATCCGATTGGCATACTTGCGCCCCCACAGGATCGCGAGCGCCGTGATCGCCACCAGCAACGCCACAATGAGTGCGAGTCTTTCCATGGTCGCCAACAGTCCACCCTGGCTCAAGAAGCGTCAAGATTACGGGAACTTCACTGGCCTAACGGCGTCCACCCGTTCACATTACCCCGCGGTATGCCCCGCATCGTCCTGAGGGAACTCGAGACGGAAAAGACGCTCACCGTCACGGGCTCGGAAGCCGTGATCGGTCGCGATCCCACCGCCGGCTTCGTCATCGAGGGGCCCAAGAGCAAAGTCGTCTCCGGCCGTCACGCGAAGATCTACCTCCAGGACAACGCTTGGTGGCTCGCGGACACCAGCCGCAACGGCACCATTCTCGACGACGAACGTCTGCAACCGGGCCATCCCTACTCCATCCGCGTCGGCCAGACGATCGGCCTCGGCGACTCTGGACCGCGGTTTCGCATTGCCGCCCTCGAGGCCAAGAGTGTCGCGGAAACGGTGACCGAGCTACCGGACCTGAACTTGCCGGCTGCGAAGATCAGTGCCACGGCTCCCCGTCGCTCCGGTGCGGCAATGGCACCCCCGTCCTCTCCCGCTGCCTCGCAGGCGGCCGAGGCCAGGACGACGGCGATGCGCCGGTCCGAGGCTGTTCGGGCCGGAGTCATCATTGAGGAATCCACGGAACCCGCTCCCGCGCCGGATTGGGTGGTGCACATTGTGCTGCGTCTGACCACGACGAATCAGCATTTCGACGTCCGCGGCGAAATCGTGAAGGTCGGGCGGTCACCCGAGTGCCTCGTGCAGATCTCCCCCGAACTGGGCGCCTCGGTCTCGCGCGTTCACGCAGAGATCGCCATCAGCGAGGGCGGCGTGATGGTGCAAGACAACGGCAGCCGCAACGGCTCGTTCCTGAACGGCAAGCGACTCGAGGCGCCACACCCGCTTGCCAAGGGCGACCTGCTCATGCTCGGTTCGGGCGGCCCGACGTTCGCCGTCGAAGAACTGCACATCGTGAAGGGCGATCAGCCGCGGCCGCCGAGCGCCGAACCGGAACCCATTTCGACCACGGCGCCCCAGGAGGCGATGAAGCGCGAACCGCCGGCGCAGCGTGAAGCGCCCGCCGCTCCGGCTCCGAGCGCGCCAGCACCCGACGCAGCGGCACCTGACGCGCCGGCACCTGACGCGCCGGCACCCGTCGCGCGCCCAGTCGCGTCGGCAGTGCCAGAGGAGCCACAGGTCGCGAAGCCGTTGTCGGCGGCGGCAAAGCTCGCCCGGCGCAGTTTCGCCGGCGTCGGCCGGACGGCGTTCTTCAAGGACGTCCTCGAGGACATGTCGCAGAAGAGCGCCAAACGAGTTCGCGCGGTGGTGTGGGTGAGCGTCATCGCGATCGTGGCCATCGCCGGCGGCGGCTTGTATTTCATGCAGCAGCGACTCGCTGCCAGCGAGTTGCGCATGTCACAGGAACGCAAGCAGCTCGAGGCGCACGGCGATTCCATCCGAGCTGTGGCCAGCAAGCAGGCGGATGCGCTGCGTTCGGCGTTCGACTCCGCGAAGCTGTCCAGCGCACCGCGGGCAGTACTCGACTCGCTGCGCGAGGCGTTGGCGGATGCGACGCGCAAGACGGGAGCGCTCGAAGAAGCGCTCACCCGCGCACGCCAATCGATGAACCAGCAACTGGCCGAAGGTGACGCGTCCCGCAAGAAGGCCGAGGAGGACATGGTCCGGCTTCGGACCGAAGTGTCCCGGGCGCAGTCAGGCGGTGAGGGTTCGCGCGCAGCGCTGGACTCACTGCGACGCGCGCTCAAAGGCGCGGAGGATAAGGCCACCGAAATCGCGACCCAGCTCAAGACGGTGCGCAGCTCGAACGCGGACCTGGCCCAGGTTGCCCAACTCAACGGGAGCGCCGTTGGGCTGGTCACGATGTTCGCCGATACCGGCGGCGCCGAGGGGTCGGGCTTTGCCATCACGCCGTCGGGCTACTTCGTGACGAACCGGCACGTGGTGACGACGGATAAGGGCAAAGTCGCCGATTCGGTCTTCGTGACCATGGCGGATCAGCGCTACGGCAACTGGCTCCGGGCAGACATTGTCGCCGTTGGGCAGGGCGACGGCGTTGATATCGCAGTACTCAAGCTGCGAGGGTATCGCGGTCAATGGGCAAAGGTGGACTGGAGCGGCAGCAACGTTCGCCAGGGAGAGCCGGCCGCACTCATTGGGTTCCCTCGCGGCACGATGATGGCGCTCGACAGCGGCGACGTCGTTCGCACATCGATGAGTGCCGGGATCTTCTCCAAGGTGAGTTCCGGGGTCATTCAGTTTGACGGGTTCTCACAGGGTGGGTCCAGCGGCAGCCCGGTGTTCAACGCGTTTGGAGAGGTTGTCGCGGTGCATTTCGCGGGTCTCAAAGGGACCGTTGGCCTGGGCTTTGCGATCCCGGTATCCAAAGTGGTCGCACTGCTTCCAGGCGACGCAAAGGGCGAGCTGGGCATCCGTTAGGCCGCGGGGTCTGAAAGGCCCCGGGCAGCGTCGAAACGGCACGTGTCAATATGCCAGAGGACACGTGAGTATTGCGGGTCACTGACGTGGGCGAAACATTAGCGCCACATTGGGATAGCTTTGGTATCCCGGTCCCACGGCCTGTGGCTGGCTCCAGCGCTCCTCTATAGATGCACCGGTTGCCCAAGAATTCGGAACTCATGAGCACCTCTCGACGCTCGACGTTGCGTGCCGCCTCTGCCTGCCTCGCCGTCGCGAGCGTTCTCCTGCTCGCTACCTGCGACATCGACAAGCTGACGCCCCCCAAGGAGGGCTCGCCGGGAGCGCCCGTCATCGATTCCTCTGACCTGAACATTGGCGGCGGCAACACCGTCACGCTCGGCGGAACCGCGACGATGACCGTCACGTCGCCGGTTGTGTCGCTCAACAATGTGATCAAGCGCTACTACAGCGCGTCCCCCGCCATCATCGCCGTTGACAGCAACACGGGCGTCATGACCGGCGTCGCTATCGGGACCGCCAAGCTGACGGCCAAGATTCTGGCGCCGGAACTCGGCGAGGGCGTCACCAAAAGCCAGGACGTCCGCGTTCGCTATAAGGGCATCAAGGTCACGTCGCCGACGGTGAC
>JBBTFS010000082.1:14685-19107 GCA_038060705.1 Gemmatimonadota bacterium
AGCATCACGTTCCCGACAACGGACTACACGGCGCGGCACGTCAACTTCAATCTGAGCGTGCCACTTACGGTGAAGGACGTCGCGGACTCGATCATCGCATCGCCGACGCGCACGTGGCGCACCAAGGACACCACGACGGCGACCATCGGCGCGGCCACCGGCGTCCTGCGCGTGAAGAAGTTGGGCACGGATACGGTCTGGGCGAAGGTGGACACGGTCGAGCGCTCCCAGAGGATCGTGGTGGCACAGGTGGCCGGATCGCTCACGAAGTTCCAAGGCGACGCGCGCTCCGACACAGTGGCGAAGCCCGTGACTGTGGTGCCGACGGTGACGGTGCTGGATTCCGGCCTCACGCCGATCGTGGGCGCGTCGGTGACCTTCCGCGCGGTTCTCGGCGCCAACTTCAACGCATCGGTCCAGGACACGTTGCAGGTCACGGACGCCAACGGCCGCGCCAAGCCGACGAGCTGGAAACTCAGTGATTTTGCCGGCACGAACAACAACACGCTCGTCGCGACGTCAGGCGCCCAATCGACCACGTTCACGGTATCCTCGGTGGCCGGTACGCCGCGGCAGCTGAGATTCAGTGTGCAGCCCGCCTCGGCCGCCGTCGGCGCCGCGATCAGCCCGGCGCTCACGGTGGAAGTCCAGGACTCGCTGGGGAATCGCGTGACGACGGCAACGAGCAGCATCACGCTCGCGTTTGGCAACAACCCATCCACGGCGACGCTCGGCGGCACCTTGACGGTCGCGGCGGTCGCGGGCGTGGCGACCTTCAGCAGCATCACGGTGAGCGCGAGCGGGAGCGGGTATACGCTTCAGGCCAGTTCGGCCACGCTCACGTCTGCCATCAGCAATGGCTTTGACGCCTTCGGCGCGGCGAACAATGTCGAGTTCATAACCCAGCCGAGCAACGTCACGACGGGCGCCGTGATGGCACCCGCGGTGAAGGTCGCCGTGAAGGATGCTTCCGGCGCCACGGTCACGAACGCAACCAGCACCATCACGCTCTCGATTTCGACGAACCCGGGCGGCGCGACGCTGGGGGGCACGGTCAGCGCCGCGGCCGTGGCTGGCGTCGCGACGTTCTCGAACCTGACGCTGAATCAGTTGGGCACCGGATACGTTCTCGCGGCTACTGCGACCGGCCTCACGGCGGGCAACAGCAACACGTTCAATGTGGTCGCGGTCGGGCCAGGGACCAAGCTGGCGTTCACGGCGCAACCGTCGAACGTAGTCGCGGGCGCGTCCATCACTCCCGCAATCCAGGTCACGGTACAAGACTCGTCGGGCGCCACCGTCACCTCGCCATCCGTGCAGATTACGCTGAAGATCGACGCCGCGGCGAATCCGGACAGCTCCACGATCAGCGGCGGCAGCACGGTCTCGGCGTTCACGAGTAACGGCGTAGCGACTTTCGGCGCGGTATCGCTCAACAAGGCTGGCACCGGCTATAAGCTCACCGCCAGCAACTCGTCACTCACGGGCGCGACGAGCGACGCGTTCAACGTCGCCTTCGGTACCGCCACGAAACTCGGCTTTATGCAACAGCCGACGCACACAGTTTTCAGTCAGACCATGACGCCCGCAGTCACGATCGCCAGGCAGGACGCGAACGGCAACACCGTAACTGGCCCCGCTCAGGTGAGCGTGACGATTTCGCTCGGCGGCTGCGCCGCCACGCTCGGCGGCACGACTACAGCAACCACGGCCGCCGGAGTCGCCACGTACAGCAACCTGAGTATTGCGACGCAGGTTTCAAACTGCACGCTCGGTGCGGCCTCGACGGGCCTGACATCGGCCACGAGCACGGCGTTCAACAGTGTGGCCGCCACCGGCGCGGTGAAGCTTGGTTTCATCACAAACCCGCCGACGAACACCACGGCCGGCAGTTCGTTGGGCACGATTCAAGTCGCCCTCCAGAACGCGAGTGGCGCTACCGTCACCACGGCCACGTCCACGACCGTCACTTTGGCGCTGGGCGCGAACCCCGGCAGCGGCTCTCTTACCGGAACTGTGTCGGCCAGTACGTCGAGCGGTATCGCGACGTTCGCAGGCAACACGCTCAGCAAGGCCGCCACCGGGTACACGCTCGCGGCGACCGCCACCGGATACCAGTCGGCGACAGGCAGTGCCTTCAACATCACGCCAGGCACGGCCACCAAGCTGGGCTTCATTCAGCAGCCCAGCACCACCACGGCAGGCGTGCAGTTTACGCCGCCCGTTCAGGTAGCCGTTCAGGATGCGAACGGGAATACGGTCACGTCGTCGGCCGCCAGCGTGACGCTGCAGTTCAGTGGCACGGGCGCTTCGGGCGGATCGTTCTCAGGGGGCAGCACCCTGACCGTATCGGCCGTAAACGGAGTTGCGGGCTACGGGGGGCCGGGGTCGACCGTCAAGAAGGCCAACACCAATTACGTCCTGCTGGCCACGTCCAGTGGATTGTTTTCCTCGACGAGCAGCAGCTTCAACATCGACAAGGCGCCGGTCTCATTGCTGGCGTTCTCGACACAGCCGAGCGCGTCGTACACGGCCGGTAACGCGATCAATGTCACCGTGCAGACACAGGACTCGGTGGGCAACCTGTACACGGACCCGTCCGCGGCCATCACCTTGAGCCTGACCGGAGGGGCGGCGGGTGCGGTGATGAGTGGCACGAAGACCGTGACCCCCGTGTCCGGCTCCGCCTCGTTCACGAATCTCTCCATCGACAAGGCCGGGACGCTGTATCAGCTGAATGCCTCCGCCAGCGGCTTCGCGACGAACGTCAGCAACACCTTCACCATCAACCCCGGCACCGCGAACAAGCTGGGCTGGGTGGATCAACCACAGGCCACGTTCATCGGCGCGCCACTGAACCCCAGCGGGCAGTTGCCCCGCATCGCCATTCAGGACGCGCTGGGCAATACCGTGACATCGAACAACTCCACCACCGTTCGCGTGATGGTCGGCGTGGGTCCCTCCGGTTCTTTCAAGAGCAGCGGCACCACGGTGACCCAGGTCGACTTCATCCCGACCGCCGGCATCGTGACCGTTTCCAACTCGGTCGCGATGAGTACGGTGGGTACGTTTCAAATGGCGGCCAACACGCCGTTTACGGCATTGACCGGCGCGAACAGCAACCCGTTCGTCGTCTCGGCGTTCGATGTGAAATCCAAGTTGGGATTCGTGCAAGCCCCGGGTAGCACGACGTACCGCGTCAGCATGACCCCAGCGGTGACGGTGGCCGTTCAGGACCAATACGGCAACACGGTCACCACCGCCACAGACGCCGTCTCCATCGCCATTGGTACCGATCCCATTCCGACGACCACCCTGGGCGGCGGCAGCGCCACGACGGCGACTGCCGGCGTCGCCACTTTCGCGGACTTGACACTGAACAGGACATCGGGGACGGGCTACACGCTCGTGGCCAGCGCCACCGGCCTCACTCCGGTGACCAGCGGTTCGTTCACCATGTCGGCGCCGGGCATCGTCACGACCAACACGTTCATCAACGACCTGGTGGAGCTCGGCGACCAGATCTACTTCACACATGGCGGCGCGCTCAAGTCGGTTTCAGTCTTTGGCGGCACCGTGACCACCGTGGCGAGTTCGACGAACTCCTATCGCCTGGCGACAGACGCAACGAACATCTATTGGGTGGAGCAGGGTGCGACGAACAGCGGGGACGCGTCGATTAAAAAGCTGACGGTGAGTTCGGGCGCCCTGACAACGCTGGCCAGCGGGTTGACGAGCGCCGGGGTCAACAACTCGAAGATCTACAGCGATGGCACGAACGTCTATTTTGTGGCGCGCGACCTCGCAGCCACGGGTCTGGCAATACGCAAGATCCAGGTGAACGCCAGCAGTGGAACGCCGACCGATGTCGTGAGCGCCGGCAGTCTGACGACGTCCAACGCCCCGAACTTCCTCCTCAACGGCGGATTCCTCTACTATCGCGACTTCACTGCCAATACCATCACCAGACTACCGACGGGCGGCGGCGCAGCCGTCCAGCTCACGGTGGCCGGCCACGCCGGCAAGTACTTCGCGATGGACGGAACCACGCTGTACTTCAGCGATGGCGTGAATGTCAAGAGCATCGCCAACGCGAACACCATCTCGGCCGCGGTCACGCCCACGACCGTCATCTCGGGCTCGACAACGATATACGACTTGGCGGTGGATGGTTCCTACTTGTACGTTCAGTACTCGGCGACATTGCGACGCTACAACGTGTCCGATTTCTCGACCTTCGCGACGGTCTCGGCGGCGGTGGACCAGTTCGCCCACAGCATCGCGTTCGACTCGTTCGACGTATACTTCAACGAGAACACCGGCAAGATCGCCAAGTTGCCCAAGCAATGAGCACGACAGTCACCCTGAGTAGCAGCCCCAGCCTCATCCCGACGCCGATTGACGGGAGGAGATCCCAGTGAC
>JBBTFS010000083.1:0-19342 GCA_038060705.1 Gemmatimonadota bacterium
CGAGTCACCCCCGGGTTGCGGCACTGCACCTTGGACAGGAGGCACTCCTCGGTCGCGAGCATCGTGCCGCGACCGTCGGTCTCGATGGCGCCACCCTCGAGCACAAAGCGCACCTTGCTGCCAGGCCGCGGGGGTTCGACGCGCGGCCATCGAAGGACCTTCGCTGCCGCAGCGCCAACCTTGGCGTCGCGCGAGAAGTTCTTGTACTTGGCCCAGGCGTTGAAGCGCCAGGCCACCAACTCGGGCTTGCCGCCGTTCGCCACTACCGTGGGGAATGAATCGCGAAGCCATGCGCGATCGGTGGGGACAATGTGCAGGCGCACGTTGTCGCGAACGCCGTGGGCGTCCAACAGCTTCTTGGCCGACTTCTTGATGCCGGCGTTGTGACAGAGAATCTCGACGCGCTCGTGTTGCGCAAGCGTGCGCGCGATCTCCGCGTACACCCAGGGAATCGGCTCGAGCTTGCCGGGCCAGTCAGGTTCGTGGTGAGGCCAGGAGATCCACGTGGCCTCGTGGCGTTCCCACTCGGCGGGCCAACGGCGCATGACGGCTATCGTCGGTCTGTCGTTGAAGACCACGGAGCCCCGAGATAACGCGAGAGGATCGGAGCGTACGCATCAATCCGGCGGTCTCTGAGGAACGGCCAGTTTCTCCGTGTCTCCTCAATCAGCTTCGGATCGCATTTCGCGATCAGGATCGCGGGCGAGGTCTCGGCCTCGGCAAGCATGCGGCCGAATGGGTCCGCGATGAACGAATGGCCGAAGAACTCGAGTCCGGCGGTGCCGGGTTCGTCCTCGTGGCCCACGCGATTGGGCGCCGCGACGAAGACGCCGTTTGCGATCGCGTGCGCGCGCTGCATGGTGCGCCACGCCTCCACCTGCGCCGCGCCGAACTCCGCCTTCTCCTTGGGATGCCAGGCAATCGCCGTGGGATAGAACAGGATGTCGGCGCCGAGCAGGGAGGTGATGCGCGCGGCCTCGGGATACCACTGGTCCCAGCAAATGAGCACTCCGATGTCCGCAAACCGCGTCCGCCAGACGCGGAAGCCGCTGGCCTGCGTGGCGACGGCGCCGAGGCTTTCATCCGCGACCGCGTCGCCCGGCGTGAAGTAGAACTTCTCGTTGAAGAGGGGATCGTCCGGGATGTGCATCTTGCGGTACACGCCCAGCAGCGAGCCGTCGGCGTCAATGATGGCGGCCGAGTTGCGATACACGCCCTTGGCCTGTTTCTCGAAAACCGGAGCGATCACGACGACGCCGAGTTCCTTGGCGATCTTGGCGATGGCGTCGGTCGTCGGCCCGGGAATAGGTTCGGCGATGTCAAAGCGTTCGTGCCGTTGCGACTTGGCGAAATAGGGCGCGTTGAAGAGCTCTTTCAGGCAAACGATTTGCGCACCACGCGCTGCCGCTTCGCGAATGCGCGCGACGGCGGCGTCAACGTTGCTGCGAACATCGGCGACGGCCGAGTCCTGCACGATGCCGACAATGAACGGGGAGCGCATCACCGAAATCTAGGAGATAAGAGACAGGAGACAGGAATTGAGGCTATCTCCTTTCTCCTAGCTCCCATCTCCTACGACCAAGGCAATCGTAACGTCCATGACGTTTGTCCCGGTGAGGCCCGGGGCGAACAACGCGTTCACCGCCGCCAGTGCTCTGTGCGCGTCGTGCTGGCGCAACGCCACAGCCGGATCACGTCCTGACTCGCGGATTCGCGTCCAGGTCGCCGCATCCACGATGGCGCCGGCAGCGTCGGTGGGGCCGTCGCGACCATCGGTGCCCGCGGCAAGGATGGTGATGCCGCGCGCTCGGTCGCCGAGCTCACTCAACCGCTGGGCCGCGGCAAGCGCGAACTCCTGACACCGTCCGCCCGGCGGAATGGCGCCGCTGCCGTTCAGGTGGACCGTGGTCTCTCCTCCCCACAGAAATACGCGCGGCCCGGATGCCGGAGCAGCGTCCTTCGCGTCCACGAGCGACGCGGCGATGCGCGAACCCGCGGCGGCGGCGTCCCCGGTGAGCAGCGTGTCGCTCACCACAGGCGCCAGTCCGGAACGCCGCGCCGACGTTGCCGCCGCGGTCAGCGCCACCGTGTTCGTCGCGATCACTTTCGCCGAGACGTGCGCGAAGGCGGGATGCGTCACCTTGGGCGTCTCCGGCGAAGTCCCCTTGGCGACGCTCGTCAAGTATTGCCGAAACGGCGGCGTCAGTTTGTTCAGCAGCTTGGCGGACTCGAGTATCTCGTTCACGGCCTTCACAGTGGTCGGGTCCGGAACGCATGGACCGGAGGCGATGCTCGCGATGTCATTGTCGGGAACGTCCGACACCGCGAAGCAGTGCGTGCGCGCCGGTGCCAGCGCGAGCGCCATGCGCCCGGCGCCCCACATCGAAAAGCGCTTTCGCACGGCATTGAGCCGAGCGATGTCGAGGCCCGACGCGACGAGCATCTCGCACAGTTTGATGTAGTCCGCTTCGCTCAGGCCCTTGAGCGGCGCGCCGATGAGGCTCGACGCACCACCGGAGAGCAACAGGACGCCCAGATCTCCGCCGCGCTTCTGCGAAACCGTTTGCGCGATGCGGGCGGCGGCGTCGAATGAACGGCGACCCGGGATCGGATGATCGCCCACGAGGGTGGCGATGGCGCCTGAGGGCGACTCGCACCGCTCAGGCGCAACCACCACGCCACCGGCGACCTCGGCCAAGCCGCGCTTGAGCGCGGTGAAAGCGGCCGCCGCCATGCCGCTGGCCGCCTTGCCGAAGCTGAACAGCCAAACGCGGCTGCGGCGTTCCAGGGGAATCGCCCCAACCGCGTCAGCCGTCAAGGACTCCACATCCGCGCCGGCTACCGCGGCGCTATAGAGCTCGATCAATCGCTCGCGAGCGCCGCTCACGGCGGCAAGGCAACTCCCGCCGCCTGGTCGACGGCCTTTTCCAGGTCGGTGTATGCGTCCGCAGACATCACGTTGAAGCTCACGACCCGGTACGTGATTGTGCCGTCGGGTCCGATGACGAAGAGGTTCCTGACGTCGACGTTGCCGCGAACGGAACCGTACCACTTGCCGATGGTCTGGTCGGCGTCGCTCGCGTACGCGCCAGGGTAGTCCTTCTCCCTGGCCCATGCAGCCAGCGTCGTGTCCGGATCGACGCTGACGCCGAGCAGCAGCACTTGTTTGCCTCCGTTGAACATCGTGGCGTACTGATCACGGTACGCCTCAGTTTGAACCGTTCAACCACGCGTTCGAGCCTTGATGAAAAACCACAGGACGACCGTTTGCCCTTTGTAGTCCGAAAGATTGGCGGGCTTCTGAATGCCGTCCTTGGTGATCGCCGTGAATCGGAAGTTCGGCGCCACGGCGCCGACCTCCGGAGTTGGCCGGGCCGTCGCGGGTGCCGGCGGAATCTCGGCGACCTGAGCCGCTCGCGTGCACGCAAACAGAAGCAACAGACCTGGCAGCGCCTTCCGACTTACCGACATCAGATTCCTCGGTCCGCTATGGGATAGGGCGAAGATACAATCGACGTTGCAAATGACATAGTGCGGCGGGCTCCGCGCGCTGTGCCCGCTACCACGTTGGCCGCTGCGCCGAGAGCCACGCGAGCCAGCGCTCCTCCAGCTCCACCATCGTGGTCGGCAAGACCTTGAACCGCGCCGCCTGTTGAGCCAACGACTCACCCTTCGTGAACCCGCGACCCAAGCTTCCCATCGCTTCGGGGCCCTCGCGGTCCAGGAGGAATTGCATGAAGGCGCTCGACCGCGCGGCGAATCGGCGGTCCTCATCGTCGGCGTCGTCGCGTCGGTAGGGATCGAGCGCGCTGTCGGCCGCGGTCGGCCGTTGCGTCGCGAGCAACTCCTCCAGCATTCCCCGGCCCGTGCGACCCTCGCGCACGAATTGCACGTCGTACGGCAGGGCGGTGCCGTCGCCGACGATGCTCATCACCGCCGAGCGATACCAAGCGGGCACGTGGATGAGCGTCGCGGTGTCGATGGCGGCAGTCGGCGTGGCGATGGAGGCGAGCAGGAGTCGCACTGCGGTTGGCCCTACCGGCCACAGCGAACCGTCGTATCCGTCCTCGCCGACTCGTTCACGAAATGACGCGCGCATCGGACGAACGAATCGCAGCACGACCGTGCCTTGCTCTCGAAGCGCCCGCTCCGCCGCGTCCCGCGGCTTCGACCACTCGGGGTACAGGACGATGGCCAGCCGAGGGGATGGCGCGGCGAAGTAGCGGTCGAACGCGCGGTATGTGCGGTTCAACTGCTCGTAGGCGTCGAACACCGCTTGCGTTCCCGGCCCGTATATGGCGAAGCGCGGATCGCGATGAACGCTGAACGAATCGCCCGCCACCGCTGTCCGCTCCTTGCCGATCGCCGATGGGACGGGAACCGGCCGGTACCACAGGCCGCACCCTCCCACCAGCGCGGCGGCGGCCAGCAGCGCTACGCGCACCGCGTCATCGGCCTCCGACCAACTGCCTGAGGACGTACGGCAGGATGCCGCCGTTCTCGTAGTAGCGCAGTTCCTCGGGCGTATCGATCCGGCACATGGCCTTGAACTCCTTGGTGCCGTGGGCGGCCACGGCGCGGACGGTGAGCGTGGCGCGCGGCTTGAGCGACTTGTCGAGTCCGGCGATTTCGTAGGTCTCGAAGCCAGACAGGCCCAACGACAAGCGCGACTCGCCGCCGATGAACTCCAGCGGAAGTACGCCCATGCCCACGAGGTTCGACCGGTGGATGCGCTCGAAGGACTCGGCGATCACCGCGCGCACGCCAAGCAGGATGGTTCCCTTCGCGGCCCAATCGCGCGACGAGCCCGTGCCGTACTCCTTGCCGGCCACGATGACGAGTGGAGTGTCTTTGGTCGCATACTGCATGGCGGCGTCATAGATGAACACCGGGGCTGCGCCCGCGGCCAAGGCCGTCCAACCCCCTTCGGTGCCCGGCGCCATTTCGTTGCGCAGGCGGATGTTCGCGAACGTGCCGCGCACCATCACTTCGTGATTGCCGCGTCGCGCGCCATAGGAGTTGAAGTCCTTCTTCGTGACGCCGTGCTCGACCAGCCATTTGCCAGCCGGCGACGACTGCGGAATGCTGCCAGCGGGCGAGATGTGATCGGTCGTGATCGAATCGCCGAGGAGCGCCAGGCACCTGGCGCCAACGATGGGACGAATGCCCGGCGGCGACATGGTCATGCCGTCGAAATACGGCGGGTTCTTCACGTACGTGGACGACGCGTCCCACGCGTACGTCTTTCCTTCGGGCACAGACAGCGATTGCCACTGGGCGTCGCCGGCGAAGACGTCGGAATACTGCTTCACGAAGAAGTCCCGCCTCACGCTGCGCAGCATCTCATCGTCGACTTCCTGTGCCGTGGGCCAGATATCGCGCAGGAACACGGGACCATCCTTGCCGATGCCCAACGGTTCGCGCGTGAGGTCCAGGTCCATGCGGCCGGCAAGCGCGTACGCGACGACGAGCGGCGGCGACGCGAGATAGTTGAAGCGCGTCTGCGGATTGATGCGTCCTTCGAAGTTGCGGTTGCCGGACAACACCGATGCCACCACCAGCTTGTGCTCCTCAATGACCTTGGAGATCGGCTCCGGCAGCGGACCCGAGTTGCCGATGCAGGTGGTGCAGCCATAGCCGACGAGGTTGAAGCCCAGCGCGTCCAGGTCCTTCTGCACGCCGGCGGCGTTGAGATAGTCCGTGACGACCTTCGAGCCTGGCGCCAACGATGTCTTCACCCACGGCTTGGTCCTGAGCCCTTTGGCGACCGCCTTTCGCGCCAATAGGCCGGCGCCGAGCATGACGCTGGGGTTGGATGTGTTGGTGCAGCTGGTGATCGCGGCGATCACCACCGCGCCATGCTTGAGTGTGAACGACTGGCCGTTGTACTCGCAGTGGCCCTCCTGATCGGGGTGCACCGCGTTGCCTTCGCTTTCCATGACCGCAACGGCCGGCGACTTGGCGGCGGCTGCTGCCTTGGTACTGGCGGCGGCGATGAGCTTTTCGATCTCGGCCGTGAGCGCCGTCGCGTACATCGACTTGGCGTCCGTGAGCGGCACGCGGTCTTGTGGACGCTTGGGTCCGGCGAGCGACGGCTCCACGGTGGACAGGTCGAGGCTCAGAGTGTCGGTGAATGACGGATCGGGCGTATCGTCCGTGCGGTAGAGACCCTGCTCCCTGCAGTACGTTTCCACGAGCTTCACGTGCGCCTCTGGCCGGCCCGACAGCCGCAAGTATTTCAGTGTTTCCGCATCCGTGGGGAAGAACCCCATGGTCGCGCCGTACTCGGGCGCCATGTTGGCGATAGTCGCTCTGTCAGCGAGTGGCAGGGAGCTCAACCCCGTGCCATGGAATTCAACGAACTTTCCGACCACCTTCTTGGCGCGCAGCATCTGCGTCACGGTCAGCACCAAGTCGGTCGCCGTGGAGCCCGCAGGCAGCTTGCCCGAGAGTTTGAAGCCGACGACTTCCGGAATCAGCATCGACACAGGCTGGCCCAGCATCGCGGCCTCGGCTTCGATGCCACCCACGCCCCAGCCCAGCACGCCGAGCCCGTTGATCATCGTCGTATGCGAATCCGTACCGACCAGCGAATCCGGATACGCGAACGTCTCGTTGCCTTCCTTGATCGAGAACACCGTCTTGCCCAGGTACTCGAGGTTCACCTGGTGACAGATGCCGGTGCCCGGCGGTACGGCGCGGAAGTTCTTCAGCGCGTTCTGGCCCCAGCGCAGAAAGACGTACCGCTCCTTGTTGCGCTCGAACTCCAGCTTGGTGTTGAGCAGGAACGCCGCTTCGGTGCCGTACTCGTCCACTTGTACCGAGTGATCGATGACGAGGTCCACCGGCTGAAGCGGATTGATCTTTTCCGGGTTGCCGCCGAGGCGGACGATGGCGTCGCGCATGGCGGCGAGGTCCACGACCGCCGGCACGCCGGTGAAGTCCTGGAGCAGTACGCGCGCGGTGCGGAAGGCGATCTCGCGTTCGACCTTGCCTTTCACATCCCAGCGAGCCATGGCCTCGACGTCGGCTTTCTTGACGAACGCGCCATCCTCGTTCCGAAGCAGGTTTTCGAGCAGGATCTTGAGGCTGAACGGCAGCTTGTCGCTGTTGCCCTTGGAGAGCGCCGTCAGTGAATCCAGGCGGAAGATCGTGTACGGCTGCCCATCGACCGGGAGCGTGGCGCGGGCGCCGAAGGAGTTCAGGCTCGGCATTTTCGGATTTCAGAGTGGTCTTACTGAATCTACTTACGTCGGCACGCGACCGAAGTTCGGTTTGGGCTATCCAGGCCCGCGACGGAAGTGCCTTTTCACACGGATGACACTTCCGTGTCCATCCGTGTGAAACGACCTTTCCGTCCCTGAGCAGATGCCAACGAGCCGCGAAGTAGTGGAACTGACGACAAAGCTGATGGAGATCGAATCCACCAGCGGCAATGAAGGTGCCGTGATCGCTTGGGTCGACGACTACCTGAAGGGCGCCGGGTGGACCACGCGCCGCATTCCGGTGACGCCCGGCCGCGATGCGATCCTGGCCACGAGCGCGGAGAAGCCGCTCGTCACGCTCTCGACGCACCTCGACACCGTGCCACCGTACATCCCGCCTCGACTCGACGGCGACACGCTGTGGGGACGCGGCGCGTGCGACGCCAAGGGTATCGCGGCATCCATGATCTTCGCGGCCGACCGTTTGCGCGCTGAGTCCGTTCCGGTGGCGTTGTTGTTCGTTGTCGGCGAAGAGGTCACGCATGACGGCGCCGAGGCGGCCAACAAGGTGCCAACGACCTCCAAGGTCCTCATCAACGGCGAGCCGACCGAGAGCACGCTCGCCACCGGAACCAAGGGTGCGATGCGCTTCGCGCTCCGCACCCGCGGCACCGCGGCCCATTCCGCATACCCGCACCTCGGCAAGTCCGCCATCAGCGAACTCGTGCGCCTGCTGGCCGAACTTGAGTCGCTCAAACTCCCCAGCGATCCCGACCTCGGCGACACGACCATCAACATCGGCATCATCAGCGGTGGCGTCGCCGACAACGTCATGGCTCCCGCGGCGGAAGCGCGCCTGATGGCACGTCTCGTCACTGCCCCGGAAACGTTGGTGGCTGTACTCAAGGACTGGCTGCGCGGCCGGGCCGAGTTCGAGCAGGGAATCACGGTGTCGCTGGCCAGGCTCGGCACGCTGCCGGGGTTTCCCACGTCAGTAGCGGCCTTCGCGACGGACATTCCCAAACTCACCAACTGGGGCACGCCCTACCTGTTCGGCCCTGGGTCAATTCACGTCGCGCATCGCGATGACGAGCACGTAAAGGTCGCGGAACTCGTGTCCGCCGTGGATCGCTACGTCGAAATTGCCAAAGCCGCGCTGAACAACGTGTCAGGATGACAGCATTACGCTGAGGCGCGGCCCGGCTGCGGCAGTGGTTCCACGAACTCGCCGCGGGAGATTGTGATGGCGCCGGTGGGGCAGTGGTGGACGAACTCGCCATCGGGCGCCGCCCACTCGACTTCTTCCACGCGCACGTACGCCTTGCCGTCCGGACCCATCCCCATGTACGCCGGCGCCAGCGCGGCACACAGGCCGCAGCCGATGCATTTCTCGTCGGACACGCTGAGCTGGACGCGCTTGCGCGGGTAGATGCCGCGCGATTGCTGGAGATACAACTCGAAGTGCTCGAGCGCCTTGGTGGCCGCGCGGTAGCCTTCGCGGATGTGTTTGGCGCCGTTCGCGAAGCTGAGCCAGTCGCGTCCCACCTTGGGGCGGATCAACAGCATCGGTGGCGCGCCCCAATGGGACAGGGGCATCTGCTGCAGCTTGTGCATCATCGTCATCGCGGCTCGCATGTACAGAGCCGCAAAGCCCTGCTGCGCGATACCCGGCACGCCGGCCATGTCCGCGCTGCCGACGTCCACCGCGATCACCATGTCCATGCCAAGTGACGCGACCGCGGCCGGCAGGTTGTCGATCACGCCGCCGTCGACACACACGCGGGCGTCCACTTGACCCGGCGGGAAGAAGCCGGGCAGCGAGCAGGACGCGTACACCGCGTCCCGGACGCTGACCTCCCGCAGGCCGGGGAGCCCCCACACGACCTGCGCGCCGCGTTCGACGTCCACAGTGTTGACCAGCAGCGGCGTCTTGAGGTCAGCGAAGGTCCCTTCTGGCACCACCGAATAGCACAGGTCGCGCAACGGCCCCTCGAGGTAGATGGACCGCGATTTCATTCGGTCCATCAACATCCCGAGGTGGTTGATGCGAAACAGGTCCTTGCGTTTGAGGATTTCCGCGCGGCGCGCGAGTTCGTCCGGCGTGATCCCCCAGACTGCGGCGGCGGCCACCATCGCCCCGATGCTGGTGCCCGCGTAGAGGGCCGGGCGGATACCGGCCTCCTCAAGGGCCTTGAGCACGCCGATGTGCGCAAAGCCCTTCATGCCTCCGCCGCCCAGTACCAGGGCGATGCGTGGCTCGGACCGTCGCCAGGAAGGCGGTGGCGTCATCGCCGGGAAGGGACGGTCAGGGGCATTACTACTTTATGTATTGGTAGAGGCCGACGAGGAAGGATACGGCGCCCCCGATCTCCAACAGCGTGCCGATGTCTGTCCCAATGACCACGCCGAGCACGATCGCGGCGCCGCCCATGATCATGAGCGTCTTCGGCTTGCCCAGGTTCGTCAGTGCCGGTGCCATGCTCGCGGTGGTCGGCGCGTTTTGGCGGTGGACGCCGGTGGCGGTGGTCGTCAGGCGCGGGCCGGCGGCCTGCGCGGTCGAGTCCGCAATGAACGTGTCCCGCGTTACGGCCGGAGTCGGCAGCGACAGCGATTGAGCGGCCACGCGGCACGGGCTCGCGATCGCGACGATGATCGCCAGAAGGATGGTCACGCTACGAATCGATGGCATCGAAATGTCTCCTGTGGGAGGACGCAATATGGTGGCGAGGCCCGGCCCCGCGGTCTAGTGTTGTACCCCATGTCTCTATTTCCTGACGCGAAATCTGCTCCGCGCCCGAACCACGCCAAGAGGCATCAGGCTTGACGCAAGCCAGGGAAGCGGGACTTGTTCGAGCGCTCGGTGTTTGGGGGCTCGCCGCCAGCGTGATCAACATCACGATCGGCGGCGGAATTTTTCGCGCGCCGGGGTCTGTGGAGGTCACAGGCCGGCTTGGCACCGCGGCGCCAATTGCCTACATCGTGTGCGCGATCGCCATGGGGCTGGTGGTGCTGTGTTTCGCCGAGGCGGGCAGTCGCGTGGCGTCGACTGGTGGCCCCTATGCCTACGTCGAACGGGCGTTCGGCCCGTTCGCCGGATTCGCGGTCGGCTGGATGCTCTGGCTCACTGGGACCATTGCGACGGCGGCGGTTGCGACGATCTTCGCCGACAGCACGCAGCGCATGATCCCCGCACTCGGATCGGGCGCGGCGCGCGCCGGCTTGATCATGGTGATGTTCGCGGTCGTGGCCGCCGTCAACGTGCGCGGTGTGCAGTTCGGCGCGCGACTCAACATGGCGTCCACCGTCATCAAGCTCGTGCCGCTGGGGCTCTTGATCGTATTGGGCTTGCTGGCCCTGAAGCCGGCCAATCTGGTGGTGACGGACATACCCGCGATGAGCGATGTGAAGCGTGCATCGGTGTTCCTCGTGTTCATCTTCGCCGGCATCGAGAGCGCCATGGTTCCGAGCGGTGAAGTGCGCAATCCGGGACGCACGGTTCCGCGGGCGGTGTTCATCGCGCTGGTGGTCGTGAGCGTCGTGTACCTGCTGGTGCAGGTCGCGGCGCAGGGTGTCCTCGGCGAGAAACTCGCCGGCAACCCTTCGCCGCTGGGCGACCTGGCCACGGCGGTCATGGGCCCGGGAGGCGGCGTGATGCTCGGCGTCGCGATCATCCTCTCGACGTTTGGCTACCTGAGCGGCATGGTGCTGGCCATTCCGCGCGCGCTGTTCGCGTTCGGGCGCGACGGCATCCTGCCCAAAGCGCTTGCGTCAGTGCATCCGCGTTTTCACACGCCCTGGATCGCCATCATCGTGCAGACTGGGCTGTCGTTGGTGCTGGCGCTCAGCAGCGGCTTCGAGCCGCTGGTGATTCTCGCCAACGTCTCCGTGCTGGTCGTCTACCTCGGCTGCGCCGCGGCCGCTTGGCAATTGCGGCGCGCGGGAATCCGGGACGCGGATGCGCCGATCGCCGGCGCCGGCACGATTCCGGGCAGCGCGATCGCGGCGCCGCTCGCGGCGATCGTGATCATCGTGTTGCTCACGTCGGTGACGGCGCGTGAGTGGGCCGTGAGCGCAGTGACCGTGGCCATCGGCCTGACTCTGTACGCGGCCAGCCCGGCAGGTTGGCTGCGGCGAGCGAAACCATCGCGGGGCGCGTGATGCAGGATCCCCTGCTCAAGTTCAGGTCCGAGTTCCCGATTCTGGAGCGCTGCACGTACCTCGTCTCCAATTCGCTGGGCGCCATGCCGCGGACGGTCGCGGACAGTCTCGCGCAATACGTGGACGAGTGGGCTCAGCTGGGTGTGCGCGCCTGGGGCAAGGGCTGGTGGGAGATGCCGGTGCGCGTCGGCGATGAGATCGCCCCGCTGATCGGCGCATCGAGCGGCGAGGTCGTGATGACGTCGAACGTGACCATGGCGCAAGCGTCGGTGCTCTCGGCGCTTGACTACGCGGCGCCGCGCAGTCGGATTGTGATGACCGCGCAGGACTTTCCGTCGGTGAGCTATGTGTACCGCGCACTTGCCACTCGCCTGGGTGCGGAGCTCGTGGTGGTGCCGGCCGCGGCAGACGGGCTGGGCGTTGACACGCAGCAGTTGCTGGACGCGATCGACTCGCGCACGCGGCTCGTCTCGATCTCGCACGTGCTGTTCCGGTCTGCGTACGTCATGGACGTCGCCGCGGTGTGCCGGAAAGCGCATGAGGTCGGCGCGCTGGTCTCGCTGGATTCTTTTCACGCGGTGGGCGTGATCCCGGTGGATGTACGCGCGATCGGCTGCGACTTCCTCACCGGCGGCGTGTTGAAATGGCTGTGCGGCGGCCCCGGTGGATGCTTCCTCTACGTGTCGCCGGACGTGCGCTCGAAGTACAAGCCGGCGCTCACGGGCTGGCAGGCGCACGCGCGCCCGTTCGGCTTTGAGCCAGAAATGGACTACGCCACCGACACCTTTCGCTGGCTTGGGGGGACACCGGTGATCCCGGCACTGTTCGCGGCGCGCGAAGGCCCGCGCATCGTGCGACGCGCCGGCATCGACGCGATTCGCGCCAAGAGCAAGCGGCAGACCGCGCGCCTCATCGAACTGGCCGACGCCCGCGGCTACACCGTCAACGCGCCGCGCGACGCCGAGCGTCGCGGCGGAACGGTGGCGATCGACGTGCCGCACGCGTACGAAGTGTCGCAGTGCCTCATCGCACGAACCGTGGTGGTGGACTACCGGCCGGGCGCGGGCATCCGCATCGCGCCGCACTTCTACACGACGGACGCCGAGGTCGATCGTGCGATCGAAGTGATTGACGAGGCTTTGAGTACGGACGCATGGCGCGAGTTCGAGCACAAGCGCGCGGTGGTGACGTAAGGTGACGAAGCCGGCCAAGCCCAGGCGGATCCGCCGTCGCTACAAGAACGAAATGTATCCGCTCGTGCTACTGCGCTTTGAGGACGGCCACGAGATCAAGCTCAAGAAGGGCGAAGCGAAGTCGTTCGACGCGTATGCAGGCGAGACTGTGAAGGTTGTTGTCCTGTGGGACGCGTCGGCCAACGAGCGTGAAACCGTCGTCGTCCAGAAGGCCGAACAGTTCGAGGAGGCCAAATGAACAAAGGCCGTTGGCTATCGATGCTCCCGACCGTGTGCGCACTGGTACTGCGAGTCGGCGGCGAAGCCGCCGCACAGCAGGGCGCTCGCAGTTCCAAGGCAGACACCGTGGTCCTCCGGGGCTCGTTGGACTCTCTCGCCCAGGGATTCCGCGGCGTTTTGGGCTACACCGTCCACAACCTGGATTCCGGCGAAAGGCTTGAACGCCGCGGCGATGAGACGTTTCCCACGGCGAGCCTCATCAAGGTGTCCGTGCTCGTCACGCTGTTCGACATGGTGGAGAAGGGCGAGATCTCCCTCGACGACCGCATCACGATGCTCAAGGTGGACAAGGTTCCTGGGTCCGGCACGCTCCAGTTTATGCACGACGGTCTCGAGCTCACCGTCCGCGACGCGGCGTGGCTGATGATCACGATCAGCGACAACACCGCCACCAACCTCCTGCTCGACAAGGTCGCCATCCGCCGCACGTGGCAGAAAATGGAAGCGCTGGGGCTGCCGCACACCAAGATTCACGCCAAGAGTTTTCTCCGGATCACCAGCGTTGCGCTGGACAGTTCCGTCAAATATGGACTTGGCGTCACGACGCCGAACGAGATGGCGCGGCTGTTCGCCCTGCTGGCTGATGGTAAGGCCGTGAGCCCGCGCGCGGATTCCGTCATGCTCGACATTCTGGCGCATACCGAAGATGACAAGTTGTTGCAGCGGCACGTGGAAGGCGTGACCGCGTCGCACAAGACCGGCGCCAACAGCGACATGAGAACCGAGTGCGCGCTGTTCCGGCTCCAGACGCGCGTCGTGGCCTGCGTCCTGACCAAGGAGAACGTGGACCAGCGCTGGGCGCTGGACAGTGAGCCGCAACTGACCATGGCGGCGATGGGCAAGGCAATTACGTCGGCATGGCCAAAGAAGACCGCAGTGCGGTGAGGATACTTCCGCAGGTTCAGCAGGCGCTGGACGCGGGCAAGCCGGTTGTCGCGATCGAGAGCTCGGTATTGGCGCAGGGCCTGCCCGCTCCTGAGAACGCCGAGGCCGCGCAACGCATGACCGCCGCCGTGGAACGCGCCGGCGCAACGCCGGCCATCACGGCAGTCGCGCAGGGCGAGGCGACGCTGGGCTTGCACCCGGCCGAGCTCGAGCGCTTTCTCAGTCGCCAGGCTGTTCGCAAGGTCTCGGCGCGCGACCTGGGCGCCGCGATTGCCCAGCACGCCGATGGCGCGACCACCGTGGCCGCGGCCCTGGCCCTGGCGAACCGCGCGGGCGTGCGTGTGCTGGCCACTGGTGGCATCGGCGGCGTGCATCGCGTCGCCCCGGGCGGCCAACCGAACGTGCGCGACGAGTCCGCCGACCTGCTCGAACTGGCACGCACGCCCATGATCGTCGTCTGTTCGGGCGCCAAGGTGATCCTCGACCTGCCAGCCACGTGGGAACGGCTCGATACCCTCGGCATTCCGGTGGTCGGTTTCGGCACGAGCGAATTCCCGGGTTTTTACACGGTCCGTACCGGTATCCCACTCACGACGCGAGCCGACTCCGTGGCTGAGGTTGCCTGCATCGCTGCCGCGCACTTCGGCCTCAACCGGATACAGGCCGTGCTGGTAGTGCAGCCGCCTCCGGTTGCCACGGCCCTGGAGGCAGAGGCGGTGGAAAGGGCGGTAGCGATCGGTCTGGCGGAGGCGGCGCGACAGGGCGTCTGGGGCGGCGACGTGACCCCGTACCTGCTGGCCGCCGTCTCGCGAGAAACCGGCGGCAAGTCGCTGGCCGCCAACCTGGCGCTGCTCGAATCCAATGCCCGGCTGGCCGCGGAGATCGCGGTGTCGTTTTCAGTCGTTTTTCAGTCGCGACGTGTTGGCCGTTGAACTTCGACGGGTGGTCATGGTACTATAGAGAAGAACCTCGCGAGCCGGAGGTGTGACGAGATGCCAACGCCCTTCCTGAGTTCTGAGGAGTATGACGAGCGCGCGCACCAGCTTTACAACGAGGGCCAGTACGACGATGCGCTGACGGTGCTTCGCGAGGGACTCACGCTCTACCCGAATTCGGTGGAGCTCCGGGTGGGCGTCGGCTACGCGCGGCTGGCCCGCGAGGAATTTGCCTGGGCGCGCCGCGCTTTCGAAGAGGCACTGGTCCTGGAGCCGGAACACGAGGACGGCTTGGCCGGTCTCGGCGAGACGCTGCTCAAGTTTGGCCAACAGGGAGCCGCGCTGAAGTGCTTCCACCGGATCCTCGAACTTGGCTACACGGACGACGTGGACCTCGTGCTCCAGGTCGGGCGCTCCCTCTTTCGCGAAGGGTCCGTTCGCGATAGTCACGCGCTCTTCGGCGAGGCGCTGCACTTCTTCGAGGCCGCTGTAGAACAGACCGGCGAGTCCGCCGAGGCCATCGCGTGCATGGGCTACGCCAAGCACCGCCTCAGCGACGACGAAGGCAGTATGGCGTCCCTGCGCAAAGCCCTGCAGGTCGACGGCGATCATGCCGAGGCGCGCATCTACCTTGCCAACCTGCTCTACGACAAGGGGGAGTTCGAGGGCGCGCTGTACCATTTCGAGCGCACGCAGCCCGACGACCACTGGGACGAGCTGGGCATCTGGCGCCTCATCGAACTCAAGCGTGCCGTGTACAAGCTCGATGAGTCGGACGCCGAGTTGAAGCCGTGGGAGGCGCGGCTCGCCGAGCTCAACGAAGGCTTGGACGATATCGACGAACTGCTGCTCGAGATCGAACCCGGCCGGGCCGGCGTGCAGAAGGGCGTCGATCCCGAGGTTGCCCGCAATCAGCTGGAGTTGTTCGGTTCGCTGCTTAACGGGTTGGCCGACACCAAGCAGGAAGAGGACACGCACCACGTCGTGGCCTCGGGCGGTTCGTCGTTCCGCGGGTCGTGGGAGGAGATCGTGACGGGCATGCGCGATTCCGACGCCGAGATCGCCGGCCACACGATCGAGGAGTACATGCAGCGTACTGCGCGACGCGTCCTGACGCAGACGGGGATCCAGCTCCCGATTCACGACGCTGAGAGTTTCGTGCGCGCGTCTGCGCGCGCGGGCCTCCTCCGCATCGTCCGGTAGCGAGCGGCGATATTGCCTTGGGTGCAGTTTCCCTGCACCCTGAACGCTGCACCCCGCACCCTGGCAGTCATGCACAAGAAGGCGCTTGAAGCCCTATCGGCCGTTCGGCCGCCAATCAGCCGACTGGATCGCTCCCGCAGTCCCGGGGAGCTGTCGGCCGACATTGCCGAGGCGTGGAAAGGCACCGAGACCGCACTGCGCGCCTTGGTCGGCGGATCCGTGACCAGCGGGGCGGCGCTCATTCACGAAGCGCGCCATCGTCATTTCCTGACTCTCGATCAGGCCAATGCACTGGCCGCTTTCAACGCCGTGAGCCAGCGCTGCGCGGATACGTCGTACCATCCGTCCGGCACCGATATAAACGCCGCGCGCGAGGGATTCGACCAGTTCGAATCCTCGCTCCAGATGGCGGAGGGCGCGCCGGAGCACACCGTGCCTGGAGAGGCGATGTCCACCCGCGGCCTGCGGCTTTCGCCGCTGGGGACGCCGCGGCCGGTGCCGTTGCCGCCGGAGCCGCAACCGTGGTGGTTCGTCGCGGTCGTCTCGGTGGCGGTCGTCGCGGTGATTGGCGCGGGCGCGTTCTTCGCATGGAAGCTGCTTGGTGGGTCGTCGGACCGTGCGACCTTCGACGGAGCCGTGGCGCTGTTCTCTCAGGGCAAAAAGGCCGCGGCACGCGACGCGTTCGAGGATATCGTGCGCCGGATTCCGGACGCCGCCGAGGCCCATGTCTTTCTCGCGCGGATCGCGCGTGAGTCCGGCGACCTTGTAGGCGCGCGCGAGCACGCGACGCTGGCGGTGCAGGCGGATCCCGAAGGCGTTCTGGGGTTGCGCGAGATGGCGGCGGTATTGCTCGCCTCCCGCGACTATGAGTTGGCGCGGCGTTTCTACGTTCGCGTGGTTGATGCTGCTCCGGACGACCTCGCCGCCCAGGGCTTCCTGGGCTGCACGCTCCTCAAGCTCGGCCGACTCGATGAGGGCAACCGCTGGCTCGAACGGGCCGGACCTGGGGCGTGGAGCTCGTGCTCTGCCTCCGTCGGGGTGCCCGGCGCCCAGACCCAGCGCGCGCCCTGAGCCAGCTCGCCGGGGTCGAGCGGCGCACGCTCCCCAACGGTCTGCGCGTGCTGGTGCGTCGTGATACGTCGGCTCCGGTGGCCGCGATCGTCACGTACGTCAACGCCGGCTACTTCGACGAGACGGACGACGTCGTGGGCATCGCGCACGTGCTGGAGCACATGTACTTCAAGGGCACGCCGACGCGCGGGGTAGGCGAGATTGCGCGCCAGACCAAGTCGGTCGGTGGGTATCTGAACGCGGCCACCATCTACGACCACACGCTGTACTACGCCGTCGTGCCCGCCAGCGGGTTCGACGTGGCGCTCGAGATTCAGGCGGATGCTTATCGCCACTCGCTCATCGACAGCCACGAGCTCGCCAACGAGCTCGAGGTGATCATCCAGGAGGCCAAGCGCAAGGCGGACAGCCCGCCGTCAGTCGTGATCGAGACCCTGTACGAACTGATGCACGACGAACATCGCATCCGGCGTTGGCGCATCGGCCGCGAAGACGGTCTGCGGCGGCTGACCAGCGACGATGTGCGGCGCTTCTACCGCAACTTCTACCGGCCATCCACCTCGGTGCTCGTCGTGGTCGGTGACGTGGATACGGACCATGCGTTTGGCGCCGTGAACCGGCTGTATGGCGACCTCTCCATCGGCGAGCCTTCGCGAACGCCCGGCACGATGGAGCGCTCGTCGGCCGGATTCCGGTTTCGCGAGTTGTCCGGTGACATTGCGCAGACGCAATTCGCCCTCGGCTGGCGCACGGTGCCGCTGGATCACCCCGACACGCCGACGCTGGAAATGCTGTCGGCCGTGCTCAGCGCTGGGCGCGCATCGCGGCTCTATCGCGCCACACGCGAGCGCAAGCTCGTGTCGAGCATTTCCGCGTACAATTACACGCCGCGCGGCATCGGCGTGTTCGCTGTTCAGGCCGAATCGTCGCCGGACCGCGCGGACGCCGCGATCGAAGCCGCGTGGGATCAGCTGAGGCGCGTGCGCGACGAAGGCATAGGGGACGACGAAATCGAACGCGCCCGGAGCATTACCGAGTCGCGATGGTTGCGCCGCATCGAAGACATGGAAGGACAGGCGAACCATCTCGCTAAGTGGGAATCACTGGGGCGCTGGGAACTGGGCGATGAGTTTCTCGACCGGATGCTGCAAGCCAGCGCTCGCGACGTGGCCGATGTCGCGCGAAAGTACCTGCGCAACGATCAGGCATCGCTGCTGGTGTACCGGCCGACCACTGCCTTGACCTTTGCGGCTGACGGCGCCGCCGCACAGGCTCGGCTCCAGGCGTCGCGCGCCGAACCGTTGGCACCAGCGCCCGCGCCAGCGACGCCAGCTTCCCGGCCTCCGGCGTTTGCCACCCTCGAACGCGAGGAAGCGGGCGTCCGCGTGTATCGCCTGCGGTCCGGTGTGCCCGTCCTGGTGCGCCGTCGCGCCGCCTCACCGATCACCTACTTCGGCGCGCTTTCCCTCGGCGGCCCGTGCGAGGAGACGGAGGCCACGGGAGGGCGCACGCTGCTCATGGCGCGGACCGCCATCAAGGGCACCGCGACTCGCGACGCCGTCCAGATCGCGGAAGGCGGCGAGCGCATGGGCGGAAGCGTATCCGTGGCTGTCGCCGCCGAAACACTGGGCTGGTCCATCTCCGTGCCCGTGAAGCACGTCGAAGGCGCCATCGAGCTCCTGGCCGACGTGGCTCAGCGTCCCGTTTTCGCGAGCGATGCCCTTGAAACCGAACGCGCTATCGCGCTGGCAGACGTCGCGGCGCTGCGTGACGACATGTACCGCTATCCCGTGAGGCTCGCGACGCAGGCGGCGTTCGCCTCGCATCCCTACGGGGTGCCGGCGATGGGGACAGAGGCCTCGCTCAAGGGCCTCACGCGCGCCGACCTTGAGGCATGGCACCGCCAGTCGTTTCTCGACGGACCGACGGTCCTCACCGTGGTGGGCGATGGCGATCCGGACCGCCTTGCCGCGCTCGTGGCCTCGCACTTCGATGCCCTGACGTTCCGCGAGCCCAAGGCAATCGCACGTCCGGAATGGCCCGCCCGCCTGATCCAGTCCGTGGAGCGTCGCGACAAGGCGCAGACGGCGCTGGTGTTGTCCTGGCCAGCGCCGGCGCGTTCCGACGTGGCGCGCTTCGACGTCGCGATGCTCTCGAGCATTGCCAGCGGCCTCGGCGGCCGGTTCTTCGAAGAGCTGCGCGATCGCCAGTCGCTGTGCTACACGGTTCAGGCCTTCGGCAGCGAACGGCGCGCGGCGGGCACCTTCAATGCGTACATCGCCACGTCGCCGGGCAAAGAGGATGCCGCGCGCGACGGCTTGCTCAAGGAAATGGCGAAATTGCGCGAGGCACTGGTAACCGGCGACGAGCTTCGTCGCGCACAGACCTACGCGATCGGCGTGCACGCCATCCG
>JBBTFS010000084.1:0-3729 GCA_038060705.1 Gemmatimonadota bacterium
CTTGATCAGCTGAACGAAGCGGGACTGCCGCTCGACGAGCGTCGCGACGTGCGTGTTCTTGGCGCCGGCCAAGAGATCGCCTTCCCAGTGACCGGGCACGGCCCGGTCGCCGATACTCGCGGGCCGCGCCGCGATCGGGACGGCGTCGACGATCTGGCCGCGCGGCTGTCCCGCCGTCGAGTAGCGCCGACTCCGACGCAGCGGATGCCGCCGACGCAGATGTCGCAGCAGCTCCTTCTTGAGCGCACCGCGCGCATGGACATACAGCGTGCGATAGATCGTCTCATGCGAGACGTGCATGCGCGCGTCCTCCGGATACTCCCGCTTGAGCCAGCCCGCGATCTGCTCAGGCGACCACTCGAGCCGTCACTTCGCTGTCACGAGCGCCCGGAGCTCTGGCTCGAGCGCCAGGCGGCACGGCTTGGGACGCTCGGCACGACGCCAGGCTCGTGCGTCGGCCACCATGGCACGATAGTGCGTTCGACCGCCATTCCGGGCAACTTCGCGACTCACGGTCGACGCCGGCCGCCCGCTGGGAAAACTGCTCCGGTGCCGGCGGCGTGATCGTTACGACGGCCACAGATCAGATGCACAAAGCGGCCGGCGTCACGCGGGGACGCAATCAGTTCCTCGCTTCTGTGGCGGCATTCGCGCTCGTGTTGGCCGTGGTGGGCCTGTTCGGCATGACGACCTACACGACTGAACTCCGGCTCCGCGAAATGGGCATCCGCCTGGCGCTCGGCGCCGACGCCGTGCGAGTGGCCAAAGCCTTGTTCGCAGACCTGTGGTGGATCGTGCCGCTCGGTGCTGGCATTGGGTTCGTCACGGCCGGGCTCCTGACCAGCTTCCTCAACCAGATGTACGGCAATCCGATGTCCGCGGCCCGTCTCATTACGTTGAAGCCCGGGCCCACCGTCGCCGCAACATTGACGCTGGTGGTGATCGCGATTGCTGGAACCGCGATGCCGTTCAGGCGAGTGCTCAAGCTTGACATCATGCGCACCATTCGAGGTTGTGTCCTGAGAGTTCAGGCCGTGCGGGACCTCATAGCCGTAAGGTGGAGAGTTTACTGCAACCGAACGCAGGTTTCTGGGCGACGGCCAGGTGTAGAGGATTTACACCTGGCCCTTTTGTTCGACTCGACACCTGCCTGTGTCCTCAGAGAACTCTCCGACTCACGGCTTTGAGGTCCTGCGCGGTCCGCGACCTGTAGTTTCCAGCGGGTGAGAGTCACCGTTCTCGGCAGCGGAACCATTGCGCACTCCCCCACGCGCAGTTGTGCCGCCTACTACCTCGAAACTGAAGGAGCGAGGGTGCTGTTGGACTGCGGCCCGGGAACAGCACGTCGGATGGCTGAGCATGGAATCTGGTGGCAGGAGATCAGCCACGTGGTGCTGAGCCACTTCCACATCGACCACCACCTCGACCTTCCCGCCCTGCTCTACGCATGGAAGTACGGGATGCTCCCCCGTCGGTCCGAGCCGATCGACATCATCGGCCCCGTCGGCACCAAGTCGCTCCTCGAAGGACTGGCCGCGGCGCATGGCGACTGGGTGCTCGACCCCGGCTACCCGGTCCGAATCACCGAGCTGGCCCCCGGCGGCACCGCCGAGCTCGGCGGCGCCAGGGTCGATTGCCTCAAGGTTTCGCATACCCCCGAGAGCATGGCATATTCACTGTCCCTGGGCGGACGCCGAATCGTCTACTCAGGGGACACCGGGTTCGACGTCGCGCTCGCTGACTGGGCGAAAGGCTGTGACCTCCTGCTGTTGGAGTGCTCGCTGCCTGCGTCGATGGCCATCGTGGAGCACCTGACGCCAGAGCAATGCGGCGAGCTGGCTCAACGCTCGGCGCCCAGGTTGTTGGTCCTCACGCATCTGTATCCCCCGGTGGAAACGGTGGACATCCGAGCGCTGGTTGCGGTCCAGTTCGGTGGACCCGTAGTCATAGCGCATGACGGCTGGACGCACGAATTGAGAGACTGAGAAATGCTTGTCGTAATGCAGAACGGCGCGACCGCGGACCAGATCGACCGCGTCGTGCAAGCCATAGAAGAGATGGGGTACGCCGCGCGGCCCATGCCAGGCGCGCAGCGCACCACCGTGGGGCTCGTCGGCAACGACGGCCGCGTGGACGGCTCGCGTGTCGAGTCGCTGCCCGGCGTCGCCGAGATCATCCACGTCTCCAAGCCGTACAAGCAGGTGTCGCGCGAGTGGCACGCCGAGAACACGGTTGTCACGATCGCGCCCGGCGTGTCCTTCGGCGGTTCGGCGGTACAGATCATCGCCGGCCCGTGCTCGGTGGAGTCGGAAGTGCAGATCGTGTCCGCCGCTCGGGCCGTGAAGGCGGCCGGCGCCACGGCGCTCCGCGGCGGCGCGTTCAAGCCGCGCAGCTCGCCCTACTCGTTTCAGGGACTCGGCAAGCAGGGCTTGGAACTCCTCGCCTTCGCGCGCAAGGAAACCGGGCTCCCCGTCGTGACCGAGGCGCTCGACGAAGAGGGCGCTCACTTGGTCGCCGAGTACGCCGACTGCATCCAGATCGGCGCGCGCAACATGCAGAACTACTCGCTCCTGCGCGCCGTGGGACGCATCCAGAAGCCGGTGCTGCTCAAGCGCGGCATGGCCGCCACGATCACGGATCTGCTGCTGAGTGCCGAGTACATCCTGGCGGAAGGCAACGATCAGGTGATCCTGTGCGAGCGCGGCATTCGCAGTTTCGACACCTCGACACGCAACCTCCTGGACCTGACCGCGATTCCCATCGTCCAGCGGCTCTCGCACCTCCCGATGATCGCCGACCCAAGTCACGGCACGGGCCTGCGCGACAAGGTGACACCGATGGGTCGCGCGGCCATCGCCGCCGGTGCGGACGGGTTGATGGTCGAGGTGCATCCCAACCCGGACCGGGCGTTGTCCGATGGGGCACAGTCACTCTACCCGGATCAGTTCGCGTCCCTGGTGGTCGAGCTTCGCGCCATCGCCGACTCGATCGGCCGCAGCATCGGTACGGCGCCCGGACGCGCCAAGGGAACCGCTGCCGCCACCGGGCGGTAGAAGCGGAAGTACTCTCAATGCGCATGACAATTCTGGTCGCCGCAGCACTTGCCGGGGTCGCCTCAACGACCCGCGCGCAGAGCGTCGATCGAACGATCGACCGCGCCATGACCGAATGGGCCAAGGTTCGCACGCTGCGTGCGACATTCGAGCAGACCATCACGAATCCGTTGACGGGTTCGTCGATGCCGTCCAAGGGCGCCTATCAACAGCGGCGCCCCGACCGCCTGTCCGTCACGTTCTCGGACCCCAAGGGCGATCTCATCGTCGCCGACGGCAAGTTCGTCTGGGTGTACCTCCAGAGCGCCACGCCGGGTCAGGTGATCAAGATGACCTATGCCGACGCTGGCGCGCAGAACACCGACCTCATCGGGCAGTTCCTCGACACGCCGCGCGCCAAGTACGACATCGTCGACAACGGAATCGAGAAGATCGGCGATCGCGCTACGCGCTCGCTGACGCTCGTGGCAAAACCCGGACTGGCGTTGTCGTTCATTCGCTCGCGGGTGTGGATCGATACTGCGGATGCCATGATCCGGCAGTTCGAGTCCACCGAAGCCACCGGACTTACGCGCAAAGTCCGACTTCTGACGATCTCGCCCAACGCCGCCGTCGACAGTGCGGCATTCGTCTTTCGCGTACCCGGCGGCGTTCGCGTCGTGGAGCCCGGCCGTAC
>JBBTFS010000084.1:3829-18384 GCA_038060705.1 Gemmatimonadota bacterium
CGAGCATGAAACGCGGCGTCAGCGCGCTCGATGCGATCGTGGCCGCTACGACTCTTCGCGCGCGCCAGACCCACATCGGTCGGGAGCACGAGGAGCAGTGTCAGGTCAGGCCTGAGGCCTGACGTCGCCAAATAGTTGGCCGCGACCACGTCGTCTGCCTTGAGTCCACGACCGGCGACTTGATAGGCGTACGTCGAGAGGAAGAAGCGATCGAGCAAGACAGTTGTGCCGCTCTCCAGCGCCGGTCTGATCTCATAGGAGACCAGCTGTGCTCGGGCAGCCATGAAGACCAAACTCTCTGCTGCCGGGGCGATCTCCATGTCCGAGTGCAGGACGGCTTTTCGCAGCACTTCGCCAAGTGGAGTAGCTCCAGGTTCGCGAAGCACTACAACGCGAACGCCAGCCCGCGACAAACTCAGAGACAGTTTCTCAATCTGAGTCGTCTTGCCGACACCCTCGGGACCTTCGAGCACTATGAGCGGCATCGGCAGGGTACAGGGTACAGCGTACAGGGTACAGGGTATACCCTGTGCGCTTCCCTATCCAAGCATGATGATGGGTGATGCAGCGCCTTTTTCGATCCCCTCGAGGATCCAATCATTGGCCTTCTGCATCAGTTTGTCGAAGTTCTCCTGCGCAGTAATCAAGCGCTGATACGCGGCCTGCACCTGCACCGTCTGCAGCAGCCCGTCCAGCTGCTTCTCCATGTCCGGCGTCGGGCGCTCGCCGCGCTCGATCATGCGCTGGGCGTCGGTGCGCAGCTGCTCCATCTGCTTGAGCAACGCCACCGCGGGCTCGTCTTTCCCCAGCGCGTCGTTGGCGCGCTTGAGCTCCTGGTACTCCTTGCTCTGCCCGATCAGGCGCCCGACGTCGCGGGCCCGCTCTTCGATCATGTGTGCTCCCTGCGGTTGGCGAGCACGAACCGCTCGCGTCCGGTGAGATCCAGGTGAACGACGACGTTGGCGTAGCGCGCATCCGTCGCCAGCAATTCCGACGTGAGTGACGCGCGGCGCGCGTCGGTTTCCAGCGCCAGCAAGCCGCCCGGCTCCAGGGCATCGGCAGCCTGCCGCACGAGCCGCACTGTCGTCTCCATGCCGTCGCCAGCGGAGAAAAGCGCCACCGCGGGTTCCCAGTCGCGCACCGACGGCGGCAGCGCGTCGTTTTCAGCGTAGCTGATGTACGGCGGATTGGAGACGATGGCCGCCAACGGCCGCGTCGGCGGCAATGACGCCAACAGATCGCCCAGCACGAAACTCATCGTCGTGCGCGTCATGGCCGCGTAGTAGCCGGCATTGGTGCGCGCCACGTCCAGCGCATCGGACGAAATGTCTGTGCCGATCACGTGATCGAACTTGCCCTCTCGGGCCAGCGCGATCGCCACCGCGCCCGAGCCGGTACCGATGTCCGCGGCGGTGCCTCCCGCTGCGCAGCGCTCCAGCACGAGATCCACCAGCATCTCGGTCTCCGGCCGCGGGATGAGCACGCGCTCGTCCACGTCGAGCGTCAGTTCGCGGAAGTTCACGCGGCCCACCGCGTACGCCAGCGGTGCGCCTGCAGCGCGACGCGACGCGGCGACGCACGCGCGCTTCCACATGTCCGCGTCAATGGAGTCGTCCTGCCGCAGCGAGGGCCAGTGGCGCGGCACATCGAGCAGCGCGGACAGCAGATCGCGCGCCTCACGCTTGGGCTCGTCCAGCGAACCCAGTTGCAGGGACAACGCGTCCACCACGGCGCTCACGCGCCGCACCTCGCCCGTCGTCCGCAGGGTGCTATCCGCCACTGAGCCGCTCCTCGATGTCCGCCAACTTGAGCGCTTCGATCAGGTCGCCGATGTCACCGTCCATCACCGCGCGGAGATTGTGCGTCTCCCAGCCGATGCGGTGATCCGTCACCCGGCTTTGAGGATAATTGTACGTCCGGATCTTGGCAGAGCGATCCCCGGTACCCACCTGCGTGCGGCGCATGCGCGAGCGTTCCGCCTCCTGCTGCGATACACGCAGGTCCAGCAGCCTGGAGCGCAGGATTTCCATCGCCTTGGCCTTGTTCTGGATCTGCGAGCGCTGGTCCTGCTGGCTGATGACCAATCCGGTCGGAAGGTGCGTGATCCGCACCGCCGAGTCCGTCGTGTTGACGCCCTGGCCGCCGGGGCCTGACGCGCGGAATACGTCAATGCGGAGGTCCTTGTCCTCGATCTTGACGTCCACCTCCTCGGCCTCGGGAAGGACGGCCACTGTCGCCGCCGACGTGTGGATGCGCCCCTGGGCTTCGGTCGCCGGCACCCGCTGCACGCGATGCACGCCTGACTCCCAGCGCAACACGCCGAACGCTCCTTCGGCGCTCACCTTGAAGATGGCTTCCTTGATTCCGCCCAGCGTGCCGTCGGAGAGTGAGAGCACTTCGGGCTTCCACCCTTTCCGTTCAATGAAGCGGGTGTACATGCGGAAGAGGTCTGCCCCGAACAGCGCCGCTTCGTCGCCACCCGTGCCGGCCCGGATTTCCACGATCGCGTTGCGGTCATTGAGCGGATCGCGCGGAATAAGGAGCGGCTTGATCTGCTCCTCCAGCGCGACAATCGCGCCCTGGGTCTGCTCGAACTCGCGGCGTGCTTCATCCGCGAGTTCTGGATCCGTCAGGAGTTCACCAGCCTGGGCGTTCTCGCTCAACAACTTGCTCAGGCGTTCATACGCCTGAACGACCGGAGCAAGTTGCCGGTGCTCGCGGCCTAACTCGGCAAGCTTGCGCTGATCCTTGAGTGTGGCCGGGTCCGAGAGAGCGGCTTCGACTTCCCGGGCCCGATCGTACTGCTCCTTGAGCCGATCGCGGAGACTCAGGAGGTCTCTTGCCCGGTCGCGTCCTTCACGATCGCGTCCTTCACGACCGCCTCTTTCGCGATCGCGTCCTTCCCGGTCGAGTACTTCTGACGGAAGCGCTCCACGCGGCCAGCCGTGTCAATCAACTTCTGCTTGCCCGTGTAGAATGGGTGGCACTGATTGCAGATGTCGGTGTGGATCTCCGCCTGGGTCGAACGCGTCTGGAAAGTATTGCCGCACGCGCACTTCACGTTGGCGGCATGATATTCTGGATGAATTGCGGCTTTCATTGGGAATCTCGGTCGTGCCTGTGTTTCATTTGGGCCCCGGCGGCAGGCATCGCACCGCCAGATTGCCCTTCGTGCATTGCGCCAAATATACTCGCAAAAGGCCCTAACAAACAACCGGACAAGGGCTTGGCGGTTTGACACCCATTCAAACGGGGCGTAATTTCGCCGGAACGTTCCTTGCGGGTTAAGACGCCTGCTTGAGTCTTCTATTCCCCACCCCGCAACCCGAGCCAAGCCGGTTTTGAACACCACCACCGCCGATTTTCTCGGCACCGTGCCGCTGTTTCGCAGCCTCGGCCGCTCCGAGTTGGAGAGCTTCGCGGAGCTCACGCGCGAGCGGTCGTACCCGCGCGGCAGCGTCATCCTGTTCGAGAACGACCCGGGGGACTCACTTTTTGTGGTGCGGTCCGGCCGCGTGAAAGTCGTGCTCATCGGCGAGGACGGTCGCGAGGTCATTCTCGGCGTTCTGGGCGTTGGCCAGCATTTCGGTGAGCTGTCGCTCATAGATGAGCAGCCGCGTTCGGCGCACGTCATCGCGATGGAGGACGCCGGGCTCATCATCCTGCGGCGTGACGATTTCCGGAGGCGCGTGGAGTCGTCTCCGACGGTCGCGTGGTCGCTCCTGACGGAACTGTCACGCCGGCTGCGCCGCGCGGACGACAAGATCGGCGGCCTGGTGCTGCTGGATGTCCCGGGCCGGATCGCACGACTTCTGCTGGACCTGTCTGAAGAGAGCGGCACGGACCAGATTGAGAAGTCCCTCACGCACCAGACCATCGCCCAGATGATCGGTGCCAGCCGCGAGACGGTGTCACGCGCCATGAAGGAGTTTCAGGATTCAGGCTGGATTTCGGTGGAGCGACGGCGTATCTCTCTGGCCGACAGACCGGCCCTCGTTTCGCGTGCGCAAGTGCGCGAATGAGAACTACTTATGAGCGTGACCGGGGTCACCTTTCCGGCGCCGCGGTTTGTCTAGTTTTGGACCAGCGCACAAGCACATGATCACCTTCGTCAGCGTCGGGCCACGATGAGCCTGCGCATCCAGTTCTGGGGTACCCGAGGCTCGATTCCGAGCCCCGGCCCGAGGACCGTGCGCTACGGCGGCAACACGCCGTGCGTGGAAGTGCGGACGCCCGAAGGTTGGCTGATCATCCTGGATGCCGGCACGGGCATGCGCGAGTTGGGCCGCTCCCTGCTGAGTCGCGCCAATGGTTCACCGATCAAGGGCGACATCTTCCTGACGCACGCGCACTGGGATCACATCCAGGGCATTCCCTTCTTCGCGCCGATTTTCCAGCGCGGCAATCACTTCACCATCTGGGGAAGCCACACGCTGGAAGGAAGCATCGACCGGATTGTACGCGATCAAATGAATCCGGTGGTGTTCCCCGTGACGTTCGAGGAACTCGACGCCACCATCGATTTTTCCGCGATTTCCGATGGCAAGAAGGAGTCACGTCCGGGATTCGACGTCTCCGCGTATCCGGTGCGGCACCCGGGCGGTGCGCTGGGGTATCGCTTCACGGGCACGTCGGGGCAGCGCAGCTCGCTCGTCTATGTCTCGGACAACGAGTTGGGCTCGGGCGGCAAGTACGAGACGCCGGTGGGTTGGCGCAGTGGGCTGGTGGAGTTCGCCAGGGGCGCCAAGGTCCTGATTCACGACACGACGTACACGAGTGAAGAGTACGATCACTACCGCGGCTGGGGGCACTCCACGTACGACGACGCGGTTGCCTTGGCGCTCGAAGCGGGAGTCGAACAGCTGGTGCTGTTCCATCACAAGCCGGAACGGACTGATGACGAGTTGGATCAGCGCGTGGAATTGTGTCGGGAAATCGTGAAAGAACGCGGCGCCAGTCTCGAAGTCGAGGCGGCGGCGGAAGGCATGACGTTGACGGTGTAGTCGGGTAACCGTGTTACACAGGGAGGGAAGTCCATGAGGAGCTTCACGAGGGGAACGCTCGCGTTGGTGGCGGCGCTGATGGCGCCCGCGATGGTGCAGTCTCAGGCCAAGCCCGTGGTGGCAGTCCTGTACTTCGACAACAACTCGATCGGCAAGGATCGCGCCGACTACGATGGCGTCGGCAAGGGCATCGCCGAACTGCTCATCAACGACATGGCGTCGAACCCCAACTTCAAGGTCGTGGAACGCGACCGGATTCAGGCGCTGCTCACCGAGCAGAACATGACCAAGGCGGGGACGGTCGACGCGCAAACGGCGATCAAGCTCGGCAAGATCGTCGGCGCGCAGTACATGATCTATGGCGGCTTCATGAGCATGGGTAACGGCACCTATGTGCTGACGGGCCGCGCGACGAATGTCGAGACCGGCGCGATCGTGAACCCGGTGAAGATCACGTCCAAGGGCGACGACGTACTGGCGCTCATCAACGAACTGTCCACGAAGCTCAACTCGGAAATGAAGTTGCCGGCGCTGCGCGTCGGTGAGGCCGGTCCGGCGCCGACCACCACACCGGCGTCGAACGCGGCGGTCACGACCGAATCCAAGCCGTCGACGACGAAACCGGCGGACAAGCCGGCTGCGCCGGTCGCCAGGAACGCGGCAGCGCCCGTGAAGATGGACATGCGCACCGCGATGCTCTACTCCAAGGCGCTCGAGGCGGAAGATTCGGGCAACAAGACCCAGGCGGTCGAGTTGTTCAGGCAGGTGGTGACCAAGTTCCCCACGTATGGTCCGGCCAGGGCGCATCTGGCCAAGAACGGCGGTTAAGTCCGGGCAGGCGCGCCGGAAACGCAGTCCCGGTCGCCGGCGGATCGCAAGGTCCGCCGGCGATTTTGTTGTCCAACCTTTCGACGGTCGCGACCGATAATTTGACGTTGTGAAGCCTCTCCTCCTGGTCGCATTTGGGCGAACGATTTCCGCGGCGCCGCTGGGACGGCACGAGGACGAGGTCGAGGTCCGTCGCATTCCGGCGTTGCCGACGCCGGAATCCCTCGCGGCCGAACGTCGCCCCGCGGTGATTGCGCTCGATCGCGCGCTGCTCCAGTCGGTGGCCGGCGCCCGCGAGAGCGTGGAACGTCTGGCCGCGGTCGCCGCGATCGTCGGTATCGGATACGCCGGCGAGCAGGAGCCAAACGAAGACTTCCCCGCCGATTTGCTGACGAGCTTCATCGCTGGGGACGCGCCCGCGGGCACGGTGGTGACCCAACTGCGCGGCGCCTTTCGGCACGCGATGAGCCTGTACGCCGAACGGACCATCCGGGAACAGGAAGACCGGCGCTCGCAGGAACTCACTGAACTCACGCGCGTGGGTGTGGCGCTCTCGCACGAGCGCGACCTGAACATCCTGCTGGAGATGATCCTGTCTCAGGCGCGCCGCATCACCAACAGCGACGCGGGCTCGCTGTATCTCGCGGAGCGCGAGGAGGATGGTGGGCCGCCGAAGCGGTTGCGCTTCAAGCTGTCGCAGAACTACTCGTTGCCCAACCTGCCCTTCTCCGAATACACGGTGGAGGTGAACCACTCGAGTCTGTCGGGCTATGTGGGCGCCACGGCGCAGCCACTTGTCATCGCGGACGTGTACCTCCTGCCGGAGGACGTCACCTACAAACACGGACGCAGCTTTGACGAGCGCTTTGGCTATCGAACGAAATCGATGCTCGTGCTCCCGATGCGGACGCACAAAGACGAAATTGTCGGCGTGCTGCAGCTCATCAACCGCAAGACGCACGCGGATACCATGCTCACGAATGAATCGGTCGTGGAGCGTGAGGTGCAGCCGTACGACCAGCGCTCGGTGGAGTTGGTGAACGCCTTGGCGTCGCAGGCCGCGGTCGCGATCGAGAACAGCCAGTTGTACCAGGACATCGAGGCGCTGTTCGAGGGCTTCGTGAAGGCCGCGGTTGGGGCGATCGAGTCGCGAGATCCCACGACGTCCGGTCATTCGGGTCGCGTGGCAACCCTCACGGAAGGCCTTGCGGTGGCGGTGGACCGCGGCGGCCCGGGCAAATATCGAAGCGTGAGGTTCTCGGCGGCGCAGTTGCGCGAGCTTCGCTACGCCAGCTTGCTGCACGACTTCGGCAAGGTTGGCGTGCGCGAGCAGGTGTTGGTGAAGCAGAAGAAGCTGTATCCCTGGGACCTGGACATCATCCGTCACCGGTTCGCGTACCTGCTCCAGGGCTCCGACCTGCAATTCGAGCGGGAGCGCGCCAACTACCTGCTGCAGCACGGCGACAAGAGCTATGCCGAAGCTGTGGCCCGGTTGAACGAAATCCGCCGCACGCGGCGCGAGGAACTGCAACGGTTCCTGGACCATATCGTGCGGGCCAACGAGCCGACCGTGATGCCCGAAGGCAGCTTCGAGGAGCTCACGGACATCAACCACCGCACGTACATGGACTTCGATGGTGTGGAACGGCCGCTGCTGCGCGACGAAGAGTTGCGGTTCCTGATGATCCGGAAAGGCAACCTGGACGACGAGGAACGCCGCCAGATCGAGTCACACGTCACGCACACCTACAAATTCCTCGAGCAAATCCCGTGGACGCGTGAACTCAAGAGCATTCCCGATATCGCGTGGGGCCACCACGAGAAGCTCAACGGCCGCGGCTATCCGCGTCGCATCGGCGAGGGTGAGATCAACGTCCAGACGCGCATGATGACCATCTCGGACATCTTCGACGCGCTCACCGCCACCGACCGGCCGTACAAGCGCGCCGTGCCCTACGAGCGGGCCCTGGATATCCTCAACATGGAAGCCAGGGAAGGCATGATCGACGCCGACCTGCTGAGTGCCTTCGTTGAGGCCCGGGTCTTTGAGAGCGTGGTGCCGATTACGAGCAGGGATCGCGTGACGCCCAGAGCGGTGATCGTTTAGACATACTTTGTACAACTGTACTTTGTACAACTGTACAAAGTACAACGTACAGTTTCGTTCATTCCGTCGTCGGCGACCCGAACACTTTCTTCGCAGCCCAGACCACCACCACGATCGGCAGCACTACGAAGATCAGGACCTTGAGCGCCACGATCGTCAACAGGCCAACGGCAATCAGCATCAGTATCGGGACTCCGAAAATCGCCAGCGTCAGCAGCGGGCGCAGGGCCACAAGACGAAGAATTGCGGTGATCATGACGTCGGCTCCATGGTCGATCGGGTTGCCTTCCCTACGAGGCCTGATCCTCTCCAGTTTCGCCCGGGAAGGCTACGCCTGCGACTTGCGGCGCTCGCCCACGAACACGAGGAAGTCGGTGGACGGGGCTGTCACGCCGCAGTCGCGCAGCAAGTGCGTGATCTGGCCGCGGTGATACGTCCCGTGGTTGACCACGTGGGCCAGGATCTCCGCCAGCCGGTACGTGAGGCGCTCGCCCTTGATATTGGTGTACGTGAGTTCGCCCAGGAGCATGTCGCGGGATAACTCGCTGAGATACTCCCCTTGTTCGGCGGCGATCTTCTTCCATTCGTTCAGGAAGTCGCGGCCGGACCAGGTGAGCGCGAATTCGGGGAGCCCTTTCATCGACCGCCCGTTCCAGCGCTCCAGCCAGAGCCGCTCCACGCCGATCACGTGACGCAGGAGCCCGCGGCCGGAGCCGAAACTGCCACCCCATTCCTTGTCCAACTGCGCCGCTGTGAGCGCCGCGGCGACCTCGAGGACCCGATCGGTGGCCCAGTGGTGGTACTCGAACTGCTCGAGGACGTCGTCGCGCTCTGTGGATGGCATGGGGGGCATGGGGGGGCGAAGGGCTGGGGCTTACTCGCTGAAGACGTTAATCGGTCCAAGGTCTTTCGTGCCGGCCACCGCGCTGGGGACGCCCAGCGTCTTCTGGACGAAGTCTGGCCACCAATTATGCTGCGGTTCGCGATCGCGATACCGATCGAGCGCCGCCCACGTTTTCTCGTGGACATCGTGCGCGCGATCCGCCGCATCCTGGCTGCTGATGCCTTCGCGCTTCAGCAAGCGCCGGCCGATTTGCGCGTGCAGCACCTCGTCGGCCCAGTCGTAGTCGTGAAAGTGCGCTGACAGTTCATCCCCAGCCGCCACGGCAGTCTCGTACTCGAATCGTTTGCCGGTGGCAGCCGGCATCAGCGATTGTTCGATGGCGTACAGCATCGTCTGCCGCTCGACAGGCGTAGCGTACAGGTTGAGTCGGAGAGCGAAACTCACGTTGAGCGGCACGTCTCGCTTCCAGTCAACGCCCCGCGCCTGAAGCGCGACCGTTCCCATCATGGCATGGCGGGCTTCATCCCACATTTGCCGCGAGTAGTCGCGATAGAACTCCCACGGTTGGTCGGTCCGCTCGGTCATGAACGACGCCATCATCTCGGGCACGTCCATCTCGAGCGCTCGCTTGCAGAGGAGCGCGAGGTTGCGCTCCGCGGCCGGCACGTCGGGACGGCTGTACACGACATGCGGCGGGAACTCGAAGTTGTACTGCCCGCGAAAACGCTCGTCGCGCCGCGGTACGAATCGGTCGGCGGGCGGCTGCCCGGCGGGCTGCGCCACCCCAGCGCGCGGCCGCGGCTGGTCGCCCGCAATTCCGCCAGCGTCTGCCAGAAGCGCTTCCAGTTGATCACGCCACGCATCGACGCGAACGGCCGTGGATGCATTGCCGCAGAGCGTCTCGATCGCAGGCACGCCCCAAGCCACGGCGTCCTCGGTTTCCTGCACAATGAAACGGAGCGCACGGACGGTGGGATGGTCCACCAACGGATTGGTTGTTTCGATGTGCTTGCGGTAGGCCGCGGACAGCGCCGGTAGCGCCACGCCGTAGATGCCGGTAGCGAACTCCGACGCGTCTGCCGCAAAATCCAGCGCCGCCAGAAAGCGCTCGAGCGCCGCGCTCGTTGGATCGTTCTCGGGCGGCGCGTCCAGCGCGGGAACCGGATTGCGCATCTCACCGATGCGCGTGCGCAGCGCATCCGCATGTTCCGCGCACTGCCACTGGTGCAGTGCCAACGCGCACTTCAGCTCCCAGACGGGCGTCGCGGTAATGCGCGCGACCATGATGGACATCAGGCGACGCTCGACCCAGTGGTAGCGTAGCAGGCGGCGGCCGTTCTCCGCCACCGAAAGGCCGGGCTCGGCGGCGGATTCGTACGTGGCGACACCGGCAAGCTCAGGGATCGCGTCGAAGGCGTGGTGGGCTGTGCTCATTCCGAGAGGCTACTCGGCCGACATCCGTCTGTCGAGAGAACTGCCAACGTCTCCAGTCCGCGGAGAATCAGTTCCTGACGTCCCGGAGCTTCTCTCTCAACTCATTCGTGATGAGGTTCGACGTGTACGTCACGAGTTGATCCAGTGCTTCCTGAAAATCCGCCACCGACACCGTCGAGAGCGTGATGGCCGAGAAGATCGCGCTGGGCACTTTGTCCGTGCCGTGTACCCACGGGGTAAGCCGGTCGCGGCCGTGGACGTTTTCGCTCCAGATCTCACGCCCGGTGCGCCGATCGATGAGGACGGCCTCCGCGCGCGTGAACAGGTATGTCGCGTTGTTGGAGCGCGCGTCGATCCCGAAGCCGCGCATCTGCACTTCCAGCACAAAGTCCGCGCTGTCGGACGTGCTCACCGGGCGCGTGCCCAGATAGCGGGACGCGCGTTCCAGTGTGCGCTGGGCCAATCGGGATTGAATATCGACGCGGTGCATGGCGGTATCGAACCGAGCACTTGCCCGGCGGGCCTCCACTTCCTTGGCGACACTGGCGCCGGCCCGGAACACTGCGTCGATCGGATTCTCCGCGGGCTTGATGTTGTACCAGCCGTGCAGCAGTTCCGGCGCCGGCGGTTCGATGTAGACGAGGGTGATGTTCTTGCCGGTGAAGTTGTATTGGTTCAGGTGGTGGCGGCTGCACGCCGCGGCAAACACCAGGGCCAGCATTGAGGCGCTGATGCGAATGGCGGTCATCTACCTGCTCCAGAGAATGGGGTCCCTGTCCAGCGTACTCGCGAAGCGTATGCCGCCGGATCGGGTCATCCGTAAGGTGTTGTGCGTCACGCGCTTACGGCCGGAGCGGCGGTGTAAGCGCGAACACCGGCGTCCCAAGCGTGGCACAGCCTGTGTCACTCCGGGAGGCCGGTTGGCACCCTCAAGAACCGGGGGGTATTGTACGGCATGACATACGCATCCCGAGCCACACGGCTCCTGAGTGCATCGCTCCTCGTCGTCGGGGTTGCGTGCGACAAGTCCGCGCTCCGGCGCGGCGACAGCCTGCAAACGCAGCTCACCGAGCAGCAGCTGCTGTCCAACGAGCTCAACTCGCAGAAGGACTCGCTCACGCGGGTCGTCCTCGACGCCGACGCGTTCCTGGGCCAGATGGACAGCGCCATCAAGACGGTGCGAGGCCTGCCCCGCACCAGGCGTGCGGCGTCCGAGAGCCCGTTGGCCGATCAGGTGGCAGCGCGCAAGGAGATGATGGAGCGCGTGAACGCCCTCGTGGCGCGCGCCAAGTCCACGGCCAATCAGCTGGCCGAGGTGCAGAAGAAGGAAGCGGACGTCACCAACCAGAACGCGCAGATGCGCGAGCAGAATGCGGTCCAGGCACAAAAGATCGCCGACGACGCGCAGTTGATCATTGACCTGGGCGCCACCATCGAGCGGCAGCGGACGCAGATCATCACGCTCGAGGCGCGGCTCGACAGCTTGAGCACCGAGATCACGACCTTGGGGGCCAGGCACTTCCGCGCGTACTACATCATCGGCACCGAGAAGGAACTGCTGGACAAGCACATCATTGTGAAGGAAGGCGGCGCCAACCTGCTGTTCGTGCGGGCCGGGCGAACGCTTCAGCCGGCGCGGGTGCTGGACGCGGAGCAATTCACCGGCATCGACCAGCGCGAAGCCAAGATGATTGAGGTGCCGGACACCACGAAGCGCTATAAGCTGATCTCGCGGCAGGACCTGGACGACGCCGACGTTCAGGCGCGTGAGAAGAACACGTTCAAGGGGCATCTCAAGATCACGAAGCCTGATGAATTCTGGGCGGCGTCGCGGTTCCTTATCCTGGTAAAGCAGTAAGTAGGAACTAGTGAGTAGGGACTGGTATTACATCGCATATTCCAGTCCCTACTTACCACTCCCCAGTCCCTGCCGTTATGACCGTCCACGCAGGCACCAGCGGCTTTGCGTTCAAGGAGTGGAAGGGCCCCTTCTATCCGGATGACCTCCCCGACAAGGAGATGCTGGCGTATTACGCCACGCGCTTCGCCACGGTGGAGATCAACAACACGTTCTACCGGATGCCCAAGGAGTCGGTGCTGCTGGATTGGGCCAGGAAGGTGCCAGCCGGTTTCACGTTCACGATCAAGGCCAGCCAGCGAATCACGCACTTCACGCGGCTCAAGGCAGAGTCAGCCGAACACGTGGACTACCTGCTCAAAACGGTCGCCGTGCTGGGCGACAAGCTGGGGCCGACGCTCTTTCAATTACCGCCGAATCTCAAGCTGGACCTCGAGCGGCTGAAGGCGTTCGTCGGCCGCCTGCCCCGGACGCAAAAGTTCGCGCTCGAGTTCCGGAGCGACACTTGGTTCGTGCCTGACGTTTACGCCGTCTTGAAGGACGCCGGCATCCCGATGGTGATCATCGAGCAGGACGACTTTGCGTCACCGGTGGAGACCACGGCCGAGTGGGGATACGTCCGCCTGCACAAACTGGACTACACGCCGGGCGAGATCGTGGCGTGGGCGAGGAAGATCAAGGCACTCAAGTGGAAGGACGTCTTCGTCTACTTCAAGCACGACCACGGAATCGGGTCGGGACCGCCTGCTGCGGACGCCTTCATGAAGGAGATCTCAAAGTGAGACCCATCTCGTCCAGAAACTGCGTTCCGCCTGTGACCTTGGCGCCGCGGGTCATGGAACGCGTGAGCACGAGACGATCCTTGGCGCGGGTCATGCCAACATACAGCACGCGGCGCGCTTCTTCGAGTTCGGGCTTGGTGGTGCGCTCGCCGAGGAACTGGCCGTCCTCGACGCCGACGATGTAGACGCGCGAGAACTCGAGGCCCTTGGTGGAATGCAGCGTGAGCAGGTTGACGCGTTCGTTGTCTGGCGTCTGGCCGTCCGCGAACGAGAGGGCCACGCGCTCGAGGAACGTGCCGATCTGCTCCTTCATTGACGTGGCCTCGGTGCCGGCAAGCAGGCGGCGAATGCGCATCATGGCGATGGGATAGCGCTCGTCGGCGGACTTCTCGGCTTGGATGCGCAGCATGCGCTCGCGTCCGCCGAGTGCTTCGATGAGATCGTCCCTGGTTGGGAGCGCGGCGTCGTTGGTTTCGGCGCGCCCGGCTTCGTAGTTGTCGAGGCATTGGCTGTAGGAGCCGAGCGCTGAGGTGCGTCCGCAGTCGAGGAGGAGCTTGGCTTCGGAGTCGTCTGCGTGAGGGCCGGTGAGCGCCAACGCTACGGCGAGTTGGTCGAGCACTCCGGCGAGGCAGGCTTTACGGGTGACGCCGAGCTTGGCCTCGGTGAGGCGAACGAAGACGCGGGCGAGCGTCTTGGCGTCGTCCAGCGCGCTGTGGGAGCGGCCGGTATCAATGCCGAACTTGTGGGCCAGGTTCTCGAGGCTGCGGCTGTCGGGGTTGAGTTCCTTGGCCAGCGGCAGCGAGTCGTACGTCGAGAGCGACGCCGTGCCGGGGAGCCCGGCGGCCATGCGCTTGATGATCGGGAAGTCGAAGCGATAGCCGTTGTGGGCGACGAGCATGTCGTTGCCGCAGAAGTCCTGTAGTGATGGCCAGACTGCGGCGAAGGACGGCGAGTTGGCGACGTCGGCGGCACTCAAGCCATGCGTTGCCGTTGCGCCGGGCTCGATCGGAATCGTCGGCTTCACGCGCGAGTGGAACTCGGCGACTGGTTTTCCGTTGCGCACGCGCACTGCCCCGACTTCGACGACTTCGCAGTTGGCGACGTCCTTTCCCGTTGTCTCGAGGTCGATGCTGATGAAATCCGAGAACGTCGATGAGAATTTCTTGGCAGTGAGAATTTGTGCTGCTTTGAACAGGGTCACCGGCATGCCGAGCTTCTCGCACTCGTACTCTGTAAGCTGATCTGCATTCGGCAGTTTGGCGTCGCTGACATGCACTGTCCTGACGCCGACTTCGTGCAGGATTGCCTTGAGTGCGATGCCGGCGCCGCCGAGTACGGGGACGGTGACTGGGCGGTCGTAGCTGATCGCGCTGCTGATTCGAATCGCGAGCGCGATGGCTTCCGGAATCGTCTCAGGATCGGAGATGCGCGAGTGCTCGCGTTCCAGCGGCGTCTTGTATTCGCCCACGCGCTGGGCGAGCAGTTCCTCAATGAGGTTGGCGACGCTGGTGTGCCGCCGGCTCACCGCGTTGAAGTTCTTCACGGCGTACAGGCCGCGGCGGATCTTGCGGCCGGCTTCGTCCTTGTCGCGCCAGCGACGACGCAGACGGTCAATGGGCGCTTCACTGCTCGACTCGGCCTCGGCCTTCACCGCGTTCATGAGCGTCTTGGGCAGCACGAGACCGAGGAACGTCTCCTG
>JBBTFS010000084.1:18484-19676 GCA_038060705.1 Gemmatimonadota bacterium
CGTGACGCCGAAGTCGTTCATGAAGGCTTGGAACACGGACGTGTCCGCGCCGGCCCAGCCGTAGATGCTTTGGTCAAAGTCACCGACGGCGAAGATGTTCCTGTGATCGCGGGCCAACTCGCGAACCAGCGCGTACTGCACGCGATTCAGGTCCTGGAACTCGTCCACGAGGATGGCGCCGTAGCGTCCCCGGATTTCAGTGCCGACATCCGGCACGTGCTGGATGAGCTCGGCGGTCTTGGTGAGGAGCTGATCGAAGTCGAGGAGGTTCTGCTCTTTGAGTTTGGCATTGTAAGACTCGAACTTCCGGCCTTCGTTACTATCGAGTTCGTCACCGCGGAGGCGATGGACTGCAAAGCGCCTCAGAAGCCATTTGTGCCAGCGGGAATTGGGCTCGATCCGCCACATGAGCGAGAGCTGGTAGTCGTCGTCGGCGATTCCGAACCCGACCGGCACGTTGACGCGCTCGCCGAATTCGCGGAGGGTGTCCACGCAGAAGCGGTGGATGGTGGAGCGATTGACCTTCTGCGCTGCGTCGCCGATGGCATCGAGGCGCTTGGCGACCTCTTCAGCCGCCTTGTTGGTGAAGGTGAAGACGCAAACGCGTTCGGCGGGAATGCCGCGCACCTCGATGAGGTAGCGGATGCGCTCGATCAGGCAGTAGGTCTTGCCTGCTCCCGGCCCCGCGAGCACCAACTGCGGGCGCGGCTCCGCCTCGATGGCGGCGCGTTGGGACTCGGACGGATTGATCGGTTCGGCGCGTTGCACAGCGTGGAAAGGTTAGCGCCCGAGACGCGCGAGGGACAACAATCCCAGTGCGCGTTGTATCAGAATCGCGCGAGCCCAAGGCGCGGCCCAATTGCGCTACAATGCCGTGGCGCACATTGTGTCGCGCAACATCTCACGCCCCGGAGCAAACATGGCTGAACTCAAGACCAAGGTGCGCCGCGCATCGGTACCGCGGTTTCTCGGCGCGATCACCGGTCCTGCGAAGCGCGCGGATTGCAAGCGGATTGCAACGATGATGCGGCGAGCCACCGGAGCCAAGCCGGAGATGTGGGGACCGAGCATCGTTGGCTTTGGGCGCTACCGATACCAGGGCAACAGCGGCCGCTCAGGCGAGTGGATGAAGATCGGGTTGTCGCCCCGCAGCACGAACATCACGCTGTACCTGCTGTCTGGTTTTGAAGGC
>JBBTFS010000084.1:19776-21080 GCA_038060705.1 Gemmatimonadota bacterium
TGGTTCCTGTCGCGCTATCACGGGCGCGCTGTGAAGGTGGTGTCGACCGCGGAACTGAAGGACGGCACGCGTTCGTGCGACGTGTTGTTCGTCGGCTTGCCAACGGCACTGGGCAAGGATGACTTGGCGCGCGTGCGGTATCGGCACCTTGCGGTGTTCGACTACGAAGACACGCACAGGATCCTGTTGGACGGCCATAGTCAGTTCCTGACGGGGCTTACAGACCGGTATCTCAAGGTCTGGAACGAGCCCGGTTGGCCGGTGCCGTGGAAATTCGGGGTGCTGCCGATTCGCCGGCACGCGCGCCTGCCGCTGTATCTGCGCTACCTGGGCGTCAAGAAGGCGTTCGGGGCCAAGCCGCCGGAGCGTGAGTGGGACGTGACGTTCCTGGGCGCGCCCACGGGACAGGACACTCACAGTCAGCGTGTGGAGTGGCTCAAGGAGATTCGCGGCGCCGGCGCCAAGTACCGGTTCTGGGGCGGACTGGCCGCGTCGCCAGATGATCGCACGCGGTTGGCCCAGGCCGGGCTTGAGGGCGCGGGCCTCATATATGAAGGGGGCCGCGTGGGGTACACGACGTTCTTCGACATGATGCGGAAGTCGAAGGTGGTGCTCGCTCCCAAAGGCAACGCGCCGTGGAGTTACCGGCACTACGAGGCGATCTACGCAGGCGCGATCCCGGTGAGCTGCGATCTGCGGAACGTGACGACCCTGATTCCGCTGCCGCTGGACGGAATGGTCCACGTGCCGGATGGTACGTCGGTGTTGCCGCGGATTGAGGAGGCGCTGGCGGCGCAGCGTCCCGAGCTGTTGCGGGACAACATCGCGTTCCTGGAACGATATCTCTCGTACGGTGCCTACTCGCGTGGCAAGCCGGCACTCATGGACCGGTTCCTGGGACAACTGACCGAGCCACACCCACCAAGACGTTCTTCAGGGTGAATCCCGTCATCGCGGTCTCGCGCCTTGCCAAGCGCTACGGCAAAACCGTCGCCGTCAGCGACGTTTCGCTCGACGTCCGCGACGGCGAGATCTTCGGCCTCATCGGCCCCAAACGGCGCCGGTTGGGGCGCGCACTGGGTGAACGCGGTCGCCCTCATGGTACTGTTCGCGGTCTACACTGGATTGTCGACGCGGATCTTCCGCTGGGAGTGACCCCTCCGGGTCGCGGTCGCGGCACCATATTACCTCGTCCACTTTTTAGAGGCCTGCCCGTGCGTCGTTTCCGTGCCTTCCACGCTGTTTCGCGGATCACATTCGCTTCGCTCAGTGCGAGCGTCGGCCTTCCGCTCGCCGCGCAGTCT
>JBBTFS010000085.1:0-31170 GCA_038060705.1 Gemmatimonadota bacterium
TCTCCTCTCTCCTCTCTCCTCTCTCCTCTCTCCTCTCTCCTCTCTCGCGCTCTCTCCGTGCCAATCTGGGAATCCATTCGCCTAGCGCTCGACACGATCCGCGTCCAGAAGCTGAAGAGCTTCTTCACCCTGCTCGGCGTCACGATCGCGGTCATGTTCCTCATCGCGGTCGTGTCCATCGTGGAGGGCATGAGCAAGTACGTGGAAGAGGATTTCATGGGCCGCGTGCTGGGCGCCAACACGTTCACGCTGCGGCGGTTCCCGTGGTTCGGCAATAACACAACGGAGGCAGAGTGGCGGGCGTGGATACGCCGGCCGCGGATGTACCCGAGGGATGCCCGCCTGGTGCGTGACGTGGCGCCATCCGGCACCCGGTGGGCCATCGAGAGCGCCGAGTTGCTGTGGGCCCAGACGCCGTATGCGCGGCCGCGGCAGGTGGAAGCCCACGCCGTGGACGGCGACTACTTCATCATCAAGAAGTACGACCTGTCCAGCGGCCGCGTGTTCAGCCCGCAGGAGATGGAGCTGGGAACCACGGTCATCGTGATCGGCGACGAGGCGGCCAAATATTTCTTCCCGACCGTGGACCCGATCGGCCGGGAGCTGCGCATCGGTGGCCTGCCTTACACCGTCATCGGCGTCATCGAACACCAGGGCAGCCTCTTCGGCCAGTCGCTGGACAAGATGGCCATCGCACCATTCAACTCGCCGCTGCGGAAGCTGACCAACCCGCGCGGCGACGTGGACGGCGTCCTGGTGCAGGCGTCCACGCCGCTCCTGCTGGACGAAGCGATGGAGACGACGCGCGAGGCGCTGCGCTCCAACCGGCACCTGCGGCCTTCGGAGCCGGACAACTTCGTCATGGAGACCTCGGCGTCCGCGCTCGTGTCGTTCCAGCAAACCATGAACGTGATGACCATCGCGGGCACCGCCCTGCCCGCCATCGGACTCGTCGTTGGCGGACTCGTCATCATGAACATCATGCTGGTGGCGGTGGCCGAGCGCACGCGTGAGATTGGCATTCGCAAGTCGCTGGGCGCGCGCCGGCGGGACATCCTTGGCCAGTTCCTTGTGGAGGCCGCGACGTTGAGCACGGTGGGTGCGATGATCGGCATCGCGCTGGGGCTCGCCGGCGCCAAACTCATCGAGGCGAACACGCCGCTCCCCGCGGCGGTCGCGCCGTGGTCGTTGGTCGCCGCAACCGTGCTTGGCCTCGTCGTCGGAATCGTGTCCGGCGTGTACCCCGCGCGGAGGGCATCCATGCTCGATCCAATCGAAGCCCTGAGGCAAGAATAATGATGGGAGCCGGCGGAAAGTTCCTTCAGGCGCTGGAAGGCGTGACCATCGCGCTGGACGCACTTCGCGCCAACAAAGTCAGGGCGGCGCTCACGATCATGGGTGTCGCAATCGGCGTCTTCGTCGTGGTGGCGCTGTCGTCCGTCGTGCGCGGCATCAACGAAGCGTTTGCGAAGGACCTCGAGGCCAGCGGTCCGACGTCGTTCTACGTGTTCCGGCGCGACATTCAGGCCTTTCGCAGCTGCGACGGTACCGCCGAGACATGCCAGGACCGGCGGAACCCGATGATTCGGATGTCGGAATCCCGCGCGATTGAGCGACTGCCGAACATTCTGGCGGTGACCAACCTGATGTTCAGCGGGGGCCAGTTCCGGTACAAGGACCGCCAGTTGAACGCCGACGTCAACGCGTTCACCGCAAACTGGATGAGCGTGAATCCCGGCGACATCTTCCCCGGGCGTAACTTCACGAGCGCGGAAGCCGAGAACGGGGCGCGCGTCGTGGTGGTGAACACGTTCCTGGCCGAGAAGCTCTTCGGTGACTCGGATCCCTTGGACAAGGAGATCTCGATCAACGGCGTGAAGTTCACGGTCATCGGCATTTACTCGAACATTGGCGCGCCCATGGGGAGCCCGATCTCGGGGTCCGGCGGTGATTCTCCCAAGGCCATCGTGCCGTGGGAGACCGGTAAGCGGCAGCTGAACTTCTGGCTGGCCGGGAACCGGCTCATCGTCAAACCCATGAAGGGCGTGACCGTGGAAGAAGCCACCGACGCCGTGGTCGCGACGCTGCGCGGCATTCGGGGCTTGCGGCCGCAGCAACCGAACAACTTTGCCATCATCACGCAGGACCGACTGATGAACGTCTACAACCAGTTGTTTGGGACGTTCTTCGTGGTGGGCCTCGCGCTGTCGTCCGTTGGCCTGTTGGTCGGCGGGGTCGGTGTGGTGGCGATCATGATGATCAGCGTCACCGAGCGGACGCGGGAGATCGGCGTGCGAAAAGCGCTGGGCGCCACGAGGGGCACGATCCTCTGGCAGTTCCTGGTGGAGGCGGTCACGCTCACGAGCATCGGCGCCGCGCTCGGCCTGGCCTGCGGCGTACTGACAGCCATGGGAGTGCGGTCCGCGTGGCCGTCGATCCCGGCGTCCACGTCGCCTGGAGCGGTGATTGCGGCGCTGGGCGTGGCAGCCTTCACGGGAATCCTGTTCGGGCTGCTGCCAGCGATGAAGGCTGCGCGGCTGGACCCCGTGGCTGCACTCCGGTACGAATGAACGCCTAGCCGCAGGCTCGGGACATACCAGCGGCGCAGCCGCGGGGCGGAGTAACTGTGCGATTTGCGGATGTTCTTCTAACAGCGCTGACCCAGATCCGGGCCAACAAGCTCCGGAGCTTTTTCACGCTCCTGGGCATCATCGTCAGCGTGGCGTTTCTGGTGGCGGTCATCGCCATCATCCAGGGCATGAACGCGTACGTGAAGGAGAACATCGCCAACGCGATGATCGGCTCCAATACGTTTCAGGTGCGTCGCACGCCGATCAACCTGGGCCTGATCGAGACGGAAGATTGGCGCCGGATGCAGCGCCGTCCCAAGATCACCTACGCGGACGCCGAGGTTGTGCGCACTGCCCTGCCGGACGCCGAGGCCATCAGCATCACGTCCGGGTGGCCGACGCCGCAGTCGGACATTGTGTGGCGCGAGAAGACGCTGGGCGACGTCCTGATCTTCGGCGTGAGCCCGGAACACCAGGTTGTGCAGGACTACCGGTTCTCGAGCGGCGTGCCGCTCAATGACATCGACATCCGCCAGCGGCGCAACGTGGCCGTGGTGGGAGCGGATGTCGCCAAGAATCTCTTCGAGGGCGTGGAGCCGGTGGGGCGCGAGATTCGCATCCGCGGTGAGCTGTTCACGATCGTGGGCGTCGTGGCAGCGAAAGGACGGGTGCTGGGCCAGTCGTTCGACGGCTTCGCCATGGTGCCGATCACGACGTTCGAGGGCATGTATGGCCGGCGCCAAACCACCACCATCTCGGTGAAGTTGCACAGTGCCCTGGACGTGGATCAGGCAATGAAGCGCGCCGAGGAAGCCATGCGCGTCTCGCACCGACTGCGCCCTGGTGAGGAACCGGATTTTTCCATCGAGACGGCGGACGCGCTGGTGAGCTTCTGGAAGCAGCTCACCGGCGTGCTGTTCGCCGTGGTCCCGGCCATGGTCGCTATCGGAATCATCGTCGGTGGCATCGTGATCATGAACATCATGCTCATGTCGGTGAAGGACCGGACCCACGAAATCGGCCTCAGGAAATCCGTAGGCGCGACGCACCGCGACATCAGCCGCCAGTTCCTGGCCGAGGCAACGATGCTGTCGACGATCGGCGGCGCCATGGGCGCCGGCGGCGGCTGGGCGTTTGCGTTGCTGATCGCGTTCATCTCGCCATTGCCCGCACGAGTGACGATTTGGTCCATCATGCTGGCGCTGGGGCTCGGCGCCAGCGTGGGTTTGATTTTCGGCGTGTATCCCGCGACGCGGGCGGCGCGGTTGGATCCGGTGAATGCGATGAGGGCGGAATGAGGACGGCAGAGAGGAGAGAGGAGGTTGGAGGGAGGAAACTCTCCTCTCTCCTCTCTCCTGTCTCCTCTCTGTTCAGGTTCTTCACCGACTTCGGCGAGAATATCTGGCTCGCACTCGATGCGCTGCGCGTGGCCAAGATGCGCTCCGCGCTCACGATCCTGGGTGTCGTCATCGGTGTGTCGTGCGTGATGGCCATGGCGTCCATCGTGCGCGGCATTCAGGACCAGATTCTCAACACGCTCTCGGTGGCGGGCCCGTCAACGTTCTACGTCGTGAAAGTGTTCTCCACGACGCCGCTCAACCCGGAAAACCTGCCCAAGTGGGTGCGCATCCGGCCGAACGTCGCGGCCGAGGAGGCGGAGCGGATTTCGCAATTGCCCGGCGTCAAGTACGCGGCGCTGTGGGGTCAAATGCTCAACAAGCTGGAGTACAACGGCACGCACACCGGTCTTGGACTGGTGACCGGGGCTGACGACGGATATCACGAGATATACGGCGGCGAGCTGGCGGCCGGCCGGTGGTTCACCAAGTCCGAGATGGCGAGCGGTCAGCCCGTGGTCGTGCTCGAGAGCGACGTGGCGGTGAAGCTGTTCGGCCAGCTCCAGCCGATCGACAAGGTGATCAAGATCGGCGGGCGGCCGGTCCGCGTGATCGGCATCTATCAGGCCGCCGCGAACATCTTCGAGCCACCCGGCCAAGAGCAGTTCGCCATCGTTCCGTTCAAGCTGCTGGATCACCAGTTCACGATTGACAAGACGAACGCGCTGCTCATTCCCGTAAAGCCGTGGCCGAGCGTGAGTGTGGAAGACGCGCAGGGCCAGGTGACGGTGGCGCTGCGCGAGATGCGGCACCTGCGACCCGCGGATCCCAACACGTTCGACATGATCACGCAGGACCAGATTCTGGATCTCTTCAACAAGATCACCGGCGCGTTCTTCTTCGTGATGATTGCCCTGAGTGCCGTGGGCCTGCTCGTGGGCGGCATCGGCGTCATGGCCGTGATGATGATTTCCGTTACCGAGCGCACCCGCGAGATCGGCATCCGCAAGGCGGTCGGCGCCACCCGACGCGACATCATGCAACAGTTCCTGATCGAGGCCGCGACACTCACCGGACTTGGCGGACTCATTGGGATCTTTGTCGGACTCGGCGTGGGGCGCCTGGCCAACGTGGCGATGAGCATCAACTCATCGCCGCCGGCGGACCTGACGGCACTCGCGGTCCTGGTGTCGGTCGGGATCGGAATCGCCTTCGGGCTGTTGCCCGCACGCCGTGCCGCGCGCCTTGATCCTATTGAGGCGTTAAGGCACGAATAGGAGATAAGACAAGGGTCATCAATCCGCGCGCAACGCCTCCATCGGGTCTACGCGCGATGCGCGCCGTGCGGGGATCCAGCTCGCCAACATCGCGACCGCAACGAGTAGCAACGACGCCGCAACAACGGTGACGGGATCGGTCGGCGCGACACCAAACAGGAACGTGCGCAGGAATCGGGCAACTCCGGTAAATGCCACCGCCCCCACCACGATGCCGATGCCGGCGAGCACCATGCCCTGCCTGGTCATCATTGCGGCTACCGCGGAGGGCTGAGCGCCCAGCGCAATTCGCACGCCCAGCTCACGCGTCCGCAGCGTCACGATATACGCCAACACGCCGTACAAGCCGATGGTGCCGAGCAGGAGCGTGACGGCGGCAGCCGCGCCCAGCATCATGATCGTGAATGTCAGCTGCGCCATGGACGCGCGGAACACAGCCGGCATCGGGCGCACGTCATACAGCGGCAGCGTCGCATCCAGATCATGCACGGCGCGCCGCACGGCATTCGTGATGGCCGCCGGGTCGCCGGCAGTGCGAATGGTCAACGCCATCCGGCGCTGGATCTGATCGAGGATCCGATCTGCGCCGGGCACCTGGGGCAGATAGACAGCGCGCGTTCCCGGCGCGGCGAGCGACGTGTCGCGCGCGTCGCCCACGACGCCCACCACGGTGCGCAACGGCCCGGTGGGCAGGACGCGGAATCGCTTGCCGATCGCCGCGCGTCCGGTGGAGTCGCCCCAGAACAGCGCCGCGGTCGAACGGCTCACGAGCGCCTCACCGTCGCGTTGGAGGTCGAGCCGGTCAAACAGCCTGCCCGCGATGAGCGGAATGCCCATCGCGCGGAAATAGCCGGCGGATGTGGTTGAATACAGTTGCAGCGGCGGCAGCTTCTTGGCATACGAATCATCGCCTTCGGGATACGTCGGGCTGTGGTTGCGGCCGCTTGCGTGCAACGGCAAGCGCGACGCGAGGCCGACCTCGATGACGCCCGGCAATTGTGCGAGCCGCGACTCGAGATTGGCGTAGAAACGTTGCACGGAGGTATCCGTGGCGTACTTGGCGCGCGGCAGCGCCACCCAGGCACTAAGGACGTTCTCAGGATTCCAGCCCGGACGCACTGCGGTGAGGTGCTGGAACGTGCGAATCAACAGGCCCGATCCAGCCAGGACCACGAGCGCCACGGCGATCTGCGCCACCACCAGCGCTCCGCGCACGCGATGCTGCGTCCGACCGATGCCGCCGCGTCCGCCCTCGCGCAGCGACTGCGACACCGTCTGCCGCCCCAACCGCAGGGCCGGGATAATTGCACACGCGACGGCAACGAGGACGGCGACGCCAAGCGTGAACACGACCGTCGCCGCATCGACACGAACTTCCGCGAGCCGTGGGATCTGGTCGGGACCGAGGCCCACGAGCACACGCACGGCGCCCCAGGCGAGTGCCAGCCCGACCGCCGACGCCACCGTGGTCAGCACCGCCGACTCGGCAAAGAAGTGAGCCAGGATGCGTCCGCGTCCCGCGCCGAGCGCTTCGCGAACCGCCAATTCGCGCTGGCGGCCGTCGGCGCGCACGAGAATCAGGTTCATGACGTTGGCGCATGCGACGATAAGGACAAGTCCGGCCGCGCCTGCCACGATCCACAACGTGCGCGCAATCTCACCGGTGAGATCCTGCCTAAGCGGCACGATGAGCGGCGCCGGCTTGACTTGGTCAAGCAACTGTTGCGAGGTAATGCCCGGAGCGAAGGTGGGATACAGCTCGGGCAATTGTGGGAGCACCGAGGCGAAGTCGCGCTCCGCGACCGGCGCTGACACTCCGGGCTTGAGACGCGCGACGCTGCTGTAGCTGAAGTCGCCGCTGAATTCTGAAACGGGATCCAGGGCCAACGGCAGCCAAATCTGCGTGCCGGCCTCGGGAAAGCGGAATCGGCCGGGCATGACGCCGATGACTTGCCGCGTGAGGCCGTTGATCTCGAGCGAGTGATTGAGCACGTCCGCCGAAGCGCCGAAGCGGTTGCGCCACAGTGCCTCACTGATCACCACGACATTGGGTCCGTTGGGCGCGTCCTCCGCTTCGGTGAAACTGCGTCCGACCAGCGGCTGGACCTTCAGTACCGGAATCAACGTGGCGGTGATCCAGGCCGACGTGACACGCTGAGGGTCCGACGAACCGCTGGGGTCGGACACATTGACAGCGCTGGTCTGGTAGAGGGCGATGCCCTCGATGGTCTTGGCGAGCCGCTGGTAGGTGTAGTACGTGGTCGGCGTCTGCTCCGCATGCACAAGGTTGATGGGGGGCAGGTTGTGCCAGGCGCCCACCAGCCGCTCAGGCTCACCATATGGAAGGGGCTGGAGCAGGACTCCGTTGACGACCATGAACGTGGCAACCGTGGCCGCGATCCCGATGACGAGGGTCAGCGTGGCGGCAACGCTGAACACCGGAGTGCGGCGCAACGATCGCACGGCATGGCGCAGGAGCATGGTGATGGACATGCCATTCCCTACGAGCGCGCCGATGGGGCAGTTTCCGGGGCGACCGCCCCGGGCGCGATGTAACTTCCCGCCATGACGGTGGACATCCTCGCCATCGCCGCGCACCGGGACGACGTCGAACTCACCTGCGCCGGCACCCTGATCAAAGCGAAGAAGCTGGGCCGGACCACGGCCGTCATCGACCTGACCGCCGGCGAAATGGGCACGATGGGCGATGCCAAGTCGCGCGCATTCGAGGCAGAGGCGAGTGCCAAAGTGATGGGACTGTCGGCGCGCGAGAATCTGGGATTGCCGGATGCCGCGATCGTCAATGACCCTGCCACGCGCGAGCGGCTGGCCCGACTGATCCGGAAGTTCAAGCCACGCGTCGTCATCGCGCCGGCGCGTCATGGGCGGCACCCGGATCATCGGGCGACCGCGGAACTGGTGCGCGACGCGTCGTTCATCGCCGGTCTCGCCAAGGTCGCGCCGGACATCCCGAAGCACCGCCCGTTCAAGATCCTGCACTGCGTCAGCTTCCGGCAGGACTTCGAGAAGCCGACGTTCGTCGTGGACATTTCCGACGAATTCGAGCAGAAGTTGCAGGCGATCAAGTGTTTTTCGACGCAGTTCGACGGCGCAGCGCAGGCGGGTGAGGTGTATCCCACCGGCGAGTCGCTGTACGACACGATCCGGCAGCAGTCCGCCGGCTATGGCGCCATGATTCGTCGCCGCCACGGCGAGCCGTTCTTCACAACCGAAACAATGCGCGTGGACGATGTCGCCGCGCTGGAGGTCTCGACGTTCTGATGAAGAAGACCAGCAAGCGGACGTCGGCTGTCAGCCGTCGGAAGGCCGACAGCCGAAGCCGACAGCCGAAAGTCGCAGCCAGATCCAGGGTGAAGGCCGTCGAAGCGCTGACGTACCCGACGTATCTGTCGCTGGACAAGCTGCTTTCGCTCCAGGAAACGAAGTCCGACGCCGGCTACGCCGACGAATTGCTCTTCATCGTCGTCCACCAGAGCAGCGAGCTGTGGTTCAAGGTGCTGCTCAACGATCTCGAGGTTGTCCAGCACGCGCTGGAACGGCACGACGGCGGTCTGGCGTTGTGGCAATTGCATCGCGTCAACGGGCTGATGCGCATCGTGTCGGCGCAACTGACGTCGCTGGCGCTGCTGCCGCCGCAGCGGTTCGCGGCGTTTCGCGCCAGCTTGGGTACGTCGAGCGGGTCGCAGAGCGTGCAGTTCCGCACGCTGGAGGCGGCCTCGGGCCTGCGCGAGAAATGGTTCGTGGACTTGCTGAAGTCCCAGGGACCGATCCCGAAGCCGGTGCAGGTCTGGCTCGATCGTCTGCCGCTCCAGGACGTGTTCCTTCGGTTCCTCGAAAAGGAAGGCGTCGCACTGGAGCAGCTGTACCTCGGCCCGGGGCCGTCGATCGCGTTCTTCGTCGCCGAGGCCCTGCTGGAGTACGAAATGGCGTTCGCGTCGTGGCGTTTTCTGCACGCGCAGCTCGTGGAGCGTATGCTCGGGCCAGGCACGACGGGCACGGGCGGATCGCAGGGCGCCAGCTTCCTGCATCGCACAACGAGCATTCGCTTCTTCCCCAAACTGGCGGAAGTGCGCGCGCGTTTCTACGTGAGCCGGTGAGTCGGGTGTAGTATTCGGGTGACAACCGGAGGCTCCATGAGCGTGTCTCGCAGAGAGTTCGCGCGGTACCTGGCCATCAGCGGTTCGGCCGTGATGTGGCCGGACTTCCCCAAGGGATTTGCCGGCGCCCCGACCGCACCGCTGCCCCGCACCAGCGAGCCCGATGAGGCGTTCTGGAAGGCCGTCCGCGCACGGTACCTCGTGCCGCCCGACCTCGCCTTCCTCAACTCCGCGAACGTCGCCCCAGCCTGCCTGCCCGTCGTGGAGGTACTCGAGAAGAACACGCGGTTCATGGAGGCGAACCCGTCTTCCACCACCCGTGCGAAACTCACCGAGGGCCGTGAGGAATCGCGTCGTCTGTTGGCGGAATCACTCGGCGCCACGCCCGAAGAGATCGTGCTGGTTCGCAACACCAGCGAGGCGAACAACTTCATATCCAGCGGCCTCAAGCTGGGCGTCGGGGACGAAGTCGTCGTGTTCGGCGATAACCATCCCAGCAACCTCAACGCGTGGCGCGAGAAAGCAAAGCGCTTCGGATTCGCCATCGTGGAAGTGCCGGCCACACTGCCCCACCCCGGCACCGCGTTCTACGTGGATGCCTTCAGCAAGGCGTTGACACCGCGAACCAAGGTCATCGCCGTCACGCACGTCACCAACACCATCGGTGACATGCTGCCCGTCAAGGAACTCTGCGCGATGGCGCGCTCACGCGGCGTGCTGTCGGTCGTGGACGGCGCGCAGACGTTCGGCATCCTCAATCACAGTCTCTCCGACATGCAGCCGGATTTCTACACCGGCTCGGCGCATAAATGGCTGTGCGGCCCCAAGGAAATCGGACTGCTGTATGTGAACGCGGCGGTGCACGACCGTATTTCACCGAGCGTCGTCAGCTTGTACGCCGGCGCGGTCGGGATCTCGCGGACCATGGAAGGGTTTGGCCAGCGCGACGAAGCAGCGCTCGCGACCCTTGGCACCGCGGTGAAGTTCCAGACCGAGATCGGTCGCGCAAACATCGAGAAACGCTCGCGCAACCTGGCACAGCGGATGACGGCCGCGTTCTCGAAGATGGACGGCGTGGCGATGTACTCGAGCACCGACCCGACGCGCTACGCGGCGATTATCACATTGCGTCCAGGCTCGCTGGATCCCGGCAAACTGGTGGCGACGCTGTACGAGAAGGAGCGGATTGCCTGTGCGCGATCGGGAGGCCGGCCGGGCATCCGATTCTCGCCGCACATCTTCAACACGATGGAGGAAGTGGATCGGACGATCGCGGCGGTGCAGAAATACATGGCCTCCTGAAGGCTGATCAGCGGAGCCGGCGCTCGTTCCAGTTGATGTAGGGCCCCATCCAGAATCCCACCTGGATGCTCAACGTGTTCGCGGCTCCCTGCACCGGGATCACGGTCATCGATCCATCCAGGTTGAACTTCACCCCGCGATCGGTGAGGTAGTTGGCCTTGGTGTTGCGAGTCACCCGCGAGGCGAACTCCATGCCGTATTCGCGGCCGTACTTCGTCTTGATGAATCGGACGCCGGCGCCGTAGACGGTCGAGAAATTCCCGGATGAGTACAGGCCGGCCGAGCCGGGAGATGCTCCGCCGGGTGACGTCGGCGGCAGATTTGCCCAGCTGTGAAACCACGTGTAGCCGGGCATCGCGTACACGAATGGCCGCAGGAATCCGTCGGTCGCGAAGAACTCCGGGCCGATATGCCACGAGGTCATCGTGTGGCTGCGCGCCGTGTATTCCACCGTTTCCGTGCGGCACCCGAAGAAGTCGCACACGTCCTGATATCCGGTGGCCTGGACGTTTCCGTAGATGAGCGCGGCGATCTGCGTCCGGATGGTGAGCGGCTGCCGGCGAAACGGCTGAAAGCCAAGCATGAACTCAAAGCCGCCACCGCCGTTCTCGTTCTTGGCGAAATCGCCCAACGGAAGGCCGGCAAACGCGCCGACGCTCCAGACCCATTGGTCCCGGAGTAAACGGGGGCGCGATTCGAGCACCTGTGCCTGTGCCTGAAATGCACAAGTGAGGGCGAGCACTGCCAGGTTCCTTGGGTGCAACATCAGGGTGCGGGGGTGCAGGGGTGCGGTGTCAGCGTGCGACGTTCGGGGTGCGACCGAACCTATAAATCGACTGGTATATTGTAGCGATGCCCGAGCCCATCTATCTCGACCACGCGGCAACGACGCCGGTGCGGCCGGAGGTCCTGGAAGCGATGACGCCGTTCTACGGCCCACGCTTCGGGAACCCGTCCAGCCTGCACCGCTGGGGGCGCGAGGCACGCACAGCGCTGGACGAAGCACGCGAGCGCCTGGCCAACTGCATCGGCGCGCGCTCGGATGAGGTGGCCTTTACCTCCGGCGGCACCGAGGCGGACAACATCGCCATCCTCGGCGCGTGGCGAGCGCGCAAGGTGGAAGGACGCAACGCCATCGTCACAACGCCGATCGAGCACAAGGCGGTGCTGTCGGCCGTGCATCAGGCAGCCCATGAGGGCGCCCAGGAGCGACTTTGTCGCGTTGACAGCACGGGCACGGTGGACGTCGCGCATTACAGTGAACTGACGCAGGACGGCGTCGCCATCGTGTCAGTAATGTGGGTCAACAACGAGATCGGCACCGTGCAGCCGCTGGCCCAGCTGGCCGTGCGCGCCAAGGAACGCGGCGCGCTGTTCCACACTGACGGCGTGCAGGCGTTCGGCAAAGTGGAGGTGGACGCGCGCAAGATTCCGTTCGACGCGTTGGCGCTGTCTGGTCACAAGATCGGCGCGCCCAAGGGCTGCGGCGCGATCTACATCCGCCGCGGCACAACGCTGGAGTCGCTCTTCCATGGCGGCACGCAGGAGCGCGGACGCCGGCCGGGTACCGAGAACATCGCCGCCGCCATCGGCTTGGCCACAGCCGCGGAACTGACGCTCCGCGAGCGCGAGGCAGAGTGCGCACGCCTGGTGCAGCTGCGCGAGCGGCTCGAACGCGGCATCCGCGAACGGATTTCGGACGCGGTGATCCACGGCGCCGGCGCACCAATGCGCGCGCCGCATGTGGTGAACGTTTCCGTGCCAGGCACGGACAGCGAGTCCATGCTCATGGCGCTGGACCTTCAGGGCATCGGATGCTCCGCCGGCTCCGCGTGCCAGGCGGGAACGTCCAGTCCGTCGCATGTGTTGACGGCCATCGGTGCATCACGCGAACTGGTGAACGGCGCGATCCGGATGAGCCTGGGATCCATGAGCGACGCGAAGTCGGTGGATCGGGTCATCGAAGTGTTCGCGAAGCTGGTGAGCAAGGCACGCGGACTCGCTGGCGTGGCGTCCTGAAAGCCGGCCAATGAAGGAGCGTGTGCTGGTCGCCATCTCCGGCGGCGTCGACAGTTCCGTGGCCGCCGCACTGCTTGTGGAACAGGGCTACGACGTCGTCGGCGCCACGATGAAGCTCTTTTGCCACGGCGACGAGGTCCCGGACCGCCCCTGCTGCTCCCTGGACTCGATCAACGACGCCCGTCGCGTCTGCCAGACGCTCGGAATCCCGCACTACGTCCTGAATCTCGAAGATGCGTTCGGGCACGACGTGGTGGACGACTTCGTGAGTGAGTACTCGCGCGGCCGCACGCCAATCCCTTGCGTCCGCTGCAACACGTTCACCAAGTTCCGCGACTTGGTGAAGAAGGCGGACTCGATCGACGCACGGTACGTCGCCACCGGCCACTACGCCCGCATGATCGACGGCGCGTTGCACCGCGGCCTCGACCCCGCCAAGGACCAGTCATACTTCATGTGGGGCATCGAAGCGCGCATGCTGTCGCGCATGCTGCTCCCCGTCGGCCACCAGACCAAGGCGGAGACGCGGGCCGTTGCCCGTCGCATCGGGCTCAACACCGCCGACAAGATCGAGAGCCAGGACATTTGCTTCGTGCCGGACGGTGATCACACGAAGGTCATTCGCTCAAAGCTCGGCGCCAACGCGCCGGCACTCTCGCGCGGGTCGTTCCAGTTGTCGACGGGCAAGGTGGTCGGCGAGCACGAGGGCTACGCACGGTTCACGATCGGACAGCGGCGCGGAGTGCCGGGAGGATACCGGGAGCCGATGTACGTTGTCGCGATTCGGCCGGAAGAGCGGGCGGTCGTGATAGGGCCGAAGTCAGAACTGCTGGGACGCGGACTCACGGTTCGCGAGGTCAACTGGCTGACACCTCCACTGCAGGCCCAGGGCCCAAGACCCAAGACTCAAGACCCAAGTCGAAGGTTCAGTGTGCAAATCCGGCATCACGCTTCGCCAGCGCTGGCCGAGGTCATTCGCGAACAGGATGGCGAGATCGAGCTGGCGCTCGACGAGCCGCTGTCAGCAATCACGCCGGGGCAGTCGGCCGTGTTCTACGATGGCGACCGTGTACTCGGCGGCGGGGTCATTGAAACGGCGTACATCACTGCGCGCACCCCACTGCCGGTGTTGGCGTAGGACAACAAGAGACAGGACATGGGAGAGCTTGGCCGCGGTGTCTTGTCTCCTATCTCCCGATGTCCTCGAACGCGATGTTGCCGATCGCGTAGCGCTTCCGGTCCATGTAGTCGAAGTGCCACCACTCCTTGGGGTTCACGGCAAATCCCTCGTGCTCCAGGAGCCGCCTGAGCAGCGCGCGATGGTGCCGCTGCAGCGCCGTTCCGCCGAGATAGGTCGAGAACGCGCGCTCGGTGCTCTCGTCATACGTGCTCGGCATTTCCACCACCTGCTTGGTCTCGAGATCGTACAGCGTGATGTCCACGGCGATGCCGCGGTTGTGCCTCGACCCGGTCGCGGGATTCGCCACCAGCCACTTCTTCTCTTCCGGCGTGGCGTCCCAGAAGATCTTGGTCACGTACCACGGACGGTATGCGTCGTGAATCAACAACCCTAACCCGACGCGTTTGGCGTTCTTGTTCGCGCGCACGAGCGCCTTGGCCGCGTCCCGCTGCATGAAGGCGCGCGCTTCGTCGTACATCTTCGTTCCCAGGAAATTGTTCTCCGTCGCGTACCGGATCTCGAGCCGGATGGTGGAGTCCAGGGTGGTCACGTCCACCAGGTCCGTGGGCCTGAACGAGCCGGACTCGGCCGGTGGCGTGGCCGCCAGCGCCTCGCGGCGGATCTCGTCGATCGGACGCACCGGCGTCACTTTGAGCTGCACCTCGCCGGACGCCAGCTCCATGCGACGGCGGGCCATCACGGTTCCGCCCGCTTCGATCGACTGCACCACGGCCTCCGCCAGGTGAAAGCGAACCTCGCCTTGCACCGGCACCGGTGCGATCGGCGCCCGGAATACCGAGTCGGAACGCTCGGTCAGCGGCACATAGTTCTTGTGCTCATCCATCACCCAGAGGCGGCGGTCCCGCTCGATCACGAACCAACGCTTGACGGTGTCCGGGCCGTAATCGCCGATGAGCGCTCGCCAGCGCGTGGGCACCGAATCCGGCTCGCGGCTGAACTCCATGAGAAGTGATTTGGTCCATTCGTCGAGCTTCTCCGGGACCGGCGCATTGGGTTGCTTCTTGCGACTGCACGCGGCGACTGCCACCGCGAGCGCGAGCACTGCGAGACGACGACTGTATGGCATGGGAGAATGATAGAGCGGCATCACCCGTCATGGACGACGCCCCCGGCTGGAGCTACGATGTTCCTGCGATAATGCGTCCATACCTGAGACCCGCCATCGGGTTCCGTCCCCTACCGGTCGCCGGCGCAGATCGCGGGCCCGGCCTTGGTAGACGTACATGAAAACGGTTCTTCTCATCGGGTCCCTGGATACCAAGGGCGAGGAATACGCGTTCGCGCGCGAGAGCCTGCGCGCGCGCAAGCTATCCGTTCACACGATGGACTTCAGCGTGATGGACGAGCCCACCGCGTTCGTGCCGGACATCTCCGCCGCCCAGGTGGCCGAGGCGGGCGGATCGTCGCTGGCAGCCCTGCGCAAGCGGCGCAATCGCGGCGAGGCGTTGGACGTCATGACCGCGGGCGCGCGCACGCTGACGCGCGACATGTTCGAGAAAGGGTACTTCCACGGCGTGCTGGGTTTTGGCGGCGGTGGCGGGACGGCGGTCATCACGGCGGCAATGCGCGAGCTGCCGGTTGGTCTGCCAAAGCTCATGGTCTCCACCATGGCGTCCGGCGACGTGCGGCCTTACGTGGATGTGAAGGACATCATGATGATGCACTCGGTGGTGGACGTCGCCGGGCTGAATCCGATCTCGCGATCGCTGATCCTCAATGCGTGCGGCGCGATGGTGGGCATACTGGAAGGCGGACGCGCCAGCGAGTCGCGCCGGCGCAAGCCGCTGATCGCGGCCACCATGTTCGGCGTGACGACACCCTGCGTGGCCGAAGCGCGCAACCGGCTCGAAGAGCGCGGGTTCGAGGTGGTGACGTTCCATGCCACCGGTACCGGCGGCCGCGCCATGGAGGGCCTGATTGACGACGGGTACTTCGACGGCGTGATGGACGTGACGACGACCGAATGGTGCGATGAGGTGGTGGGCGGCGTGCTGAGCGCCGGGCCAGACCGCCATGGCGCCGCGGCGCACAAGGGGATTCCCCAAGTGGTGTCCGTGGGCGCGATGGACATGGTGAACTTCGGCCCGATGGACAGCATCCCCGAACGCTTTCGCGCGACGCGCAAGTTCTACAAGCACAACTCGGCCGTCACGCTGATGCGCACGACGCCCGAGGAGTGCCGCGAGATCGGCCAGCGCATGGCGGCGCAACTCAACAAGTCCAAGGCACCGGTCGTGCTGCTGCTGCCGCTCATGGGTGTGAGCATGATTGACGAGGAAGGCGGTCCGTTCCGGGACGCCGTGGCGGACCAAGCGCTGTTCGCGTCCTTGCGCGATCATTGTGGGCCCAACGTTCGCATTCGCGAGATTGAGGCGGCCATCAACGACACCGAGTTCGCCCACGCTCTCGCGGACGAAATGCTCGCGATCGTCACCTAGACTTCATTCATGCCATTCATCGCGTACGACGAGTGCCTGAAGCGACTGCGCGCCCAGGTGAAGGCCAACAAGCCGATCATCGGCGCGGGGGCCGGCACGGGCATCTCGGCCAAGTTCGCCGAACGCGGCGGCGTGGACCTCATCATCATCTACAACTCCGGCCGTTATCGCATGGCAGGACGCGGCAGCGCCAGCGGCATGATGCCCTACGGCGACGCCAACGCGATCGTGGTGGACATGGCGCGCGAGGTGCTGCCGATCGTGAAAGACACGCCCGTGCTGGCTGGCGTCTGCGGTACAGATCCGTTCCGGATGATGCGCGTGTTCCTGCCGCAGTTGAAGGAGATGGGCTTCGACGGCGTGCAGAACTTCCCCACCGTGGGACTCATTGACGGCCAGTTCCGCCAGATCCTGGAGGAGACCGGCATGAGCATCCAGCTCGAAGTGGACATGATCGCCATGGCCCACGAGCTCAAGATGCTGACGTGCCCGTACGTCTTTGACGAAGACACGGCGATGCGCTTCACGCAGGCCGGCGCGGATGTGGTGGTCGCGCACGTGAATACGACGGTAGCCGGGTCCATCGGCGTGAAGACCGCGGCCATGTCACTCGAGGAAGCCGTCCAGCGCGTTCAGGCGATGCACGACGCCGCGAAGAAGGCCAATCCCAACGTCATCGTGCTGTGCCACGGCGGCCCGATCGCCACGCCTGAAGACGCGCAGTACGTGCTGTCCCGCACCAAGGGCGTAGCGGGCTTCTTTGGCGCGTCCAGTATCGAGCGGCTGGCGACCGAAACGGCGATCGAAGCCCAGGCCCGCGCGTTCAAGGCGACCAGACTCGGAAAGAGCTAAGGCGCTGCTGGCGCCATCCTCCAGAACGCGATGCCGCCGGCCTGCTGGCCTACGTCCACGGACGCGACGCGCTTGAGCGCCACGAGGTCGTAGACGTCCACCTTGCCCGGCTGCGCGCCCACCGCCTCGTTGCTCACGAACGCGTAGCGTGAATCTGGGCTGATCGCGACGCCGTGCGTCACGGTGGTGCTGCTCTTCTCCAGCATCACACTCTTGCCGCTGGCCAGGTCAAAGATCTGCACCGAGCCGCCCTGCTTGAGCGACGCCACCAGCAGCTTGCCGTCCGGTGTCGCCGCCAGGTTGTACGGCCCGCGTCCGGTGGCCATGCGGCGCGTGACGGTCCACGACGCGCGGTCCACCTCGAGAATCTCATCCGCCTTGTTGCATGAGACATAGATCCTCGCGCCGTCCGCGCTCGGCTGCGCCCACGTTGGCGAACACGATGCAGGAGGCATGGGCATCTTGTGGCCGGCCGCCATGTGTTTGGCATGCTCGCTCTCCCACTTGGCTGGAATCGAACCCTCCTTCCCTTTGGCCAGCGAGAAGCGCCGCGACACCGCGAACGACCGCGTGTCGAGCTCCACGAGCTGGTCATCCATCATGCACGTCGAGTACTGAAACGCGCCGCTGGGCTCCACCCGGCTCCCGTGCGGCATCGTGCACGTGGTCGTGCGCGCGACTTCAGTGTTCGTCGGCGTGTAGACCACTGACACCGTGGACGGCACCATCTCGCCGTGAAGGTTGAAGTTCACCACGAACGCGTACAGCCCATCCGGCGTGACGTCGAGCGACGCCGGAAAGAAACTCAGGAAGATGCCCGGGCCCACGAGCGTGTCCGGGCCGAGTTCGTACTTCCAGTACTTGCCATCCGGCGCGCCGTGACCGGTGGTCATGTGCAGATACTTGCCGTCGCGCGAGATCTGGAGCCCGTGCGGGCCCTCCATCTCGACCGCCGATTCACCGATGCCGATGGTCTTCTCAACGACCGCGCCGGCCGGCCCGAAACGGACGCGGTGAATCAGGTCGGCGCTTTCGGCACCAACGTAGATCCAGTAGTCGTTCGCCGGCTTCGCGGGCAGCTGCGCGACCGCTGTCCCCGTTGCGAGCAGCAGTCCCAGCACCCCGCACCCTGCACCCCGCACCCTGTTTGTCAGGTTGAAAACAGTCCCCTTCACGTCCATCATCAAGGCTTACGCCCTCCAATCGGGAGTCCCTACGTGAACGTAACTCGCTCGCTCCGGCTCGTCACGACCGCGATCATCGCGTCCTCATCCGCCCTGCTGGCCCAGCAACAGCCGGGGCCCGTGACGGACACCGCCATCGCGCGACTTGTCGTCACGCCGACGAGCTTCACGATCAAGGCCGGTGAAACCGCGCCGATCAAGGTCACGGCGTACGACGCGAAAGGAAACGAACTGCGCGCCGCGCGCGTTCGCGTCTCCGGCCCGAGGGACGCCGTCGCCGTGGGCGACAGCATGATCAAGGCGCTCCGGGCTGGCCGATATGAGATCGTCGTCACCGCCGGTGGTCGTGAGGCACCGGTGATCGTGCAAGTCCCGATCGCCATCACATGGCCCGCCGTCACGCGCATCGCCATCAAGCCCGAACCGGGCCGTCTCTATGCCGGCGTCACGCTGGCGCATGACGGCAAGGCGTTTCACGCGGATTCCTCGGAGCGGAAAGCCGCCGGGCTCGCGTGGCGCAGTTCCGACGCGAAAGTCGCGACGGTGGATCGCTTCGGCAACGTGACCGCCAACGCCGTCGGCCCCGTGTCGATCTCGGCTGAGTTTGAGGGCGTGCGGTCCACGGTGCGCTATACGGTGGCCCAGAACCCGGTGGCGAGCCTCGCTATCGAGATCGCGGAGAACATGGTGCGGAGCGGCGATGTGCTGCACCTCAAGGCAACGGCCAAGCGCGCCAGCGGCGCCGCCGTGGCCGACGTGCCGATCACATGGAGCTACACGTACGTGCCGGATGACACGATCGCGGCGCCGGGCGCCACGGGCATCGTTGACCGCGGCCTGTTCGCGGCGGAGGTCCCGGGCCGCTACACGTTGTTGGCGACCACCGGCCCCATGACTGCACGCAAGGTGATTCAGGTGACGCCGCGCGACGTGCGCCGCCGCATCAACGTCACCGGCCGCGGTACGATCACGCACGTCAATACGAGCGACCTGTGGCCATGGACCGCGAAGGACGGCCGCGACTACGCGCTGGTGGGCACTTGGGGCGGCGATGGCTGGGGCTACGTCTTTGACATCACCAACCTGGCGACACCAGTCATCACGGATTCAGTGAAGGTTGACGCGCGCACCATCAACGACGTGACGGTCTCCCCCGACGGACGCTACGGCGTGCTGTCGCGCGAGGGCGCCTCGAATCGCGTCAACGGTGTCGTGATCCTGGACCTCGCCAACCCAGCGCATCCCAAGGTGGCGGCGACGTTCGATCAGGAACTGACGGGCGGCGTGCACAACATGTTCGCCACCAACGAGTACCTGTTCGCCATCTCCGGCGGCGACAAGTACGTGATTGTGGACGTGCGCGACATCTACAAGCCGAAATACGCGGGCGAATACAACCACCCCAACTCGCGCGTCCACGACGTGTGGGTGCGGGACGGCATCGCGTATTCCTCCGAATGGGGCACGGGCGTTGTGGCCGTGGACGTGGGCAACGGCAGGTACGGTGGCTCCATCGAGAAGCCGGTGCTGATCGCCACTTATCCGACCACCAGCGGCGCCTCGCACGAGATCTATCCCTACGTGCAGAAATCCACCGGCAAGACGTACCTCTTCCTGGGCGACGAGATCATGTCGCGCGCCGGCCGCGTGTGGGAAGGCACCAACTACGGCAGCTCATTGGGCCGCCCGGGCGGTGTGGCGCAGACGTCGGCGGGTTACACGCACATCGTGGACTTCACAGACCCCAAGAACCCCAGGAACATCGCCAAGTACCACCAGGAGGAGTTCGGGTCGCATGACATCATCGTCGAGGACGACGTGATGTATCAGGCGTACTACGACGGCGGCCTGCGCGTCGTGGACGTATCCGGCGAACTACTGGGCAACTTGGCCGAGCAGCGACGCGAAATCGCGGTGTTCAAGGCGTTTGACCCGAATGGCCGCACCGCCAACGCGTCGTTCGCGATGAACGCGATGCCGTGGAAGGGACACATCCTGTTCACGGACTTCAACTCGGGGTTGTGGGTGGCGAAGCTCGAACCCAAGCCAATCGTGCCGTAGTCGGGAAGTTCGTTTTTCACACGAGCAAGAGCCCTTCCATGCGCGCCAGCCTTCTTCTCCTGATGCTCGCCTCCACGGCGAGCGCCCAGCACTCCTACAACCCGTCCGGCAACTTCGACCCCGCGGTGCCAACACCACGCTCGGTACTCGGCTACGAAGTCGGGGACCGCTTCACGCCGCACCACCTGATCGTGCGGTACGCCGAACGTGTCGCGGCGGCGAGCAGGCGCATCCGCGTGGACACGGTGGCCCGCACGTTCGAGGGCCGCGAATCGTTGCTCATCATCGCGACGAGCGAGGCGAATCACGCCCGCATATCACAGATCCTCGCCGACGCCGGGCGGGTCGGCACCGCGGCCAGTGACGCGGCGGCCAGCACGGCGCGCATGCCGTCCATCACGTGGCTCGGCTACACCGTGCACGGTGGCGAGGCGTCCGGCACGGAAGCGTCGCTGGCCCTGCTGTATCAGCTCGCGGCAGGTCGGGACGACTTGACACGCATGATTCTCGACAGCGTGGTGGTGCTGATCGACCCCGTGCAGAACCCCGACGGGCACGAGCGTCACGTGCAGGACGTGATGCGCGCCCGCGGCCAGCTTGGCGTCCCCACAACGCCCGGCGCGCTGATCCACCAGGGCAACTGGCCGGGGCCGCGCACGAGCCACTACTACTTCGACCTGAATCGCGACTGGTTCCTGCACTCGCACCCCGAGACGCGCGGACGCGTGGCCACGTTCCACAAGTGGTACCCGCACGTCGCCGTGGACCTGCACGAGATGGGCTCCAGCTCCACGTACTTCTTCGCGCCGCCGATGGAGCCGGTGAACAAGAACGTGCACACCAGCATCCTGAAGTGGTGGGACATCTATGCCGCTGCGAATGCCGCGGCGTTTGATGAGCACGGCTGGTCTTACTTCCGGCGTGAAGGCTACGACGAGTTCTATCCCGGCTACGGCGTGTCGTGGCCGATTCTCACCGGCGCCGCGGGCATGACGTATGAGCAGGCGTCGTCCAGCGGCGGCGCGATCACCCGCAGCGACGGCACCGTGATGACGCTGCGCGACGCGTCGTGGCACCACTACACCGCGGCGTGGGCGACGATTGCCACGACCGCGCGCCGCCGCGCCGAGCGCGTGCGAGACTATGCCGCGTTTCGTCAGTCAGCGGTGACGGATGGCGCCAGCGGCCCCATGCGCGCGGTGGTGTTCGAGCGCGACGCCCAGGGCCGAGCGGATTCACTGGCAAGGCGTCTGATGGACAACGGCATCACGGTGCGCCGCCTTGGCGCAACTACCGAACTCACGGGCGCCACGCCGTTCGGCGACCAGACCGCCGGCACTCAGCGCGTCTCGGCCGGCAGCTACGTGGTGGACTTCTCGCAGCCGCAAGGCCGCCTGGCGAAAGCCCTGCTCGAGCCAGACGCGATGCTGGATTCCAGCTTCATCCGCCAGGAGCTGGAGAGCCGCCGCACCAACCAACCGGAGCGCTTCTACGACCTGACCGCGTGGTCCATGCCGTACACGTTCCGCGTCCGTGCATGGACAGTGCGCGCCGCCGTTGGCGGCACCGAGGAACTGCCGGCGTCGTTCGGTTCAGCCGCGGCGGCACCCGCCCCCGGTACCGGCCGCTATGGCTACTCGTTCGAGGCCGGCAGCGAGGCGTCGGTACGCATGCTGTCCGCGCTGTTCCGTGACAGCGTGCGCGTGTGGTATGCGCCGCGCGCGTTCCGATCCGGCACGGCCAACTTCCCGCGCGGTGCGTTCGTCGTTCGCGTGGCGTCGAACGATACCGGCGTACACGCATCCGTCCGCGCGGCGGCCGCCGCCAGTGGCGCCCGGGTCGCACCGCTCGCCTCGGCGTTGGTGGACGAAGGCACGGACTTGGGCAGTAACAGTGTCCTCCCGCTGCGCCATCCGCGCGTCGCCATGCTCGGCGGCGCCCCGGTGAACGGCAACGCGTTTGGATTTGCGTGGTACGCGTTCGATAACCGGATCCAGTATCCAGTGACGAGCATCGCCGCCTCGAACGTCTCGGCCGCGGTGCTCGAGAACTTCAACGTGCTGGTGATTCCGTCGGCGGGCGTCGCCCAGCTGGACGCCACGTTCGGCGACGGTGGACGCGCGGCCCTGAATGCGTGGGTGCGCAATGGCGGCGTCCTCGTGACACTCGACGCCGCCACCGGCTGGCTGGCAAGCGAGCGCACCGGCCTGGCCCGGCTGCGCCTGCGGCGCGACAGCACTCGCGCCGATAGCGCCGGCGGCGCGCCGCTGTCGGCCAGCGTGCCCGGCGCGATCCTTCGGGCATTTGGGGACACGCTGTCGCCGCTGCTGGCCGGCGTACACACCGCCGACGTCCCCGTGCTGCTCTTCTCGGATCGGGTGTACAACGTGCCGCGCGACCTGCGCGCCGGCGAGGCCGTGATCCGTTACGCGGACCTGCCGCGGCTCAGGCTGGCGGGATACCTGTGGCCCGAGGTACCCGCGCGCGTGGCGGGTTCACCTTATCTGTGGACCGAACGCGTCGGGCGCGGGCGGGTGATCGGGTTCGCCGGCGATCCGAATTTCAGAGACATGTGGCGCGGTCTGTTGCCGATCTTCGCGAACGCGGTGTTCCTGGGAGGGAGCTTCTAAGTCCCGGCGCGGTCGCTCGACTATTTCAGGGAGCGCAGCGCGCCGAGCATGGACGCTGCGTGTCCCGGAAAGACGCAGACGTAGGTGTAGGAACCGGGCGCCGGCACCACGAAGTCCACTTCCACCGTCTCGCCGGCCTGATACGCCGCAACGGCCACCTGGTCGCTGTCGTCGTCGGATTTCGGGAGGACAAAGTTGTGCGGTAGCGTGCCCTCGTTCACGAAGCGGAGTTAGTGACGCCCCAAGTGTTCGGACCCGCAAGAATTTATGGTGCGAACCACGTGGATTTCCGCGCCCGCTCGGCGAGTACAACGCTGCCTCCGGCGCGTGTAACGGAGTGGCTCAACATACGCGCCATCGCGACGCGCACCGTCTCGAGCCTCGGCCACGCGGCACCCACCGGTGTTCTCGCGTAGACGCTGTCAAGAACATCCATCCGAAAAGCGAGCGGCAGTTCCACCTGCCACAGCGGCGGCAGGCGCTCGCCGGAGAGCATCGTCAACGCAATTGCCTGAGCGATGGTGCTATCCGGGACCATCCCTCGCACAGCGCGTGCGCGCGTGTCGAGCAGATCCCCGGCACGTCCTACATCGCCGGCCATGAGGAGCAGATTGAACGCCCACGCGGCCGCCATGCCCTCCTCGAGAAACGCGGCGGTTCCGAGGTCCAGGCTGATTCGGCGCCATGCGTTGCCGGCCGCCATGGCTGCGCGCGCATCGTCGTAGCGGCCGAGTCGCGCGAGAATCGACATGCGCAGCAGACGCGAGTCCAGGGCGCCGAACTCGCTACCGAGAGAGTCGGCGAGGCGCAGCTGTATGAGTGCGCGGTCATACTCTTCGGCAACCACGGCAACCTCGGCCGCAATATGCCGCGCAACGCCTTCGTTAGGCCCTACCACCAGCCACCGACTGGATATTGCGACGGCCGAGTCGAGCGCCCGCCGGCGAGCGGCGACGATTGTATCAAGGGGCATCATCGCGAGCGACTCCGCCGGCACCAGCTCGATCGAGTCGCGCAGCAGGGAGACGAACACACGCGCCGGCACCATGGTCATGAGGCGCAGAAGATCGCCGCTCTCTCGTCGCCAGCCCGGGAGGACGGCAGGAAAGGCACCGGCCGCGAGAAGGTACTGGGCCATGATCGGCAGAAACGCGTCGTGTCGTGCGGGGTCAAGCGCCAGCACGCGCCGAGCCAGTCGAAGATTCTCATTGACCGAACCTCGGCGGGCCTCGCCACCCGGCGTCGGGACCAGAACGCCGTCGGCATACTCGAGAAACGACAGCCAAGAGACCGCGCGCAGATCCGTTGAGTCAAGCGCGACGCGTCCAGCCAGCAGTTCGCGAGCCCCGGCGAAACGACCTGAGAAGATGGCATCAACACCGAGGAACAGTTGGCGTTCCGCGGGCGCAAAGTGGTCGGCCAACGCCAGGCTCCGCTCAAAGGCCCGAACCAGCGTGCTACCCGGTGACATCGCGGAGAACGGGTCCGCGAACAACGCTGCTTCGACGAGAAGGAAGTGCGCCTGCGCGAACGTGCTGTCGATACGCACCGCTTCGAGCAGCGCCTCGCGTGCCTGACGGAACTGCGCGCGATTGATGTGGTGCACCCCACGCAAGTAGGCGCGATAGGCGTCCAGCGACCGTGTGGTGATCGTGGCGAGCCCCGCCGTTGCCGTGTCGAGGCCCGCGCCATGCAGCAGCCTGGTGGCGATAGACTCGAACAGCGGCCGCACGTCAGCGCCGGTGGGCGCCTCGACCGTGAATCGCGCGACGACGTCGCGGTTGGTCACCACGTCAACCGCGCGGGCGCTCACGCGCAGACGACCTCCGCTCGCCACGATGTCGCCCGACACGGCGGTCCAGCCGCCGGTCTCCTCGGCCAGGCGGCGCACGCGTTCCGGCGCCAAGATCGTGCCCGCGCTGAGGCCGTGCCGCCGCATGGCGGGATAGAGCCGGTCATCGGCGACGACGCGGAGTTCCCTCCAGCGGCCAAGCGACTCCCCGATCATGGAGGTGGCGCCCTCCACGAGCCACTCCTGCTCACTGCCGCGCGACAAGTTTCGGAAGGGCAACACCAGAAACCGTCGACCGCGTTCACCCTCGGGCGGCACGGTCGCCGTGACGCTACCACCGCAGGGCGGCGCGGAACCGTTCGGACACTGCCCGCTTAGGGTTCGAGGGGCCAGCGCCAGCAAACAGGTGAACGCGAGCGTTTGAGCGTAACATCGTCCCATCGGTCTAAGATGCCGATGCACCTCATCGCCCGCCACGCTCAGATCGCCCACACATCACCAGCAGAATGCCCGCTACATCGGTTGTTCACCCGGCCATCGTGCCTGCCGTTCCCGGCGTCGCCGTGCGCGCCGCACGAACCGGGCTCGGCATTTTCGCTACGCGGGCGTTCGCCGAGGAGAGCACCATCGGCAGGATCCCCGGACGCGTGTACCACTGGCAGGTGCTGTGGCGCCGCGGCGGCGAGTTCATGGCCAATTGCTTTCGTTTCGGCGACGAGACGTATCTCGACCCTGGCAACGGGTTGGGCCGCTACCTGAACCATTCCTGTCGCCCCAACGCGGCCATTCGCAAGCGCAATAACAAGCTGTTCCTCTTCGCCGCCCGCGACATCAGGCCAAGCGACGAGATCGTCATCGACTACTCGACGATCACCGGTGACGACGACATGTGGCGCATGCGGTGCCACTGCGGATCGCCGCAATGCCGCACGTGGATCGGGCGCTTCGGGCTGCTGCCACCAGCGATCAAGCGGCGCTACCGGCGGGACGGTTTGCTGCCGGACTTCATGCTCGGCGCGCTCGAGTAGCAATCGAGTCAACTACAACGGCATTTCACGCGGACACAACGATTACCGGCAACTGTTAAGAAAGTGGACGGCGGCCTCCAGGCTGCCAACGTTGGTCAACCGCTTTGCGTCTCGCTGGTCGAGGGTTCGATACTTTGGGCAGAGGCTCAGCAGTCGAGTCAGCTCCTGGGAGTCGTTACCGGAGTAAATCACACTTTTTTCCTTTGTGGTGTTGTTCACCACCACCCATTCCTTGTGGTATAGCCCCCCTTCATCTCCAACCTCCACGATTCCTTCTGTCGCCTCGAGCACCTTTTGCTGCGCTTGTGCGCCGGCGACGACGGCGCCAGCCACATCTCCCACACCTTTGTCGGAACCCTCGAGGGAAGCCCGTACCTCCTGCTTTGCCGCGGCGTTGGCCGCTACGACTCTGCCGGCGGTGGTTGCCGTGTTGATCACTCCCTTGGCCAGCTTGGTGGCGAACTTCTTCAGATGTGTGGGATTGGGATTGCGGTAGTAGCTGAAATCCTTGTCCGCACCAAACACTTCAACAAATTCCATGACGCCGCCGGAAAAGGCGCGGATTCCACCTTGCAAGGGAATGAATCGCCGCTCGGTGCCGTCGATCGTCTGAACGAAATGGGATAGCCCCTTGTCATTCGGATGGTATTTCTTGAAACGGCTGCTCGCGTCGACGACGACGATCGCACCGTTCCGCTGCGCAATCCTGCCGTTCAGTCGTGTTCCATCCTCAAGCATGACATACCCGACCTGAAGGTTCCTGGTCTTGATCCGTGATTTGCTGGATTCGAGACCCGCCAGGTACTCGTCCTGAGGCACAAACGCGTTTTCGAGCGGAGCATATCTTGTCGTAGCACCCGCTGCTTCCTCCTCGAGGTACTCGACCTGATCGGGAGTGAAGTAGGACAGGAGCGCCTTGTCGGCATTCGGCAGGAAGTAGGCACCCAGGGGAATACGATAGGATTTCACCATATTCTGAGCCCGCCGCAGCGATATCCTGCCGACCATCTCTTCCCCGGTGGCAAGCACGATGCGTCCGGGGTGCAGGGATTCGTTCTTGTCGAAACGTGCGGTTGCCTCCTGGTTGTTGACAAACTCGCCGCTCAAAACAACAAACTGTTGCGTGACACTTTTCTCGGTCGCGTTGACGACCTTGATGCCCGGCCCAGCGGCGAGGTATAACAGATCCTGATCCTCATCAATCAGGTAGGCACTTTGTTGGGATTTTCCTGTCTGCAATCCCAGTCTGCCTTTCAGGACTGCCCCATTGTGGAACAGAACGTCTGCTGGCATCAGACTTTCCGCTTGCAACTTCTTCGGATCGCGTTCCAATCGGGCAATCCAGGCACCCTGATCAATCAGGCTGCCTCTAAGAAGGTGGTAGCTCGCTTCGTTCCCGCCCTTCTGTCCGGCCTCAAGCACATTCGGGACACCAGGCTTCCCGAACCGGGGGGTCAGGTAGATCTCTACCGGACTTGAGGCATCCGCTGCGAAGTAGACCCGGTCAAAAGTGCGCAGATCGCCGACCCCCTCCTGGCTCGAACTCAGCGCGACGAGCCCCTCATTGCGAACGTCGTTGTCCAGTTGAACGAATCCCGGGTGATAGGAGTCCGCGAGGTCCTTTGACTTCTTTTTGGGAGTCCAATCTGAAGTTGTGAATTGGGCACCAAACGCAGCGACTGCGGCCAGCTCGAATTTGTCGGTCTTGCCATCATGGGAAATGCTGACATCCGGAATCACATCGGCATTGGGGTCGGTGCTTCTTCCGCGCTCCGCCTCCACAGTGAGTCGATTGTGGACTACCAGTTTTCCAACGAATCGTTCTCCCGACGGCAGGATCACAAACCCGTCGATGGGATTGGTGAAACGGTTCAGCCATTGGCTTGATGGGTGAGCCAGCCGCGCCTGCAACGACCTGTCCTCCCGCTCCTCCTTGCCCCACTTGTAGAATTTCTGCTGCACTTCCAGCGGGGTGACGTCCTTGCCGCCGGACTTGTCCTGGGCAGACAAAGGAAGGCTCTGCGCAATGCAGACGCTGACGGCCAGAATTGAAAAGAGGGGCTTCATCATCGTTCGCGCGATTTGGGAATGCAGCATTGCGGAATATGCACCGCGCTGACGCGCACCGTGAGGACGCGGTCAGTACCAGCCGAGCCGTCGCCGCGCCTCGCCCTGGAGGTATGCGTCTGCCGGCGTGCGCCGCGGCATTCTCTCCAACTGCTCGACGACCGCGACTGCTTTCGCCCAACGCCCCGTCCGCAGGTACAGCTGCGACAGATCCACCAGCGCAAGCATCAACGTCGGATCCAGTGCATTCGCGCGCTTGAGGTGCATTTCCGCGCTTTCCCACGACGCCGTTCGAGCCACGTCGAGGCTCGTGAGCGCCGCTGCCAGGCGGCGAACCAACCATGGCAGCTTGCGCACCTCGCTGTGCAGTTTGCCCATCACCTCGTGCGCGCCTGCGTGTAGCGAGTCGATGATCAGCGCCCGCGACGCCGCCTTGTACGTCCCCGATGCCAGCGGCACTGCCGATCGGAAGCCCGCCCGCAACGCGCGCCGCCCCAGTGCGGCGGCCAGCCAGAAGTGCATGTCGGCGTCGTTCGGCGCCAGCGCCACGGCGCGACGGGCGAGCTGGGTGGCCCGCACGTAGTGCGCTTCGCTCACCGCGCGGTCCCTCGCCACCATACCCATCGCGATCTCGACCCGCGCCACGCGCCATAGCAGCGCCACGTCGTTGCTGTCCTGTTTCAGGCCCATCAGCGCGTGCTCCAGCGCCGCCGCCGCATCGCCAAGTATGAACGCACTGTCAGATTGCGCCGCGCGCGCGGCACAGGGCGCGCATGGCCTGGACTGCGCAACACCCGGCGCCGCGACGGCCAGCAACAGCACCGCCGCCAACCGCATCAGCGATTCCCCAGCCGCTATGGGACGATCGGCGTCTGACGGTCCGGGCCCAGCAGCTTGTCGACATCAACCATGATGCCGTTGAGCTGCGAGCGCAGGAACGCGTACCGGTCCTTGGCGTCCTTGCCCACGCGCTGGTCGCTGCGTGAGGTCATGGAGTAGAGGTACGTGATGTGCGCCTGGAGCCCCGGTGTTGAATACCGGATCGGCGGCGTGAGCAACTTGCTCTCGATCGCCCGTACTCGGGTCACAGTGTCCGCTTGCGCCGCCACCGTGGTATCGCGCTGACGCACGCGCGCCTCGCGCAGGCGAGTCACCGTGCGGCTTGCGTCGCCCACCATGTCGCGCGCCTTCACGTTGTGGTTGAACAGCTCGCGCATGTCGGCGCGTGTGATGCCATCACGCGTGACGCGCGGGTCGGCGACGATCGTGAGCGGCTTGGTGAGGCGCGTGCCGTCCGACGTCGTGAGGCGCACGGTGTACCGGCCCGGCACTGCCGTTGGGCCGTTGCTGCCCGCCAAGCCCTGGCCGTCGCGTGCACCGTGGTATGAGAGATCCCACACGTAGCGATTGAGCCCGATCTCGGTCGGGAGCGGGAGTGCGCGTCCGGCGCCACCGCGAGGTGGACCGTCTTCGTCCGGATCAGCTTGCGCCGCCGCGGCGGCGTTGCCCACTCCCGCGCCCGGCATGCCTGCCTGACCCGGAGCCCCTGGCCGCCCGGCGCGATCTGCCCCCGTAGCGGCACTGGCAAACGTGCGGACCACAAGGCCCGCCGAATCCAGGATCTCCATCTTCAGCGGCCCAGTGGGCGCGGCGCTCAAGTAGTAGTCGATCGTCGCGCCAGCCGGCGGATATTGCGGCCGGCTCGGACCACCGCCGCGCCCGAACCCTGGCCCACCGCCGGCGCGCGTGCGCATCGCTTCGCGCGGCTGCAGCAGCGTCGCCGCGGCGGCGGCCAGGGCCGACGACGTGCCGTGCAGCGGTGTGAGATTGTCCACAATCCAGAACGCCCGGCCTTGCGTGGCGATGATCAAGTCCTTGCGAAACACCTTGATGTCGTTGATCGGCACCACGGGCAGGTTGAGCTGCAAGCTCTGCCAGTGCGTGCCGTTGTCGAACGAGGCGTACATGCCGAACTCCGTGCCGGCGTATAACAGGCCGGGCCGGGCCGGATCTTCACGCACCACGCGCGTGGGATTGTCCGCGGCGATGCCGTTCGTGCCATCGGTGAGGCGGCGCCATGTCTTGCCAAAGTCCTCCGTGCCGTAGATGTACGGCTGGAAGTCGCCCAGCAGATACCGATGCACCGCGTAGTACGCGGCGCCCGCGCGCGTCGGTGACGGGTCGATCATCGCCACGCGTCCACCGGGCGGCAGGTCCTTGGGCGTGATGTTCGTCCATGTGGCGCCGTTGTCGCGCGTGACATGAAACGGACCGTCGTTGGCGCCCGTCCAGATCACGCCCTTCTGCACCGGCGACTCGCGGATTGCGTAGAGGGTTGGATAGACCTCTTCCCCCGTCATATCTCGCGTGATGGGCTCGCCCGAGATCGCGTTGGCAAGCTTCGGATCGTTGGCGGTCAGGTCCGGCGAGATTTTCTCCCACGTGACGCCTTCATCGCGCGTGCGATGCACGTGCTGCGAGCCATAGTACACAACCTTGGAGTCCCACGGCGAAATCTCCATGGGCGACACGCGCTGAAAGCGGAGAATGAGATCCGCCGGCACGTTGCCGTACAAACTCTGCGCGCCCACCCAGTACTGCCACTCCTGCCCCGTTCTGAGACTCATGCGGCTGTACTGCCCCTTGCAGGAGCCGTACACCGTGTCCGGGTTCACCGGGTGCGGCATGATCGGCCCCGTCTCGCAGCCCGGGCCCGTGCGCCACTCCTCGGCCTGACCGCTGCCCAGCGGCAGGCTGGGCACGATGAGCGTGGAGTTGTCCTGCTGCGCGCCGTACAACCGGTACGGGAACTGGTTGTCGAGGTACACCTGGTAGATCTCGGCCGTCGGCTGATTGTATTGCGTGGACCACGTGCGTCCGCCGTTCAGCGAAACATTGGCGCCGCCGTCGTTCGACTGCACCATGATGTTGCCGTCGCGCGGGCTGACCCAGATATCGTGGTTGTCGCCGTGCGGCGTGGGGAAATTCCGCAGCGTTCTGCCGCCGTCGGTGGACTTCCACGAACCCTCGGCGCCGACGTACACGACGTCCGCGTTGGTGGGATCGCCGCCGAGCGTGGTGTAGTAGAACGGACGCTGCACGATGGCCGGCGTCGCGTTCGTGATGGACCACGAGGCGCCGGCGTCGTCCGAGCGGTACAGGCCCCCGCCCGGCTTGGCCTCATACAATAGATAGAGGCGGTTTGGATTGGCCGCGGTGACCGCGATGTTGCCCTTCCCGATCAGTCCGTTGGGCAGGCCGGACGTCAAGCGGGTCCAGGTGTCGCCGCCATTG
>JBBTFS010000086.1:0-6967 GCA_038060705.1 Gemmatimonadota bacterium
CCACCAGTTGACCCTTAAGGGTGAGTCGGGCACTATGTGTCGCGCGGGCGACACGATTGGTTCAAGGTAACGGCGGGGCGAGGTGACCCTGCACCCTGTACCCTAACCCTGCACCCTGCACCCTGCCCTGGAGCAATGACCTTTCTGCGCCGCGTGCCGATCCTTCCCAGCGTGATTTCGCTGGTTGTCATCCTGTCGTCCGCCTTCGCCGTGCAGCCGGTCTTCGACGCTGCCACCCTCGGCGATGTCGTCGACGCCTTCATGGAGCGCCCACTCGGCTACGTCGTCCTGGCGCCGCTGTCGAACATGCTGGACACGCTGACGCTGCTGTCCGCGAGCCAGCACATCGCCGTGCTGACCGGCGCCATCGGTCTCTTCGTCGCCTGGCGTGCCGTGCACTGGAAGGCCGGCCTCAAGCGGCATCTCGTCGCCACCGCGTCCTGCTTCGCCGCCATCGTCGCCGCGTACGCGGCCGCGGCCTTTCTGCCAAGGCCCATGGCGATGCTCGCCACCAACAACGACGGCGTGCTGAGGATCGACTTTCACTCGCACACGGACGCGTCGCACGATGGCCATGGTAGCGTCGAGTGGCTGCGCGAGTGGCACCGCCGTGCTGGCTACGACGTTGCGTATGTCACGGATCATGCGGCCGTGTCCGCTGCCGAACGCGGACAAGCCAACAACCCGAATCCGGCCGGCGGCGGCGTCACATTGCTCCAGGGAATCGAGACCACGTGGTCAGGCGAACACGTCACCATCCCAAACGCGCAGCGTGTGTACAAGGGCCTTCTCACCGCAAACCTCGCCGACGTCGACACGCAGGGACTGCGGTTGGCCGGGTTCATCCCGGGCCGCGAGCCAATCGTGATCTGGAACCATCCGCGTCAACTCGGCGCGCTGCCGCCGGCCTCAGGGCTTGGCACCATTGGGATCCGCGCGATGGAAATCGTGAATGGCGCACCCAAGGATGCCGGACGTCTGAGAACCAACCGGCAACAGATCGTCACCATGGCGCAGCGCGGGGACGTCGCACTCACGTCCGGCTCCGACAACCATGGCTATGGCCGGGCGACGCCGGGATGGACGATCATCATGATCGCTGGTTGGCGTGGCGCCTCGCCTGATGCCCTCGCGTTCGAGATCGAGAAGGTGATTCGTGAGGGAGGCTTCCGTTCCACCCGGGTGGTGGAGCGTCGTGTCGCGGACCCCGGCACCAGTGCGGCGCTCACGGCTGCCAGTATCGCCACTATCCCGTGGGTGATGTTCACCACTTTGTCCAACGACGAGCGCGGCTGGTGGCTCGTGTGGACGTGGGGGTTGTTCGCACTTTCACAGGTGGCGCGTCGTCGCTCTCGGGCTCGGGGAACGGCGTGAAATCCGGCGCGGAGCGCCGGCCGAGCACGTGAATCCGCCGCAGGCGGCCGAATACGGCGGTAGTACGCCGCAGGCGGCCGAGTACTGGTCGCGGGCCCTGTTGGTTGTTGGCGCGGCGGGCCTGATCCGCCTCGTCATCGCCAGCCAAGCGCCGCTTTTCCCCGACGAGACGTATTACTGGGAATGGTCGCGCCGCCTCGCCGCCGGCTACTTCGACCACCCGCCACTCGTCGCGTGGCTGATTCGCCTCGGCACACTGATCTTCGGCGACTCACCCCTCGGCGTCCGATTTGGTCCAGTCCTCGCGGGCATTGTGGGCTCACTGCTTCTGATCCTGGCTGCGCGCCGGCTCGGCGGTGACCGCGCCGCATTCATGGCCGCTGTCGTGTTCGTAGTCATGCCGCTGTCCGCGGCAGGACTCATTCTCGCCACTCCGGACGCTGGGCTGCTCACGGCCGCGACCGGTGTCATCTACGCGGCCGTGCGGGCGTTGGAACATCCGGCGAAATCGCGCCAATCGCTCCAGTGGTGGTGCGTTGCCGGCGCGGTGCAGGGCATCGCATTCTGGGCGAAGTACACTGCCATCCTGGTGCCCGCGGGTCTCGCGATCGCGCTGGTGCTCCACGCCGGGCATCGCGCGCGTCTGCGCGAACCCGGGCCGTATGTCGCGACGCTCATCGCGTCGTTGATTTTTTCGCCGGTGCTCCTCTGGAACGCGAACCACGACTGGGTGTCGTTCACGTACCAGCTCCAGCATGGGCTCGTTGGCAGTGGTGGCTCGATGCTGCGACGCGAAAGTGAGCTCCTCGGTGGCCAACTCGGTGTCGTCTCGCCGATCCTCTTTGTGCTGATGCTTAACGCCGTGATCCGGGGCGCCCGCGGTCCCGCTGCCACCTCCATCTCGAGAGTCCTCAGCGTCGCAACGCTGTTCGTCCTCGCGTTCTTCGCCTATTCGGCCACACAACGGCGCGTGGAAGCCAACTGGCCGGCGCTGGCGTACCTGCCCGCCACGTTGCTGCTGGCGGCCCACCCGCGTTCGGCGAGGTGGGATCGCTGGCTCAATGCAGGCGTTGCGGTCGCCGTCGTCATCACCCTCGTCACGTACCTCAATACGTTCGTGCCGGTACTCCCGGTGCCGGTGGCACGCGACCCCGCGGCCCGCGCCTCAGGCTGGGGCGACCTTGCGCGCGTCGTGGCACAGGTGCGCGATTCACAGGTCGGGTCACGAGTCACCAGTCCCAAGTCACGGATGTTCATCGCCGGCAATCGCTATCAAGAGGCCAGCGAGTTGGCGTTCCATTTGCCGGGGCATCCGCGGACACTCTCGCTCAACTATCACGGTCGGCCAAACCAGTACGACCTGTGGCCGAGGTTCACCGAGCGTGCCAAGCGCGGCGACAAACTCATCCTCATCGTCGACGACCTCGGCGCGGGCGCTGACGCCCTCATCACCGCGCTCACGCCGCACTTCGACGACGTCAACACTGGATTACCGGTCACACTCGTTCGGGGTGGCGACGTCGTGAAGTATCTCCGCATGTGGGAGCTGGCTGGCTGGCGTGGCACGTGGCCTCAGTCGCCACTACGTTCACGCCCATGACGCCTTCCACGCCACGCGTCCCGGCCGACATCGACAGCTGGTTTTCGCGCGAAGACCGTCGCATCCGCTCGGAGCTGGACGACTTCCTCAGGATTCCGAGCGTCAGCGCCCGCACCGAACACGCCGGCGACATGCGGCGCTGCGCCGACTGGCTGGCCGACCGAATTCGCGCGGCCGGCATGACCGCCAACGTGCACCAGACCCCTGGCCACCCGATCGTGGTGGGTGAGTGGCGCGGCGCGGGACCCAAAGCGCCCACGCTGCTCGTGTATGGGCACTACGATGTGCAGCCGGTGGAGCCGCTGGACTTGTGGACCACGCCGCCGTTTCAGCCCACGGTGCGCGACGGCAAGTTGTTCGCGCGCGGCTCCGTGGACGACAAGGGTCAGCTCTACATCCATGTGAAGGCTGCCGAGTCGCTGCTCAAGGTGCGCGGCAAGCTTCCCGTCAACCTCATCATCCTCGCTGAGGGCGAAGAAGAAGTCGGGAGCGACAACCTCGCGGAGTTCATCGAAAAGAACGCCGCCATGCTGGCATGCGACTCAGTCGTGATCAGCGACTCTTCCATGTTCGCGCCGGGTCAGCCGTCCATCCTGTCGTCCCTGCGCGGCATCGCGTATTTCCAGATCGATGTCACCGGTCCCTCGATGGATCTACACTCCGGCAGCTACGGCGGGGCGGTGGTCAATCCGGCGATGGCGCTGGCGCGCATGCTCGCGAGCATGCACGACGCCAAGGGCCGCATCACCATCAAGGGCTTCTACGACAAGGTGCGGCTATGGGACAGGAAATCCCGCGCTGCCATCAAGAAGCTTCCCTTCAGCGACAAACATTTTCGCGCCGAGACCGGATCCAGTGCGCTCAACGGCGAGGAGGGCTACGGCACGCTGGAGCGTATCTGGATGCGACCCACATGTGAAGTGAACGGGCAACTGAGCGGCTACACGGGCGAGGGCGCCAAGACGGTGCTGCCGTCGAAAGCGATGGCCAAGGTCAGCTTCCGCCTCGTACCGGATCAGGATCCCAAGCAGGTGGACAAACAACTGCGTGCCCACCTCAAGCGCGTTGCACCCAAAGGCGTGGCGGTGACGGTGACCACGATGCACGGCGGCGCACCGTGGCGCGCCGAACTGGACGGGCCGCTGTACGACGCGGCGCGTCGCGCACTCACGGCTGCGTTCGGCAAGTCACCGGTGATCGTCGGCGAGGGTGGCTCGATTCCGGTTGTCGGCGACTTCACCCGCATCCTCAAGGCGCCGGTGCTGCTCGTGGGCTTCGGCCTGCCCGGCGAAAACGCCCACGCTCCAGATGAGTGGATCAGCGTTGAGAATTTCACTCGCGGACTTCGCGCGGTGGCAACGCTGTACGAGGAGCTGGGTTCTCGACAACACCAGCCGTAGGCTGGGAGAGCGGTAGGTTCCCAGCGGGTACCTCGGTACCGGACCGAGGAACCCATCTGTCACGAGGCAGTTGCCGAGGTACCCGCCGACTACCCACAGCCCTTCCAGCCAACGGCTGAAGGAACCTCGAAACCCTGCGCCTACTCCTTGGTCGCTATCAACCCCGCGAGGAGCACGTCGTTCGAGCTCGTGGCAACGATGCGCTTGATCAGCCACTCCATCGCTGATTGCGGCGGCATCTGCGCCAACCCGCGGCGCAACGCGTGTACCGCCTCCACCTGCTCGGCCTTGAACAGCTTTTCCTCGCGCCGAGTGCCGGATGTGGCAATGTCGATCGCGGGATAGATACGCTTGTCGGCCAACGAGCGATCCAGTTTGATCTCGCTGTTGCCCGTGCCCTTGAACTCCTCGAAGATCACGTCGTCCATGCGCGAGCCTGTCTCGACCAGCGCCGTGGAGATGATCGTCAACGAGCCGCCACCCAAACTGTCCGGAATCGCGCGCGCGCTGCCGAAGAAGGCCTTCGGTTTCGCCATCGCGGTGGCGTCCAGTCCGCCGGACATCGTGCGGCCCGTACCGCGCTCCGCCGTGTTGTGCGCCCGTGCCATGCGCGTGAGCGAGTCGAGGACGATGATGACGTCCTTGTTCATCTCCACCAGGCGCCGCGCGTGCTCCATCACCATTTCCACGACGTCCACGTGCCGCTGCGCCGGCTGGTCAAACGTCGATGCGATGACCTCGCCGACACCCCACGAGATCGCTTCGCTCAACTCCTCCGGACGCTCGTCCACCAAGAGGATCAGCAATACCGCGTTCGGATGGTTGATCACGATGCCTTCCGTGATCGCGTGCAGCAGCGTCGTCTTGCCGGCCCGTGCCGGCGCCACAATCAGGCCACGCTGACCGTAGCCGATCGGGGCCACCAGGTCGATCGCGCGCCGCGTCACTTCATGGCCGCCCTTGGCGGGCCTACCGGTCTCCAGGAAGATCTTTCGCTCCGGGTACGTCGCGGTGAGCGTCGCGAAGTCCTGCCGCTTGAGCGAGAGCGCGGGGTCTGCGCCATTGATCGCTTGCACTTCCATCACCGCAACGCGGTTCCTCGGGTCCTTCCCGACGAGCGCTTGCACGTGATCGCCCTTCTTGATGTTCCACTGGCGTACGATGGCCGGCGGAATCCATGCGTCGCCTTGCTCGGGCAAGTAGCTGAACTGGGCCCGGCGAATGAAGCCACCATCGCGCGAGGGGTCGAACCAACCGTGGGTGTCGCCCACCGGCGTGAGCACCAGCGGCGTCTGCGGACCGGCATCCATCGTGGCAGCATTGCCGCTATTCCCACCGCCGTTCCCACTACCACCACCACCACCACCTCCTCCTCCGCCACCGCCTCCGCGACGCCCGCGTCCACGATGACGCCGGTGCCGACGTCCGTTTCTATCGAATCGCTCGCCGCGCCCGCCGCGTTGCTGTCCCTCACGCGGACTGGCCTGCCTGGCGTTCGCCCCATCGCCGCCGCCGTCTTCGGCTACTCCACGATCGCCCAAGTCGGGTGGGCCCTCTTCCTCGCGAGCCGGTTGCTCGGCTGCAGGCGGGTGTGATGCTTCGGGTTCGCGATACGGATTGTCGTCGGACGTGTCCATGTGTGGCAATGCTCCGCGAAGCGTTGGCCATCCCGGCCAGCTGCGGCGCTTGTTTGAACTGCCTGGTTTGTGAACCTGTGGATGCTGACTGCTGCGACGGCCGCGAAAAAGCGGACGCTCGCGACGGAATGATGCCGCCAATTGCTCGTTTTTTCGGAACCCGCCCTCAGCACGGATTACTCACGCACCTCGGTCACGGTTTGCCTTGCCAGGCGGTACTGCTGCGCGGTGTGCCTGCCTCAAATCCACTCGGCTGCGAGGGGCGGGGAGGCGTCCGCGTGTTCGGCCGGAAGGACGTACTGCTTGGTCGTGCCGGCGGACAACAAGAGTATCGCGACCCCGGCTCCAGAGCGCAACCCCGAACTGATCGTATCCGTGACTCGTGACCCGTGACGTGGCACCCCTTAGCACCCCACCCAACTCTGCCTCCCGCATAGCTTTCCAGTGTGCCCTCCCTCAAGGACTCGCTTTCGGCTGCCGTGACGCGATACGACACGGACGACAACCTCGGCGCCTTCATGGACGCCGTCCGGGGCTTGGCAAAACCCGCAGCACCGGACGACCTGATTGCCGCAGCCGACCCCTTCAAGGACCGGCCCGAAGTCATGATTCCGGTCTACGAGCATGTCACCGCGCAGCGGCCAAGTGATGCCAAAGCCCTGGTGGCGCTCGCAAACGCCTACTGGCTCACCGGTCGCGGACCTGACGTGGTCGGTGAATTGGCCGAGCGCGCCAAGAAATCGGATCCGAAGAATCGGGCCGCTTGGCATCTGTGGGCATTGGCCGAGGGCGACATTCGCAAACGCGTCGCCCGGTGGACCACGGTGAGCCAGCACTTTCCTGAAGACCAGCTCGCCCGTGCCGCATTGGCCGACAACGCCGCTGGTCTCGCCGGTGCCGAACATGATCCCTTGGCACTGGACCTCGCGGTCAAAACCTACGAGGGCCTCTGGGCC
>JBBTFS010000086.1:7067-8461 GCA_038060705.1 Gemmatimonadota bacterium
TTGGACAGAACCCGTCGCACCCAGTCGATCAACTCCTTGAGGTCGAACGGCTTGCGCAGCATCGGGCAATTGCACGCCTCGATCAGTTCCTGCGCCCGCTCGGTGATGTCGCCGGTAGTGAAGAGGGAACGCGACCGCAGGTGCGGCTGGATGGCCGCCGCCAGCTCGAAGAACGTGTCACCGCGCATGTCCGGGATGCGCAGGTCGATGATCATGGCATCCACATGCTCGCCCTTCACGATGCTGATGCCGTGATCGCCCGAAGTGGCCGCGGACACCCGGTAGCCCGCTCGTGTGAGTGCGAGCGACAAGGCCTTGCAGATGGCCGGTTCGTCGTCGAGAAGCAGAAGGTGCATCAGTTGTCCGGCCATACGTCGCTCCCGTGCAAAGCTCAGGAGCGTCACTCCCGAGTCCTTCTCCGCTGCGGTGGCTGTCGCACGCCTTTCGCGAGCAACGCCACGAATTCATCCGGCTCCACTTTCGCGCGCGCCACCCGCGGAGTGTGCCCCGTGAGCGCCCGCATATGCTGCGTCAACTGATACTGCGAATGATACCCGACCTTTGCCGCTACGCCCTTGATCTGCCGTCCTGGGTCCCGCATCAACGAATACGCTCTCAACAACCTTGCTGCTGCCACGAAGAGTCGCGGTGAATGGAACCCCGCACTTTCCAACTGACGGTACAACGTCCTCAACTGCGTGCCTGCCGCCGACGCCAGGTCCTGAGAGTGCCTGAAGCGCGTTGGCGATCGAAAGAGCAACTCCACCGCCCGGATCAGCGTTACTGACAGACGGCCCAGCTCGGGGCTGAGCAACTTGAGCATCTTGTCGCTCAGCATCTGGCCGGGTACCCGCTCCAGCAACTCCAGGAAGCGGCGCCGTTCGTCGTCGAACCGGCTCAGGACGACATGTTCGATGCCGAGCCGGCCGAGTTCGAGGATTGCCCGCATTGAACCACCGGAAAGTGTCGTGTAGACCACGATCGGCAGGGACGGAAACTGCCGATGGATCTCGGCGATTTCGTCGATGCGGGGTGCGCCGTCCGTGGACGGGTCAACGACGAGGACATCGGTGACCTGCTGCAGGACCGCGGTTCGCAGTGACTCCCAGCCTCCGGCGGCTATCAGAGTGTGCTGCGAACCCAGGACAATTGTGAGGTGCTGTCGAAGCGGGCGGGGTAGGTAAGCGACGACGTCCACGAGAGGCCGGAGGGAGTGTCATAAAAACGCACAATCATGTCACAAAATGCGAGTTTACGGTCCGTCCGGCGACCCCAGATTCGCGATGCGTTTCCCCCTGAAGAAAACACACGCCCCCATCTGGAGCCCCGGCAATGTCACGTCGCGCGCTTGGTTACCTCGCTTTGGTCGTTACCTCCGTGGTTGTTGCTGCCTG
>JBBTFS010000087.1:0-7959 GCA_038060705.1 Gemmatimonadota bacterium
CCTAAGCGACTTTCACGTCCACCACCACTTCGGCGACCGCGACCGCGATCGTTCCGAAGATGGGTCACCGCCTCTTGAACGCCTCGACGAGTTGAGAGGCGGTGGCTCCATCGGTGCCTTGCAGCGTGAACGTCATGTGGACTTTGTTGTACACGGTGACATTGGGACGCGGCTGATTGGCACGGTCCAGCATACCGTGCACGCTGACCTCGACAGATCCCACGCGCTGCGACTGCTCCTTCGCGATCACCTGGATGAGCTCGACGCCGCAGGCGGCGACCGAGGACAACAGCAGCTCCGGCGGCGTCACCTCTTCCCCGGGGCAGCCGTTTTGCACGGGCCCGTCAACGATGAAGTGATGATCACGCGCGTTGCACAGCACGCGACCAAACACGTCGGTTGAGCGGGCGCCGATCTGATACTCGCGAATCGAACTCGTCGGCGCGGTCACGGACGGGGCCCCACGCGCGGCAGCGTCCCGCTCATGTTGGCCACGGTGTTGGCCACGACCGCGAAGATCGCCGTGTTCTTCGCCATGTCCACCGGATCCAGCTTGTCGATCATGTCGGCCTCGGTGTGGTGATACCAGAAATACCGTGACCCATCCGTGTCCATCGTGATCACCGGAACGCCGAGGGCGTAGAGCGGCGAGATGTCCGCCTGCGGCCCGCCTACCGCGATGCTGTCGGCGTCGATCGGACGCAACAGCGACGCGATGCCCCGAACAATCGCCTCGGCGCCGGGCCCAGTGCCGTAGCGAATGCCCGCGGGCTTGAAGACGCCGTTGTCGGACTCCATCGCAAGCACGTGCTTGTCCACCTCGGCCCGATGCGCGTCGCGGTACCCGGTGCCGCCCTTACCGCCGTTCTCTTCGTTGGTCCACAGCACGACGCGAATCGTGCGCCTGGGCCGGATGCCCAGCTGCTTGATGAGCCGCAGTGCTTCCCAGGCCGCAACGCAGCCGCCAGCGTCATCCATCGCGCCCTGCCCCACGTCCCACGAGTCGATGTGGCCCCCCATGACGATGATTTCGTCTGGCCGTTCGGAGCCGCGAAGCTCCGCCACCACATTGTGCGACTGCGATGGCGGCAGCGTTTGCGCGCCCATCATCAGCTTCACTTCGATGCGCTCACCGCGATCCTGCATGCGCTGCATCATCTCGGCGTCCTCGACGGTGACCGCCGCGGCCGGAATCGGCTTGATGCGTCCCGTCGTGTCGTAGGGCGCCATGCCGCCGGTGTGCGGCGTCTGCAGCGAGCGCGGCGTCACCGATCGAACCAGCGCCGCCACCGCGCCAACCGCCGACGCAGAGTCCGCTCCCACCGCGCGATACACCACCGTACGGCCGTAGCCCGCGAAGGACGGCGCCTCGGGTGCGAACGGCACATTAAAGAGCACGATCTTGCCGCGCGCTTCCGCGGCGCGGGCTCGCAGTTCCGCGAAGTTCCGCACGACGAGGACGGGCGCCGTGATGCCCGCGGGTCCGGTGCCCATGCTGCGGCCCAACCCCAGCATGTGCAGCTCCATCCGTCGCGGTGCAACGAGTTCCGCCGATTCGGCGCCGCGCACCCAGTGCGGCACCATGACCGGCTCCTTGCGCACGTTGTCGAATCCGTCGCGCTGCATCTCGGCCACGATCCAGTCGATGGCGCGCTCCAGACTCTCCGATCCACTCAGGCGGTGCCCAAAACCGTCCACCAATTGGCCAAGGCGCTTGTACGCAAAGCTGTCCTTGAGCGCGCCTTGGATCAGTTGGCTGGCGGCCGCCCGGTGTGGTTCCGGGTCAAACTGGGCAACCGCAGGGCCCGCAATGGCGCTAAGCGCCGCGGCCAGAATAAGTCCCTTCCGCATGCAAGCTCCGTTGGCGTGATGAGTGGATACGTCGCCAACTTAATGCCTGACTTTGCGCCGTGACGGTACCGCGCCATCTTTGGACACCACCTGACGTCGGTCGTCCTTCGGAGGCTCTATGCGGTCACGCTTGGCGATGTTCTCCCTGATCCTTCTCGGTTCTGCCATCGTCGCCGGCCCGGCGCGGGCGCAGGCCAAAGTCATTGACCTCACGGTCGACATGCTCGACCGCTGGTTCACGGCCCACGACAAGGAAAAGAGCGAATCCGCCAAGGTCGGCCCGCAGATCGCGGAGCAGGACGGCAAGATCAGCAAGTTCCAGCAGTGCAAGCGCGACTTGGAAACGGCCGGGTCCATCGGCGGACGGGTCGGCGGACTCGCCGCGCGTCTCATAATCAAGAGGAAGTGCGGCGCGTCCGACGACGCGGACTTCCAGAAGGCGCGGGCCAGGATCATGGAGGGACCCGAGAGCGCCGCCGCATCGGCAGGCGGGTTCCAACTCCCGGACTACCGCAACCTGCGCGACAAGCTCCAGGCGTACATGGGTGGCGATCACTCCGGCTTCACCAAGGCCGGACTCGACCTGCTCAAGTCACGCGACAAGCAGCTCGCCAGCGCCTTTGGTGTCAGCGCGACGGTCGCGAGCGGACGTGGGATGCGCGGCCCAGCCGTGTGGGGCGCGGACTACGCGTGGATCTACATCGCGCAGCTGTTCGCCATCCAGTACGGCACGGGCGCAACGATGTTCGAAAGCGATTACAAGCCCGGCGAGTGGACGCAGTGGAAGCTCTCGTCCGAAGGTGACGACGATGTCCAGACGAACGAGCGCGCCTTCATCGGCAAGCCGGCTGACGGCGGCGAGTGGTGGCGCATGAAGACCATCAGCGGCGACAAGGAAAGCGCCGACACGGTCTCGCTCGAGATGCTGTTCAAGGCCGAGGGTGGCAATGATGTCACCCAGAAGCTGGTGCGCATGCGCGGCAAGTTGCCCGGCAACACGGAGCCGCAAGAGCTGATCGTCCCCGAGCAGTACGGCATGTGGAACATGGCCGGCTCCATGGGCCGCAAACCGACGAAGGAGAGCATCGACGGCGCCACGATCGGCGTGGAGACTGTCACGACGCCTGCGGGCACGTTCAAGGCCAAGCACGTGCGCTTTGGCATGGGCGGCGGCACCATGGACTGGTGGCTGGACGATACGGTCGTCGGCGGCTGGGTGAAGTTCCAGATGTTCGACGAGGACAAGAAGCCGCGCTACACCATGGAGCTCGTCGGGAAAGGAACCGGCGCCAAAAGTGAGCTTGGCGTGACCATCAAGTAGCTAGAACCGCGCGCGAATCCCGGCGATCAGGGTTCGGCCTGGAACTATCGTGATCGAGTCAGGCTCCCCAAGCTGATGGTTGAGCAGGTTCTCGCCCGTCAGCGTGAACGTCATGCCTCTCCGGATTTCGAACGACGTTGACGCGCTGAGGCGCGTGTTGCCGTCGTACGACGTCCAGTATTTCCTGAGCACCGCTCCCTCGATCTTCTTGGCATCGGGGCACGACATCGGGGATTGCATGAACACCATGTAGCACTGAGCGATCGCCAGCCGATCGTAGTTGATCCAATCCGATGCGCGCGCCAGGGTCGACGATACCGCCATGCCCCGTCCCACCCAAGCGACCGTGCCGGTCAGCGTGCGGCCCGGCACTCCCAGCATCCGGTCCCCGGCACGCAGGTCACCCGTGTACCCGTTGGCAAGCCGCTGCACCCGGCTGTCGACGGTGCTCAGCGCTCCCGCCAGCGACAGCGCGCCGAAGGCCGCGGACCCTTGCGCCTCCCAGCCGCGATTGGAAATGCGCCCGACATTCTGCAACTGATACCAGTACCTGGGCTGCGATGACAGGCCGGAAGAATCCACGATCATGACGGTCTGAATCAAGCCGAACGCCAACTGATCAAAGCGCGTGACGTGAACGCCGAAGCGGGAGCCGAAGAACACATCGACGCCGCCCTCGATGCCGCTCTGCTCCTCAGGTTCGAGCGACGGATTGTGAAGCCGCCGTTTGGGCTCGCCGATGCGGACGCGCTGGCTGGAGTTGAGCGCGCGGATGCCCTTCCCGTATGCCAGGCGCGCCTTGGCAGTCACGCCAGCGAAGTCGCGTACCAGGGCACCGCCAAGCATGGGCAACGCGCGAAACTGGGAGATGCCGGGCGGCAGGCCCACACGCTCCTGCCGAACGCCCGCGGTCACAAAAGCCGTGTTCCAGAGCGCGATATCCACCTGCGACGTGAATCCCATATTGCTGCTCCAGTCCACCACGTGCCGCAGCGTGTCCGATCCAGAACCGGAGGATGTGGCCTCCTGGAGCGAGCGATCGCGCAACGTGGAATGCTCGCCGCCCAACGTGATGGTCGCGCCAAACCGATCGGGAGATCCCAGCCGCCCCACCGCAGTGGCCCGCATGGTGGCGCGGAGCGCCGATCCGCGCGCATCGCGCAACGCGCTGTCCACAAAGAATGAGATCGGCCCCATTTCACTGTTGACGTTGGCGAGTGCGTAGCCGTCCACGCCGCCCGTGAGGGCAACGGTCCAGCGCTCGCTCGGCGCCGTGGTCATCGTCGTGCCGATGGTGTACATCCGGAGCTTCTGGGCGGCGGAGTCCGACCGGAACCGGTTGAGCGTTCCAAGCAGCGGACTCATCGGAACCCCGGCGTTCTTGCCGAGATAGTGTGCGCTCGCGGTAATCGTTGACGTCGTTCCCACCGAGCGCGCTTCGCCCGAGGCGCGGACTTCCCTGCTGTACGCACCCGGTATGTAGGCGCCGGACGACGCGAAACCGATGGTCCCGCTCGCCGAGCGCAGGTTCGAGCCGGCCTGGGCGCCGAGCGTGTGTCGCTGCACGGCGGACGTGTTCGCCGAATAACCCGAGGCATATCCGCCTTCGGAACGCACCGTCATGTGCGACCCGTCGGAGAAAGTCGCGTCGTGGCGCGAGATGATGTTGACGACGCCACTGATCGCGTCTGACCCGTACAATGCGGCGCCCTGCGGCCCGCGAATCACTTCGACCCGCTCGACGCGCTCCGGGGTGAGCCCCGTGAGCAGCAGCGGATTCGCCACCTCGATGCCGTCCAGGTACACCTTGGGATACGAGACACCGAACGACGACGCGCCACGAATGCTGGCATAGCGCGCCAGCAACGTCGTCGGTGACTGCTCCCACATCCATACGCCCGGAACAGAACCGTCGAACACCGCGCTCAGGTTGCTGCGGCCGCGCCGCTCCATGTCACGCCCCGTCACGACGTCGAGCGCCACAGGCAATGGCCGCTCTGGCGCCCCCAGGATGCTCCCGGTCACCACCACGCGGTCCAACACCGTGACATAGCCCGGCACGGTGTCGCCCGACTCCGGTGCCCGCGGCGCCAGCACGACCTGATCGCCGGGCAATGCGACGACAGCCACCGGGAATGGCCGCAGCAGCTCCCCGAGCACGTCGCGCACCGCGCTCGTATCGCGCCACACCGAGACGCGACGGTCCAGCGGCAGGTTGTCGCTGCTGTACGAAAGCCGGAACCCGCCGGCCGCCGCGATGCGATCGAGTGCGTCGCGCAGAGACACGTCGCGCACGTGCACGGAAACGCGGCGATCCAGCACCGATTGCGCCTGCGCCAACGGCGCCAGCGTCACCAAGCCGAGCAGCGCGACGGCCAGCGCCGGCGCTTTCATCTCGCTGGCGCGGCGGGCCGAATGTAGACCGTATCCCCGCGACGGTCGGCGCGCGCGCCCAGCGCCAACGCAATCACGTCGATCACGCGGGCGGGCGACTCATTCGAGAACGATCCCGTGAAGTGGCGCTTGAGCAAGGACGAGTCCGTCACCTTGAGTTCTACGCCGTACCAGCGACGAAGGTCCGCGCCCAACTCGCTGATGGGGGCGTCGCGAAACACCAGCCGGCCCGTCGTCCACGCAAGGTCGTCCGCGGTGGCCGCGCCGCGGTTCGCCGTCACCGGTCGGCCTGCGACCGACATGCCCACGTCGCCCTGGGCGAGCACCACAGAATCCGCATTGCGTGCAAGGGCGACCGAGCCTTCGCGCACGACCACACGCACTTCCTCCGCGCGATTGCTGTGCACGGAGAACTCGGTGCCGATGTCGCGAATCACGGCGCCCCCGGCCCGAACCGTGAACGGGCGCGCTTCGTCGTGAACGACGATGAAGAACGCCTCGCCGCTCGCGAGCTCCACGTCCCGGTCGCGCACGACAATGCGACTGGCCGGTCCGAGGATCACGCGACTACCGTCCGCGAGAACAACAGAGTCGCGCGCGCCAACCGGAGTCGAGTATGCCGCCACCGCCGCTGAAGAAGCGGTGGTCGGGGAACTCCGCGCCATCTGCATCCCGATTGCGGCAACGACTGCCGCCGCGGCGGCCCACATCGCGTACTGACGCCACGCCGGGGCGGGAGCCAGGCGTCCCTTCACGCGACGCAGTGCGGCCTCCACGTCCACCGCCTTGGGCGCCGGAAGGTCACGCGTGGCCTCGTCGAGCGCAGCCAGCACTCTCCCGTCCTTGGCGTTCGCCGCCAGCCAATGCTGAACCTCCCCCGCTTCCGCGGGAGACAATTCGCCAGCCATGTAGCGGCCGAGCCGGTCCCAGTCAGCGCTCGGTTGGGTCATGTGATGCAGATCATATATGGTAGGGACACGACAGCGGGAACCAACCCCTATCCCGCCGGCAAGACCCCGGTTTAGCTTCGCGCCATGGACGACGGCGAGCTCCTGCGGCGCATCCAAGCCGGAGATGAAGGGGCGTACGACGCGGTCTTCCGCGCCTGGTACGCGACGCTCGTTCGGGTCGCCGGCGCCGTGCTTCGGGACACCGACGCCGCCGAGGAAGTCGCCCAGGACGTGATGGTCCAGCTCTGGCAGCGGCGTCACGTCGTGGACGTGGACACGCCGCTCAAGGCGTACCTCCTGCGTGCCGTCCGCAATCGGGCCCTGAATCACCTGCGGCATCTCAAAGTGCGTCGTGAGGCCGAGCCGGAAGTTGAACTCACCTACACCGCGCCGCTCACCGCCGACATGCCGAGCGGTGCGCAAGAGCTCTCGGCGGCGGCCGGGCTGGCGGTGTCACAACTGCCGCCGCGGTGTCGCGAGATCTTCGAATTGAGTCGCGTGGACGGACTCAAGTACGCTGAGATCGCCGAGGCGCTGGACATCTCACAGAAAACGGTGGAAGCGCAGATGGGCAAGGCGCTGCGGATCCTGCGGGAGCGTTTGGCGGAGTGGCTCGAAAACTGAAACTGGGGACAATGAAAAGGGAGAACGCCATGCGGGCCGCCCTCCCCTCCCATCCCCATTCGTACTACACCTGGTTCAGTCGCAGACGAGCTTTCTGGACGGCAGTGTGATCGTGCAATTCTTTGTTACGCCGTCCTGAGTGACTACCACCTTGACCACGTTGGTGCCATCAAACGTGATCTGCTCGCGGCGCGATTTGCTGGTGGCAGCGCCGCCGTCGGGTGTGATCGTCACCGCCATGTTGCGGACGACGACGCCGGCGCTCGGGATCGTTGGATGGCCGGCGCCGATCGGAATCACCAAACCGGTGGTCGTGTCACTGGCCACACGAACCGCTGTGAAGGGAACACTGTCTTTCACGCCAGTGGTCGTTTCGGTACCGCTCGCAGTCCCGTTGATGGTGCGCTTTGTGCTGCCTGGCGCCAACCCGCCCACGGTGCGATCGCTGGAATGGTTCACCACTGACGTGGAGCTGTCATGACGCGTGCGCGTTCCCGTGACCGCGACCATGATGTTCACGGAGTTCGTCGACAGCGTATCGAACTTGGGCTGCGACGCACCCGCCGTGTCCTTGAAAGCGAACGACCGCTTGATGGTCAGGCCGCGATCGGTCTTGTCCGGGCAAGTCACTTGGCCCGAGGTGGCGTCATAGGTACAAGTGTCCGGCAGACTGTATGCGCCGAAAGGACCACGACCCTTTCCCGGGCCGAACCGAATGTGACCCATGAAGTCAGGGCCAAGTCCGCCGCCCATCAGCATCCCGCGCATTCCGGGGCCGCCGAACCCGTCGTGATGTCCGCCGGGGCCGCCGGGGCCGCC
>JBBTFS010000088.1:0-30818 GCA_038060705.1 Gemmatimonadota bacterium
GAACGATACAGCTACTTCCCATATACGTCAAGCTATTTGTGAGACACTACACTAGGTGCGGCGCTGCGCAAGGTGCGGGTTACGCGTTCTACAACACATCGCGCTACGATTTCGACAAGCTGCTCGACGACGCGCCGCACGTCGCACAGAACCTGCGCAACTACATCGCCGGCTTCAGCCCCAACATAAGCGAGGTGCTGAAGCGCTTCGACTGCGACAACAACATCAGCCAGCTCGACGAGGCCGGACTGCTGTTCCAGGTGCTCGAGCGCTTCAAGGACGCAGACCTGCACCCGGACCGTATTGACGACTCAAGCAGCAGCTCCACGAACTCCGGGAGTGATCGCTGCTGGTATCCGAGGGTGAAGATGGTTGCCATCTTGCGCGGGAATGTGACGTGCCTACCCCAGTGAGAACATGCCGTCGTCTACGGACCGGCTCTTGACCAGTGCGCAGCCCGGCCCCGGCCGGAACACGTGATGCGGCCCTGCTGCCGCAGCTGGTTCAGCACGCGACGCACCCGGGCCTCCGGCACGTCCGGAAACCGACTGGCGAAAGCCCTGAGCTGAAACGGGGCGGTCTCGCTGAGCGCGGCAGCCGCGATATCGCCGTCCAGCCCTTCGGTGCGCGGCTCCACTTCGTATCGGGCACCAACCTCGCGTACGAGACTCAGCTGTTCGTCCTGCGCGCTGGTTGCGTGGGCCGCAAAGAACTGGTGCGTCCACTGGTTCGCCAGCTTGCGGTTGCCGGCAAAGACGATGGGCAGTGTGGGATGCATGGCAGCAATCTCCGCCAACACCTTGCCCACGAAGGCGGCGGGCCAGCGCCCGCGCAGGCGCCGGGGATCGAGAAAGTCCCCGTATTGCGCCTCGACAACCAATGCGGCCGAGCCGAGGCTGGCCAGGTCCGCCAGGGAGTGGTGCAGGGCCTGCACGGCGCCCAGGTCCGCCAGCATGTTGTCGTACGTCTTGCGCTCCACGACGGCAACAACGCGCCCGTCGTGTAGCAAGCCGTAGTCGCCTACGCGCAACTTGCGGCGTTCGGTTGTCGCCCCCGGGAAGCGCCACGGGTACTTCTCGGCGCTGTCCACGGCAACTGCGATGGCCACGCCGTCCGGCCGAATCTCCGCGCGCGTCCGCGACCGGTGCGCCCGAATGCCCGACTCGGTGCGGAAGAAGATCTGTTCGTGCATGCCGCGTGCCGAGTCGCGGTACGGCTTGCGCACGGCGAGCAGCTCACAGCGCTTGCGCAGGGGCCGGTCCAGCACGATGGTGAGCTTGCGCCCCACGCGGCTGAGGTGGGCGACGGGGACGCGTTCCATTGGTTCAAGCGACTCGGCCGGATCCAGTTCGCGCTCACGGAGGCAGAACACCTGCTGGCCGGGCCCCGGCCAGGCGGACTGCGCGCGCACCGCCACGAGCAATCGTCCGTTCTGCACGATGGACACACGGAACGGAAAGCGGCGGTTCCCAGTGCGCTCGACGATCCAGATGGCGCTCACGGGAGAACGGTGATCGGCTTTCGACAGGGCTGCAAGGCGGCCGCACCAGCACACCGCGCCGCAATGGATTGACACGAGGTGCAACAGGATGGTAGTACTCGGCAACGCCGAGGAGGTACGATGAACGCCGACATGGGAACATTCCGCGTGGCCGTCGAAATCGAGAATCCGGCGCGACCGGGTGAATCGCGCACGCTCGAGTCCGTCCTGGTTGATACAGGCGCAGAGTTGTCATGGGTGCCACGTGAAGTGCTCGAGTCGCTCGGCATCAAGCACAACAACCTTTGGCGCTTCCGCCAGGCGAACGGCTCCGTCCTGGAGCGGTGGACAGGCACTGCGTTGATCCGTGTCGCCGGTCGGCAGGCCGGTGATGAGATCGTCTTTGGGGAACCCGGCGACCTCACGCTGCTCGGCGCGCGCAGCATGGAGGGCCTGAACTTCCGAGTCGAGCTTGTGACGAAGCAGCTTGTGGACGCAGGTCCGGCGCCCGCGGCTGTCGCCGCTTAGCCAGTGCTCGGCCGGCTCGCTTCGCGAGCCGGATTCACGTTCTCGGCGGCCGCTACGCGGCCGATTTGTCGCGGATCAACGACTCGACTGAAGCCGGCTCGAGCGTGCGAGGCGAGAGGGAGAACACCTTCGCCGCGGCGGACACCACGGCTGCGCGTGCGTCCTCGGCGAGTGAAGGCGATGTGGCAAGGCAGACGCCATCGTTCCGCTCAGTCAATTCGCGCTCGACGCTGGTCATGGTCACCTCGGGAATGCCGCACGGTACCATGAGATCGAACCAGGACAGTTCAGTCGTCACGTTGAGCGCGAAGCCGTGCCACGTGACCCAGTCCCGCGCGTGCACGCCGATGGACGCGATCTTGCGGCCGTTGGTCCACACGCCGGTGTACTTGGGTACGCGCTCGCCCACGATGCCAAAGCGTGATACTGCCTGAATCAGCACTTCCTCCACTTGGCGCAGGTACCAGTGCAGGTCCTGCTTGTGGCGCTTGAGGTCGAGGATCGGGTAGCCCACCAGTTGGCCAGGCCCATGGAACGTGACGTCGCCGCCGCGTTCGACTTCGAACAGCTCCACGCCTCGCGCCGCGAGCGTCGCTTTGTCCGCGAGCAGGTGCGCGTCCTTGGACGAACGGCCCAGTGTCACGACCGGGTTGTGTTCCACGAGCAGCAGGGTGTCCTGCGGTAGTGAACCGTCGATGCGCGCGCGGGCCGCGGCGCGCTGCATCGCGAGCACCTCACCGTACGCGCGCCGCCCAAGGTCCACGACCCAGAGCTCGTTCATGCCCTGAAGTCTACAACGCGCCTGCCGCCTCGGGTTCAACGATCCTGGCGCGCACGGCGATGAGCGGTGGTGATTCCAAGTGCTGCTTCACCGTGCATTGGTCTGCGGCGCGGATTACGGCTTCGCGGTATCGCTCCGGAAAGTCCGGTGGCAGCTCAACGTCGAGCTCGATGCGTTCCACCATGCCGTCAGGCCTGGTCTGGTTCCGCTGCACGATCCGGATGCCATCCAGGGGGATGCCGCGTCGACGACAGAAGCTCTGCACGTACACGCCCGCGCACGCGCCGATGGACGCCAGGAACAGGGTGAACGGCGACGGCGCCGTGGCGTCCGGCGGTTGGTCGGTGGGAATGACGAACCGGCCGACGCGTGCGTCCACGCGGGCGCCACCAGGAAACGTGAATGTCATCTCCATGGTATTGCCTATGGCGTGAAGTACTGTGACGCGGCCGCCATCCCGCCACCGTCCACCACGTTGAGATAGCCGGCGGCCTTGAGCATCGTTGCGGCGGATGCCGAACGGTTGCCGCTGGCGCAGTAGACCAGGATGCGGCTCGCCTCCGACACGCCGTCGTGCCTCGCGAGCCCCTCCGGCAGATTCGTCACCGGCAAGCACACCGCTCCCGGCAGATGGCCGAGCCAGAACTCAATGTGGGATCGGACATCGATCACGACATCCACTGGGGCGCCGCGGAATCTCGGCGCGGACTTGGCCTGCGTCATCTGGCGGCCTTGGCCTTGGTGGGACACGTGGAGATGCCGAGTACCGCGTAAGCGGGGCAGAAGCCGACGATGGCGGTCAACAGCGGCACGAGGCCCAGATAGCCCCATGGCGTCTGTGGGCCGACGAAGGCCAAGGACAGTACGGCGAGGCCAAGCGCGGCGCGCAGGCTGCGGTCGACCCCACCCTCATTGATGAACGTTTTGGCAGACATGGCAGATACTCCAACAAGTGAGCGCACGGGATTGCGCGCTGGACATGAGTATATTACTATACGCTCATATAAAATGGCAGTCGGGGACTCCCCGACCCGGTATCCCCCAACCCCTACACGATGCGCCGCGTTTCGATGACGCCCGCGACGATCGGGCTGGTGGCCGAGCGCTTCAAGGCGCTGGGCGAGCCAGCGCGTCTCCGGATTCTGCAGTCGCTGTGCGACGGCGAGCGTTGCGTCAGCGAACTGGAAGAGGATACCGGCCTGAACCAGGCCAACCTCTCCCGGCACCTGCAGGTGCTGTCGGCCACTGGGCTGGTGAGCCGGCGCAAGGACGGCCTGTTCGTGTACTATGCGCTCGCCGATCGCAGCGTGCTGCGCATGTGCGAGCTGATGTGTGGGCGCTTGAAGAACTGATGTACTCGGAGGGCTGTCGTGACCGACGGCCGCTCTAGTACGGAGTGATCACGGCTCGGAAGCCGCGCTCTCCGGGCCTGACGAGCGACAGGCGGTACCAGGTGCGGTCGGCAAACCTCGCTCGAAGTTGCGCGTTTCTCACGCCAAGGTCGGACACGTACACCACGTCTCCTCCGACCCTGCCATCGCTCTCCAGTGTTTCAAGAAGGAGCGCGGGCCCGAAGGAACCGACGCCGAACCGCGCGTCGTCGTCGATCTCGGTCCGACAGGCATCGGTGACCGACAACGGCGAATTGATGTGCACCACCGGATCGGTGGTTCGTACCGCCGAAGGTCCGGGAGTGAAGCGGACCGTTGCACGCGCGATGCTGGAGGCTTTGCCTTCAAGTGGTGCAGCCGAGTCCGCTTCGGCCGATGCGATCGCCGACAGGAGTGAGCAAGCGTCGCCACGGGCGAGAAGGCTGGCGGCGTCGCCGCGGCTGACGCCAACGCCCCACAAACGGCGACTCAACCGGAAGCTGAACGGCTCTCTCACGAACACAACCGCGTTGTGCACGTTGGCTGCGCGGACAGGCCCCTCGATGTCCACCTTCACGATTCGCCGGCTGTTCCGGATGTCAATCGCGGTTCCCAAGGTGCTCTGCTTCAGTGCCGGGATGGACCACGAGACAGCAATGCATCCCAGAACCGCGGCGAGCGCATAGCGGCGGCCGAACGCCCCAAACCGGTCAGCAGCCGCGAACGGCACACGCGCGATGAAGACGATGATTGCGGGCAACGCGGTGAACAGGAATCTCGGCCCGATGAAGTGGCCGCGATGCCAGTAGGCGGCGTACGCGAACACCTGCGTCCAGAACAGACCGAGAAGGAAGGCGTCCCATCGGGTCAGGCGCCGCAGCATCAGCAACGTCGTGATAACACCGACCAGGCCAGGCACGGGCCACATCGCGACGAACACATTGAGATCGCTCACGTAGCCGGCCGCGTATTCGAGGGCTCTGGCCGGCGTATGAGCCGCGCCGGTCGGGTCGATGTGGAATCCGATCTGATGCGTTGCGCCCCACAACACGTTGTAACCGAAGCGGAGGGCATTTCCAGTCGTTGCCCAGTTGGCGTAGAGAAGGGGAACGATGGCCACAGAGCCAGCAATGAACTGGGTGCCGACTTCGCGCAGGCGCAGGCGGTTCCGGGCGACGAGGGTCGCCTGAAATCCGCCGACCACGAGCGCCGCCACTGCTGCGTCGAGCGGCCGGATGGTAGCCATCGCTCCAAGGGCCAGGCCGATGATCGCGGTGAGAAAGGCACTGTGCCTGGTCGGCGGATCGCGATCCAATTCAACCAGGGCAGCCAGCACGAGCGACATAAGGAAGAGCACCGGCACGTGGTTCATGTGGCTTCCCGCCATCAGCAGCACCATGGGGGTCACGCTGAACAGCGCCGCGATGGCTCGACCTTCAACCTCGCCGAAGGCGCGACGCGCGAACTGGTAGATGGCGACCGCCGAACCACCTGCGAAGACCGGATTCACCAGCCACGGCGTGCCAAACAGGACGCCGATGGCAAGCACGGCGGGTCCCCCGATCGGATACTGCGAGTACCAGCGTCCGGAATCGACGACGTTGTCGATCGCAAAAAACTCAGGGTTTGGATCGACCGGGAGGGAGAGTCGCCCGTGGGCGATCATCTGGGCATGCCAGAGCTGTGCAAACTCGTCCGCGGCGATGGGACGCATCTCGAACGCGTACACCGCAAACACAACGCTCAGTGCCGTGGTCGTGAGCCCCACAATCGCCGCAAACGCCAGCGGCGACGGCCGCGTCAGCAATCGGCCGCAGCGCGCCGGCAGGTCGCGCAGGGCCGGCATGGGCAGCCAGGCCAGGAGGGCCGCGCCTGCGGCGACCAGGCTTGTACCCCAAATCCAGTATGTGGTGACGTCGGTGGTGAAGGCCCTTCCGGGCGCCGCGGCGTTGATTGCGAATGCCAGCACGAGCGCTGCCGACGCCAAAAGAGCGACGAACGAGACGCCAACGGGCGGAGCGACGGTCTTGTTCTTGCCAAGGGCCGGTTCGCCGCGCTTCGCACCCGACCGCTTCTTCCCCAACGTCAGGCCTGGAGCACTCTGCCCAGCGAATCAAGCGCCGCTTCCGACACGGCCTCAGACAGCGTCGGATGCGCATGCACAGCCAGTTCCACTTCCTCAACGGTGTATTCGTTGGTACGCGCGATGACGAGCTCGTGAATCATTTCGGTGGCGTGCGCGCCGACGATATGTGCGCCGAGTATTTCACCGTACTTGGCCCCGCGGATGATCTTCACGAAGCCTTCGGTCTCGCCGCTCGTGCGTGCGCGGCCGCTGGCCATGAAGGGGAACTTGCCGACCTTGTAATCGATCTTTTTGTCCTTGCACTGCTGTTCCGTGAGGCCCACCGACGCGACTTCTGGATGGCAGTAGGTGGCGCCCGGGATGTTGCTGTAGTCCAGCACCTGCGCCTTGTGGCCCGCGATCGTCTCGGCTGCGATGATACCCTCGCGCTCACCCTTGTGCGCCAGCATCGGCGGGCCGGCCACGTCACCGATGGCGTACACGCCGGCGACGCTGGTCTGCATCTTCTCGTTGATCTTGATGAAGCCGCGTTCGGTCATCGCAATGTTGAGTTCCTTGAGACCGATGTCCTCAACGTTGGGCGCGCGGCCCGCGGCGACGAGCACGATGTCCACCTTGAGCTCGGTCTTGGTGCCGCCGGCTTCCACCGTCATCGAGACGGAATCCTTCGCGACTTTCACGTTCGAGATCCTGGCGCCGGTGAGGACGTCGATCTTCCGCTTCTTGAATGCGCGCTCCACTTCCTTGGACGAATCCGTGTCTTCGACCGGAAGAATGTTGGGCAGTACTTCGATGAGCGCGACCTGGGAGCCGAACGCGGCAAAGACGTCGGCGAACTCGCTGCCCACGGCGCCGGCACCGACGATGGCGATGGACTTGGGCGTTTTCTCCAGGATCAGCGCTTCGTCCGACGAGATGACGGTCTTCTTGTTGAGCTCGAGCCCGGCTTGGGGCAGTCCCTTCACGCGCGAGCCGGTGCAGATGACGACGGCCTTCCTGGCGTCGTGCTTTTCTTCCTTGCCGTCCGCGCCCTTCACGGTCACAGCGTTCTTGGCCGTCAGTTTCCCGGTGCCCTTGAGCCACGTGATCTTGTTCTTCTTGAACAGGAACTCGACACCCTTGGAGTTCTGCGCGCTCACATCACGCGAGCGCTTCATCGCAACGCCGTAGTCCAGCTTCACGTCGCCGGGTGTGACGCCGAACGCCGGCGCCTTCTTCATCTTCTCGGCCAGCGACGCAGCCTCGAGCAGCGCCTTGGCGGGTATGCAACCCCAAAGGACGCAGGTGCCGCCGAGCCCCTCGCGTTCGACGACGCCGACGTTGAGGCCGAGTTGCGCTGCGCGAATGGCGCCGACGTAGCCAGCGGGGCCGCCACCAAGGAAAATCACGTCGAATGTTGACATAAGAGAGGAGAGAGGAGAGAGGAGAGAGGAGAGAGGAGTCGGAGGTATCCCACCTCCTCTCTCCTCTCTCTTCTCTTCAGTAAACGAGCATTAACGGGTTCTCGACCAACCTTCTCAGCGTAACGAGGAAGCGAGCGCCTACGGCGCCGTCTACCGCGCGGTGATCGCAGGACATCGTCAGGCGGATGTGTTTGCGTGGCTTGAACTCGCCGTCCACCAGCACCGGAACGTCGGTGGCAGCGCCGATGGCGAGAATACCGACTTCCGGTGGGTTGATGATCGCCGTGAACTGGTCGATCTGCATCATGCCCAAATTGCTCACCGAGAACGTGGAGCCGGTGTATTGCTCCGGCTTGAGTTTCCGCTCGCGGGCAAGCTTGGCCAGCGCCTTGGACTCGGCCGAGATTTCGCGCAGTCCTTTTTGTTCGGCGTTGAAGATCACGGGCACGATAAGGCCGTCGTCCGTGGCGACTGCCACGCCGAGGTGCACGGCGTTGAACAGCCGAATCTTGTCGCCCAGCCAGTGCGCATTGACCTCAGGATGCTGTGACAAGGCCGTCGCGACCGCTTTCAATAGAATGTCGTTGATCGAGACCTTGAACTCGTCGCCCATCGCGGCCATCGCGGACCGCATCTCCACGACACGCGTGAGGTCGAATTCGGCGGTGAGGTAGAAGGTCGGGACAGGCCCGATCGATTCCGCGAGACGCTTGGCAATCGTTTTGCGGATCTGGGTCAGCGGGACGTCGACGTGACTCGTGACTCGTGACTCGTGACTCGACAGGGCGGGACGAGCGCCGCCGCCTGCTGCAGCTGCCTCGACATCGCGCTTGATGATGCGACCACCCGGGCCGCTGCCGGGAACTGACGCGAGGTCGAGTCCCTGCTCGCTGGCCAGTCTCCGCGCCAGCGGGGAGCTTCGCGCGCGACCCTGCGAGAGGGGAGAGAGGGGAGAGGAGGTCGGAGCAGGAGTCGGAGGCGAGGCAGGAGCGGACGCGGGCGCCGCCGGAGGTGGTGGCGCAACTCCTCTCTCCTCTCTCCTCTCTCCTCCCTGCAGTATCGCGTCAATGTCTTCGTCCTTCGCCGCAATCACGCCCACGAGTGCGCCGACGGGACGGGCCTCGCCCTCGGCCACCACCTGCTTGCGAAGAATGCCGTCGCCGCGCGCCACCAGTTCCATGATCGCCTTGTCGGTCTCGACTTCAGCCAGCGGCTCGCCGGATCTTACGGCGTCGCCTTCCTTCTTGAGCCATTTCACGAGGCGCCCTTCTTCCATCGTGGGTGAGAGCGCTTCCATCGAGATCTTGGTGGCCATGGCTAGTCCCGGTACATGACTTGCTTGACCGCGGCGATGGTCTTCGCCACGTCCGGCTTGGCCAGCTTCTCGAGGTTCTTGGCGTAGGGCATGGGCACGTCCGCCTGGTGCACGCGGATCACCGGGGCGTCTAGGTCGTCAAAGCAGTCGCGCTGGATATAGTCCACCACCTGCGCGCCGATGCCGGCCAGTTCCCAGCCTTCTTCGAGCACGACGGCCCGGTTCGTTTTCCTGACGGATGTCTTGATCGCCTCAACGTCCATCGGCCGTACGGTGCGCAGGTCGACGACGTCGACGCGGATGTCTTCCTTGGCGAGTTGATCGGCGACCTGTACGGCAACGAGCGCCATCTTGCCGCTCGTCACGATGCTGCAATGGTCGCCCTCGCGTTTGAGGTCCGCTTTGCCGATGGGGATCACGTACTCGCCGTCCGGCACTTCGCCCTTGGTGTTGTAGAGCATCTCTCCTTCGAGAAAGAGCACCGGGTTGTCGTCGCGAATGGCGGCCTTGAGCAAGCCTTTGGCATCGTACGGCGTTCCCGGCGTCACAACTTTCACGCCGGGCATATGCGCCAGCCATGACTCAAACGACTGCGAATGCTGCGCGGAAAGTTGCAGGGCCGCGCCATTGGGTCCACGAAAGACCATTGGCATCGGGAACTGGCCGCCGGACATGTACAACATCTTGGACGCGGCATTGAGAATCTGGTCCAGCGCCAGGACCGCGAAGTTCCACGTCATGAACTCGATCACCGGTCGCAGCCCCACCATCGCGGCGCCCACGCCGACGCCGGCAAATCCCAACTCCGTGATCGGCGTGTCCACCACTCGCATCTCGCCGAATTCCTGGAGCAGGCCCTTGGACACCTTGTACGCGCCCTGATAGACGCCCACTTCCTCGCCCATGAGGAAGACGCGGTCGTCGCGCTGCATCTCCTCGCGCAGGGCTTGGCCGAGGGCTTCTCTGTATGTAATGACTGGCATTGTCTATGCGAGAGCAGAATCGCTCGTCGTGTCCACAAGAACGTCTTCGAACAGCGCTTCCGGTGGAGGTTCTGGACTGGCGTCCGCGAAATCCCACGCGTCCTGCACGATGGCCTTGAGTTCCTCATCCAACTTGGCGTACTGCGCGTCGGTGAGCTCGCCCTTCATTTGCGCGCGCAGCAGGACGATCGGGTCGCGCTGTTGCCATTCCTCGAGTTCGGCCTTGGAGCGATAGGTGCCGCTCGCCGCGTCTGACATCGAATGGCCCATGAAGCGGTACGTCTGGATATCGAGGAGCGTGGGCGTGGAATCCTTGCGGGCCCGCGCCACTGCTTCCTCCACGGCCTTCTGCACCGCGAACACGTCCTGTCCGTCGCACCCGCTGTGCTTGATGTTGTACGCCGCGCCGCGGTCGCTGAGCGTTTTGATCGCCGACGCGCGTTCCACGGCCGTGCCCATGCCGTACTTGTTGTTCTCGATAATGAACACCACTGGCAGCTTCCACAGGCCGGCCATGTTGAGCGCTTCGTGGAACGCGCCCGTGTTCACCACCGACTCGCCCATGAAGCAGACGCAGACCTGATCGCCGCCGCGGTACTTGATGGCGAAGCCCACGCCAGCGGCGATTGGCACATGTGCGCCCACGATGCCGTGTCCGCCCAGGAAGTTCAGGTGGCGGTCGAACATGTGCATTGATCCGCCTTTGCCGCGCGAACAGCCGTCCACCTTGCCAAACAGCTCGGCCATCACGTTGCGCGGTGCGATGCCGCGGGTGATCGCCTGGCCGTGGTCGCGGTAAGTGGTGATGACGTAGTCGTCGGGCCGCAGCACCGAGAGCGTGCCGGTGCTCACCGCTTCCTGTCCGATATACAGGTGGCAGAACCCGCCGATCTTGCCCAAGGCGTACGCCTCGGCGCAGCGCTCCTCGAAGCGGCGCTGCAACAGCATCATGCGCAGGAGTTCGACCTTGGTGCTCACACGCCCGCCGCCTGAACCTGTTCCCAGGCGTGATAGCTGGAGCGAACGAGCGGTCCGGACTCCACATGCTTGAAGCCCAAATCCATGCCGGCGCGCTTGAGGTGGGCAAACTCCTCTGGCGTCACGTATCGGTCCAGCTCGATGTGCGCGTCCGACGGGCGCAGGTACTGACCGAGCGTGAGGATGTCGACGTCCACCGCGCGCAGGTCGCGCATGACGACCTTCACTTCCTCGATGGTCTCGCCCAAGCCAAGGATCATGCCCGTCTTGGTGGGGATGTCCGGTGCGTACGACTTGGCGAACCTGAAGATCTGCATCACGCGCTCGTACCGGCCGCCGGGGCGACACTTCTTGTACAGACGCGGCACCGTCTCGGTGTTGTGATTGTAGATCTCGGGGCGGGCGTCGAGGACGGCGCGGATCGAGTCTTCGTTGCCCTGAAAGTCCGGAACCAGCACCTCCACCGAGCACTCTGGCAGGTGCCCATGGATCTGACGGATCGTTTCGGCAAACGCCCACGCGCCAAAGTCGGGCAGGTCGTCTCGGTCCACCGACGTGATCACCGCGTGCCGCAGTTGCATCTCGCCGACCGCCCTGGCCACGCGCGATGGCTCCGTGGCGTCGAACTTGGGTGGCCGGCCATGGGCCACGGCACAGTAGGCGCAGTTCCTCGTGCAGACGTCGCCCAGGATCATGAACGTGGCAGCGCCATGCTCCCAGCACTCGCCCACGTTGGGGCAGTGGGCCTCTTCGCAGACAGTATGCAGGTCCATCTCCCGCATCATCTGCTTGAGCTTGAGGTAATTCCCGCCACCGGGCGCCTTGACCTTTAGCCAGGACGGTTTGCGCTCTGGCAGGGGCTGGACGCGGTGGCGTCCCATGATCTGATAGAGGTGGTCGGTCACGGGCGGCGAAATCTATCGGCGGGCCTTATCGACGTAAGAAGTGATAACCGTTATAAGTACAAATAGATAGTTAGCCGGTTATCCCGCGTCAGGCCATGGCGATGCACCGGATTAGGTCGTACTGTCTCGTGAAACATCGGCGGATGGCTCCGCGTAGGCCATGACAGAACCGTTTGGGAGATTCTGATGCTTCGCACCGTATTCATGATTGGGTTGTTCGCGATACTGGGCCTGTTCGCGCTCAAGCTCGTGTTCGGACTCTTCGGAGCCCTCTTCGCGATTTTCTGGGTGCTGCTCTGGCTCGCGCTCAAGATCGCGATCGTTGGTTTGGTGATCTACTTCGTGATTCGCATCGTCAGTCCGGAAACCGCTGAGCGGTTGCGGTCGAAGTGGACGGGACCTTCCATGTAGGTGGCGACTGGATCCGGATAGTGAAAGGCCGCGCACCGAGCGCGGCCTTTCTTGTTTTCACCGGACCTGCAACAGCTCCTCGGTTCAATCCTGCTGTTGTCGTGCTCCGCGATAAGCCGCTGTGATTGCTATCCCAACCGATCGAGGACGGCCCAGACGAGCAGCGGCACCATGAGTTCGTGGTGCCCGGTGATCTGGTAGCCTTTGCCGCTCTGAAGCGTGGGCCGCTGCACAACGTTCACGGTCGGCCGATAGTGGCGCTGCATGTCGAGGTCGCAGGTGACGAATCCTTGCGGCCGCCCTTCATTAAGATTGCGCGCGATGGTGAGCGCCTTGAGGAAGACCTCGGGCATGATCACCGCGCTGCCCAGGTTGAGCGCCACGCCCCCGTCGTGCAGGCCTTCCAGGCCCGCGGCCAGGCGCCGGAAATCGCGGTGGCTGGTGTCTCCAATTGCCGCGCCGTCTGCCGCGGGGTGCTGATGGATGATCTCGGCGCCGAGCGCGGCGTGCACTGTGGCGGGAATGCCGCGCCTGTGGGCGGTGAGGATCACCGAGAGTTCCGGATGCGCCAGCTTGGCGCTGTCCAGCGCGATCGCCAGTGCCTCGCCCATGCCGCGCCCCGCGGCGCTGCCGCGCGTAAACGCCTGGTTCATCTCGCGGCCGGTCTCCTCGGCCATGCCGAACGTGCCGTCCTTGAGTCCGGCCGCGACATCCTCGGACGTGCCGCCGAACCGCGCGATCTCGTAGTCATGGATCGCCGCGGAGCCGTTCATGGCCAAGTGCGTGATCACGCCCCGGTCCATGAGCGCTGCCAGGAGCGGCGCGAGGCCGGTCTTCACGATGTGGCCGCCAAGCATGACCACCACAGCGCGCTTGTTGCGGTGCGCGGCGACAATGGCGTCCACGACGCGAAGGAAGTCGCGCGCCACGAGGATGTCCGGCAGCGACGCCAGGAACGCGTGGAAAGAGCGGTCCTTGCCGGGCGGTTTGGCGAACTCGCTCGCGTCCACCTTGTTGGCGCGAAGCTTGAGCGGCACAGTGCGGACGCGCGAGAGATCTGCCTCGCGAACGATGGCGCGCTTGGATGGCTTCGCCGGTTTCTTCTTCACGGCGAGACCGTCGGCAGCGAGTCCGGCCTGCTAGCCGGCCGGTACGATTTCAGGTACAGGTTGATCGAGCCGAACTTGAGGCGCGACTTGATCTGAATGAGCACGCGCGCGCTGTCGTCGCTGAGCCACACTTCCGCGCGCCCGTTCTCCGAAAACACGCCGCGCGTCTTGATGATGGGCCGGATGACGATGGCGTTGAACGTGCCGGCGGGCACGGTGACGCGCTCGCGACGCAGCACGATGATGCGCACCGGGTTGCGGTCGGGCCGGAAGTAGCGGTCGAAGGAGTATTCCTGGCCCACTTCCAGAGGGATCGTCCGGATGAAATACAGGAACGATCCGTCGTCGAGCGGGGCCTCAACCGTGGGGAGCGGCTCGCGGTCGTTCTCAATGTAGACCTTCTCCTCCGGAAAGATCTCGAACTGTCGCTCGCGCTCGCGGGAACCCTCGTGCTGCTCCTGGCGGTGGCGCAGCGATGACAGCGTCCGGGTGTCGATCCAACTCTCGAAGCGATCGTTGATCCGGTATCCCGGCACGCCGCCAACGACGCGGAAAAGCGTGTGCCAGACCTCGTGACCACGGACGGAGTCCACGCCCAGCACTTCGGTGACGCCGGTGCCGGCGGGAATGATGCCGTACTTGAGGCTGTACTCGGCGCGCTCACCGACGTTGAACGGCACCGGTGCCCGTGACCGCACGACCGGCGGGGTCGTGTCGTTCTGCGCGGCGACCGGAATCGCCACCGAGAAGAAGACCAGAGCGACGAAGGACCAACTGGTCATGCGGGCGCGCGCTTGACCGCGCCGCTGATTGCACGCGCGCGCTGGAACAGCTCCACGGCGCCGCGCCAGGGCCGCAACCGGCTTTCACGCGGGCGCAATTCGTATCGCGGGCTGCTGGGAGTGGACTCGGTACGGCGCGAAAGGCCGCTCATGCGCACGAGCAACTCGGCGTTGGCCGACCATCCGTGTGAGGCCACCAGCGGCTGGTCCCCCCACTTCTTGATCGCGTCGCGCAGCACACTGACGCGATAGGCACGAAGCGTGCCGAAGGGATCCTTCGAGTCCACGATCGACTGGAGGTACGACCGCGTGACATAGGTCGCGAAGCGCTGCAGGATGCGGGCCGGCCGGGGCCAGGCCGGCGACAACTGGCGCTCCGCGACCACGATGTCGGCTCCGCCCTCGAAACGCTTGATGAGCTCGGGCAGGTCCTCGGGCCGGTCGGTGAAGTCGGCCTGCATGGTGATCAACGCGTCGCGTCGCGGGTAACGGGTGCGTTCGGCGGCGGCGCGAACCAGTGCATCCAATGCGCGTCCGTAGCCCACGTGCGTGCTACCACCCAATACCGTGAGCGGGAGGACTTCGGAATACGAGCCGAGGATGTCGGCGGTGCCGTCCGTGCTACCGTCGTCGAATACCAGGATCTCGTACTCGCGCGCGACCTCGTGCATGACGCTGCGAAGGCGCCACAGCAAAAGGCCGACGGTTGAGGCTTCGTTGTGCGAGGGAATGCCGATATACAGCATGCCGTACGGGATCCGGTTTGAGGGCTGGAAGCTAGCGCGCTCGCCTTCGAGCACTATTACACGGACGGCCCAGGCCACCTGTGCGCAACTTCTTTTGGCACATCTGCTTGCGTGGCGGACCCTGATGCTGCTAGCGTGTTTGGAACGCGTCGGAAGCACACACGCAGTTTCACGTCAAAAGGCAGCCCGGAGTGTACGAGCATGCGACATCGTTGGCTGGTTCTCACAGGTGTCCTTGCCGGCTGCGGCGGATCCGCGCCTGCCCCGGCTCCCCGTCCGGCGCTGATCCCGATTTCCGCGGACGAGCTGCGTCGCGACCTGATGGCCTTCGCGGCGGATTCGTTCGAAGGGCGCGAAACCGGGACCGCCGCCGCACTCCGAGCCGGCAAGTTCATCGTGCAGCGACTGGTGGCGCTCGGGGTCGAGCCGGCCGGCGACAGCATGTACTTCCAGCGCGTGCCGCTTGTGCGTCAGACATTCGCTCCGGAGACACGACTGACGGTCGCGCGTGGTCCGACGACTGTTCCGCTCACGCTCGGCACCGATGTTGTTCCGTTCATCTCGCTTGGCCCGGGCGCGCCGGCTTCGAAGCGCAACGTCTCGGGCGACATCGTGTTTGCCGGGTACGGCATGAACACGCACGGGCGCGACGATTTCGCAGGGATCCGGGACGCGGGCAAGGTCATCGTGATGCTGCATGCCGCGCCGCCGAACCTCACCGACAGCGCCGCGCGGGCCCAATTCGACGGGCAACCGGAACTGGAACAGCGCCTGCTGCGGGCGATCCAGTTGCAGCCAGCGGCGATCATCCTGCTGATGACCGGCAAGACGAAGGAGTTCTACGATCAGGCAGCGCCAGAATTGATGCGCGCGGTGGCGGCAGCACCGGGCGACCTGACTACATCCGACGCGCAGCGGCCGCTGCCGATGGTGATACTGGGCGTGGCCAAACCCGGATCGCTGCTGTTGCCCGACGGATGGCCGCGGGATGACGCGCCCCAGGCGCTCACCGGCCGGCGATTCGTCGGGCGTGTCGAGGTGCGGAAGGAGACGTTCACGGGATACAACATCGTGGGGATCGTGCGCGGTTCGGATCCGCGGCTCAACAAGACATACGTGGCGTACGGCTCGCACTACGACCACATCGGCATTCAGCCCGGCGTGTCCCCGGACTCGATTGCGAACGGCGCGGATGACGATGGTTCCGGCAGCATGACCATGCTGGCGGTGGCAAAGTCGCTGTCCTCGGCGCGGCCCAAGCGCTCGTCGCTGTTGGTGTGGCACATCGGGGAGGAGAAGGGCCTGTTGGGGTCGGGCTACTTCGTGGACCACCCCACCGTGCCGATCGACTCGATCGTCGCGCAGCTCAATGCGGACATGATTGGACGTCGGGGCGGTGGAGTAGCGACGTGGGATACCAAGGTGAGTGGCCACCTGGCGGAGAACCGGTTGTACGTCGTGGGACCGAATGCGGCGCCGAATGACCAGAGCAAGACGCTGGGCGCGATTCTCGATACCGTGAATTCACGGCAACTGCGCCCGATGCAACTGGATCACGAGTGGGATTCGCCGACGCATCCGGAGCGCATCTATTTCCGCAGCGATCACTTCAACTACGCGCGCAAAGGCATTCCGATCGTGTTCTTCACGACGGGGCTGCACGAGGACTACCACAAGGTGTCCGACGACCCAACGAAGATTGATTACGACAAGATGGCGCGCATCGGAGGTCTTCTTCTGGAGCTGGGAACCACGCTTGGCAATCGCGAAGCGAGACCCAAATAGCCCGCGGCGTCTCCGGTGTTCTCGATGTTCAGTTTGAAGGACGAGGAGTTTGCAATCATCTCCTGTCTCCAATCTCCTTGTAGCGGGCGACTTCCACCGCGAATGCGCGAAACAGTCCGCGGTCCCATGCCTTCGCGTCGTCCACCAACTCCTCGGGGTGCCATTGCACGCCGAGCATCCACCAATCGTCGCCGAACCATTCCACGCCTTCCACGATGTCGTCGGGCGAGCGGGCGGTCAGTCGCAGTCCGGGCGCCAGCGTGTCGATGGACTGATGGTGCGACGAGTTCACGGAGATTTCTGAACCGCCCACCGCGGCGGCGAGTCGCGAGTCGGGCTCGATCGATACCTGATGCAGTCGTGTGGCTCGTTCGTCCGATTGGTCGTGATTGATGTTCGACGGCCGCTCGGACGCAATGTCCTGCACCAACGTGCCGCCAAACGCGACGTTGACCGTCTGGATTCCACGGCAGATGGCGAGCGTGGGAACGCCGCGCTCACGCGCCATGCGTGCCAGCGCGAGTTCGCATTTGTCGCGCTGCGGATGCGGTGCGCCGGCGGCGGGATGGGGCTTGGCGCCGTACTCCGCGGGATCGATGTCCTCCCCGCCGGTCAGGATCACGCCACTCGCGATGTCGAGCATCGGCATCAGCTCATCAGGGGCGACCGGGGGCAGTACCAGTGGAGCCAGTCCAGCCGAGCGGGCCGCGTTGACGTAGGCCTCGTTCAGCCGGACACGCATCAGGCCGCCGATATCCTTGGTGGTGGACGTAAGCAGTACCAGCGGCGTGGTCATGCGTAGGCGGAGTGGCGCGAGAGTTGCGGGTGCGTCGTGCTGGAAGATATGGTAAGCCCAGCCTGGGTCGCCGGTATTTCCCCGGACGGCGTCACCGTAGCGCCCCTTTTTCCGTAGTGAGGCCGTGTTCGAGGAACTGCGCCGGTCACTGGACGAACTTCTGCAGCGAGCAACGAAGCCAGAGGACCGGCGTTCGGTGTTGGCGCGGATGAAAGGGACCATCGTGCAGGCAACGATGGGCGTGGACGAACTGCGCGAGGCGCTCTCGTGGTCGCGCAAGAAGCTCGAGGTCGAACAACGCGAGCTGGCGACGGTGCGTCGTCGCAAGGAGTTGGCGACGGGCATTCAGGACGCCGAAACGATGGCCGTCGCGGACCGGTTCGAGAGGCAGCACGCCGAGAAGGTCGCGGTGTTCGAGGAAAAGATTGCGGTGCAGGCCCGCGAGTTGGAGTTGGCGGAGCGCGAGTTGGGCGAAATGAAGGCGGAGCTGCGCCAGGCGATGGCCGGCGCGCCGGGGAGCGCCACGGGACCAGCCGAGGTGCTCGAGGATCCGCTGGATGACGAGTCGGGCGCCAGGGCCAGCCAGGAAATCGATGCGTTGGCGCGCGCGCGGGCCCGGGCGGACCGGGATGCCGAAGCCCAGCGCCGGTTGGACGAAATGAAGAAGAACCTGGGCAAATAGTTCTTGCGCTTCGTCTTCATCGCGTTGGTGTGCGCTGCGACCGCGGGCGCACAGAACACGGCCGGCGTGGTGCCGTGCCGGGGCCAACGGATCGATTCCATTTCCGTGGACGCGCAAGCGCCAACGGTGTCGGGTCTCCGGCGCGTTCCCGTGATCGGCAACATCGTTCGCGAAACCCACGTAGTCACGCGCGACGAAGTGGTGCGCGGCTACCTGCTGCTGCGCGTCGGCGAGCGGTGCAATGAACTGCGACGCGCCGAGTCCGAGCGTATCCTGCGTTCCCAGACGTTCATCGCGGACGCGATCATCGAGGTGGTGGCCAACGACCGCGGCGGCGTGGACCTGAGCGTGACGACCATCGACGAGGCGTCGATCGTGGTGGGCGGTAGTGTCGCGAACGACGCGCCCAACGTGCGCGGGTTGAAGTTGGGCAGCTCCAACCTGTCGGGTCTGGGCATCCTCACGACGGCGTCATGGCGGCACCAGCCGGCGTTCGACGACCGTCTGGAACTGCGCGTGTCGGACTATCAGTTCGCCGGGCGTCCCAACGTTCTCAACCTCTCGATCACGCGTGAGCCGCTGGGGCGCGACGACCGGGCGGAGCTGACACTGCCATTCCGCACTGACGTGCAGCGCTTTGCGTGGCGCACGTTGCTGGGCGAGAGCCGCGGGCATGCGCCGTTTGTCCAGCGCGACAGCGGCCGCTTGATCCTCGGCTACGCACGCGAGTATGCCGAGGCTGGCGGCATCGTGCGCCTGGGGCCGCCAGGAAAGCTGAGCTTGTTCGGGCTCTCGTTCACCAGTGAACGCGTATATCCGGACACGGGCGCGGAACTGATTTCCGCCGGCGGATTCCGGCGCGACACCGCGGCGCTGTTCGCGATGCGCTTTCAGGAGACGCGCGCGTCCCGCGTCAACGCACTGATCGGGTTGCGCGGGCTGCGATTCATGCGCGTGCGCGCATTCGACGCTCTGCGCGGGACGCAGGACGTGCCGATCGGCCTCCAGGTAGGGACGCTCGTGGGGCGGAGTATTCGCGCGTTCGGCGCCAACTCCAGCGACCTGTTTGTTGCGTCCGACCTGTACATCGGCATCGGCACGCCGCGCCTCACGTATCAGCTGCAACTTCAGGGCGAGGGGCGACGTGAGCGGGGCACCAAGCTGTGGGACGGTCTGGTGGGCAGCGGGCGACTGACGCGCCACTCGCGGCCGACGAACGAGCGCACCAGCGTCTTCACCGTGGAATGGAGCGGGACGTCACGCGTGCTCGTGCCGCACGCGCTCTCATTGGGCTTGCCCGATGCGGGGCTGCGCGGGTTCCGGGATGCCGTGACCGTTGGTGGCCGCCGATTGATCTCCCGCCTGGACGAGCAGCTCTACATCGGCACACCGTTCGACTTCGGCGATTTCGGTACGTCGATTTTTGTCGACGCGGGAAAGCTGTGGGCAGGCGACGTACCCTACGGCGTGACGACGGCGGTACGCGCATCGCTCGGCGCGAGCCTTCGGCTGGCCGTGCCGGCGCGGTCGACCAAGATGTGGCGACTTGAGGGCGCCGTGCCGCTCAACCCGGAGCCGGGCGGGAGCAGGTGGGAAGTGCGCCTGTCGCGCCGCGACATCACGTCGTTCTTCTGGCGCGAGCCGCCGGATGTCGATGCCGCGCGCGCGCGCGCGGTGCCTGCATCCATATACAACTGGCCGTAAGACTGACCGGCACACTTGGGTCTGCAGTCAAGCAGTCTTGTCCTCTCCCATGAGCCTGCGACTTGGCACTATGAGCAGCGCCAGCACGACCGTCGCTCCAACCAGCGCGATGGTTGTCCCACCAAAGACCATCGGGGTCTCCTCCAACTTGCTGGGATCGACGTGGCCGCCGATGAGGCCGGCGACGAGGTTGCCCACCGAGGTGGCGAGGAACCACACCCCCATCATCTGGCCGACGAATTTGCGCGGCGCGAGTTTGGTCATCGACGACAGACCCACCGGGCTGATGCACAATTCGCCCACCGACTGGAAGAAGTAGCTGCCCACCAGCCACCATGGCGATACCTTCAGCGCCCCACCGCTCGCCACCACGGCGTTCGCCGCCCAGAGCATCAGCAGGAATCCGAACGCGGTGAATCCCAAGCCAAGCGCAAATTTGGTGGGACTTGAGAAGTCCATGCCGCGCCGCGCAAGCCACACCCAAAGGATCGCGAACACGGGCGCGAGAAGGATGATGAACAGCGAGTTGATGGACTGGAACCACGTCGCCGGCATCTCAAAGTCAGCAATCGTCCGATCGGTGAAATCGTTGGCGAACAGGTTCAGCGACGTGGGCGCCTGCTCGAACGCGCCCCAGAAGATCGCGGAGAATATGAAGAGCAGGACGATCACACCCATGCGTTTCATTTCGTCGCGCGTCAGGCCCCCGGCGATGAAGATCCAGGCGAAGTACAGCACGCCCACGCCCACCAGGACGACGGTCATCTTTTCGCCGATGGATCGCGGGTCCAGGGTCACCATGCCGGTTGCCGCCATCACGATCATCGAGAGCAGCACCGCGAGGAATGCGCCGATGACGACCTTCACCGTGCGCTCCTGCGATGCCTGCCGTGATGGATCCGGATCGCGCGCGGGCTCAAGGCCAATGGGGCCGAGGGTCATTGGCGAGCGGAATCGGAAGTACAGCACGCCGATGAGCATGCCGACGCCCGCGGCCCCAAAGCCCCAGTGCCAGCCGATCTTCTCACCGAGTGTGCCGGTCACCAGCTGGCCGACAAATGCGCCGGTGTTGATGCCCATGTAGAAGATCGAGAATCCGGCGTCACGCCTGGCGCCCCGGTCGGTGTACAGCTCGCCGACGGTGGCGGAGATATTCGGCTTGAGCAGGCCGGTGCCGAGCACGATGAGGATCAGGCCCAGGAAGAACGGGAGTCTGGCGTGCGCGAACGACGCGATGCCGATGCACAAATGGCCGAGCGCGATGAGGATTGCGCCATAGAACACCGCGCGGCGCAGGCCCAGCCAGCGATCCGCGATCCATCCGCCCGGGAGCGAGAACAGGTAGACGCTGGCCGCATAGATGCCCACGATCGCCGACGCCTGGGTCCGCTCGAATCCGAAGCCGCCGTCCATGAGCGCCGCGCTCATGAAGAGGACGAGGAGCGGGCGCAGTCCGTAGAACGAGAACCGCTCCCACATCTCGGTGAAGAAGAGCGTGGACAGGCCGCGCGGATGCCCGAAGAACTTCGTATCGCCCGTGTAGTACTCGAGCGGCTTGGTCTCGTTGGCCATCATCGCCTCGGGAATCGTGGGTTAGGAAGAGCGGCTGGTGAAGATCGCGGCGCGCGGAACGTATCGGTCCGGTGCAAGCGTGGCACCACTGGCCTGTTGGCGCTCGAGCGTCACGGACGTCGGCGGCTGCTTGATGCACGCCACCAGGTGCCCCGGGCTCTTTTCTTCGAGTGGGGGAACGATGGCGGCGCAAGCGGCGTCCTTGCGCGGATGCGTGCACCGCGGATGGAAGACGCATCCGGACGGAGGCCGTACCGGCGACGGGGCGTCGCCGGGCAGCACGATGCGCTCGCGCTTGATCGTCGGGTCCGGCACCGGCACGGCGGAGAGCAGCGCCTGGGTGTAGGGCATCAGCGGCTCGCGGTACAACTCCGCGGCCGGCGCGCTCTCCACGATGCGTCCCAGATACATCACTGCCACACGGTCGGCGATGTGTTCCACCACCGAGAGGTCGTGCGCGATGAACAGGTAGGCCAGCCCGCGGTCGCGCTGCAGGTCCTGCAGCAGATTGACCACCTGCGCCTGCACGGACACGTCGAGCGCGGAGACCGGCTCGTCGCACACGATGAAGGTCGGTTCCACGGACAGCGCGCGCGCGATGCCGACACGCTGGCGCTGGCCGCCCGAGAATTCGTGCGGATACTGCGTCATGTACTCGGCGCGCAGGCCCACCTCTTCCAACAACTGGCGGACGCGCTTGTCCGCTTCGGCGCCCTCGGCGATGCGGTGGATCGTGAGTCCCTCGCGCACGATGTCGCCGATGGTCATGCGGGGGTTGAGCGACGAATACGGGTCCTGGAACACGATCTGCATTTTGCGCCGCAGCTTGCGCAGCGGCGCGCCGTCCAGCTTGCGCACGTTATGTCCGTCGAACGTGACGTCGCCCGACGTCGGTTCCACCAGCCGGAGGATGGCACGACCGGTGGTGGTCTTGCCGCAGCCGCTTTCGCCCACGAGCCCCAGCGTCTCACCGGGATTCACGTCGAACGACACACCGTCCACCGCGCGCACGGTTTCGGTGGTTCCGCCGAACAGTCCCGTCTTGCGGGTGAAGTGCTTGGTCAGGTTGTGGACGGACAGCAACGGCTGTCGGCTCTCGGCTTGCGGCTCTCGGCTCATGGGTGCGATACCGCCGCGAGTGGCACGTGCCGTTGTGAACGCCGATGCGGCTCAGTGACCAGGTGACAGCGGGCGCGATGGCCCGGCACGACCTCACTCAGCTCGGGATGCCCGGACGCGCGTTCCCACGCGTAGGCGCATCGGTCCTGGAAACGACAACCGGCGGGCCATGCGGTGGCCGCGGGCACGGTGCCGGGGATCGTGACGAGCCGGTCGCTCACCGAGCCCAGGCGCGGCATGGCTGCAAGTAATCCTTCTGTATACGGATGTTGCGGTGCGGCGAAGAGCCGTTGCACGGGCGCCTCTTCCACCACCTCGCCCGCGTACATCACGATGACGCGCGAGGCGGTCTCGGCCACGACGCCCATGTCGTGCGTGATCAACAGCAGTGACATCCCGAACTTCTTCTGGAGGTCGCGCAGCAAGTCCAGGATCTGGGCCTGAATGGTGACGTCGAGCGCCGTGGTGGGCTCGTCGGCGATGACGAGCGATGGACGCATCATCAACGCCATCGCGATCACCACGCGTTGCCGCATGCCACCGGACAACTGATGTGGGTAGTCGCTGGCGCGTTGGTCAGGGTCGGCGATGCCCACGAGCTCCAGCATCTCCACGGCGCGCTTCCACGCCGCCGCGCGCGAGTCGCGGTCGTGAATCCGCGCCACCTCCGCGATCTGATCGCCGACGGTGAAGACCGGATTGAGTGCCGTCATCGGCTCCTGAAAGACCATCGCAATGCGATTGCCCCGCACGCGGCGCATGTCTTCGTTGGAGAGCTGCAACAGGTCGCGGCCCTCGAACAGGATGCGACTGCCGGACTCGATGCGGCCCGGCCGCGCGATGAGCCGAAGGATGGAGAGCGCGGTCACTGACTTGCCGCAGCCGGATTCACCGACCAGCCCCACGGTCTCGCCGGCGTTCACGTGCAGCGACACGCCGTCCACGGCGCGCGCGATGCCGACGTCTGTGTGGAACCAGGTGCGCAGATTCTCGATGGCGAGCAGCGGCGCGGTCATGGGTTGTGAAGGTGCCGACGGTCGAGGAGCCGCCGCAAGGCGTCACCCAGGATATTGAAGCACAGCACGGTGGTGACGATCGCGATGCCGGGGAAGAGCGCAGCCCACCACGTGCCGGCGAACGCCTCGGTGCCGTCCGAGAAAAGCGTGCCCCAGCTGGCCGCCGGTTCCCGCGCGCCGATGCCGATGAACGACAGCCCGGCTTCGAGCACGATGATCTGGCCCACGCCCAGTGTCGTGGCCACGACTACCGGACCGAGCACGTTGGGTGCCAGATGGCGCAGCATGATGCGCCTGACGCCAGCGCCCTGTGCGCGTGCCGCCACCACGAAGTCCCGCTCGCGCAGCGTCAGCGCCTCCGCACGCACCAAGCGCGACACGTCGAACCAGCCCGTGAGTCCGAGCAGCACGATGAGCGCGCCCAGCGGCACCGGGCTCCACAACGCCAGGATCGCCACAAGCAACAGCACTCGGGGGATCGCCAGGAACGCATCGAGGAGTCGCATCAGCACCGAGTCCACGACGCCGCCGAACGCCGCCGCGGTGAGACCCCACAGCATGCCGACGACCGCCGACATGAGCACGGCCAGCGTGGCGACTGACAACGAAACGCGGGCGCCAAACAACACGCGTGTCAGCAGGTCGCGACTGAAGCGGTCCGTCCCGAACGGATGCGCCAGCGACGGCGCCTGGTTCTTCATGGCGACGATGTCGAGCTGCTGCGACTGCGAGTACGGCGCGATGACGGGCGCCAGCAGCGCCGCGATGTACAGGGTGACGAGCACTGCGAGCGCGATCCGCGACGCTGGGTCGAGACGGCGCAAGCCGGAGCGCACGGCGCGAAGTGCGTCAGCGAACACGGATCCGCGGGTCGGCCAGCGCATAGCCGATGTCAGCCAGCGCGTTTCCGAGGACGACCAGAAACGATCCGACCAGCACCGAGGCCAGCACGAGGGGATAGTCGCGTGCGCCAACGGCGTTCGTCATCAGCAGGCCCATGCCGGGCCACGCGAAGATCCGCTCGACGAAGACGGCCCCGCCCATCAGCGCGGGAAAAGCCAGGCCCGCCAACGTGATCATTGGCAACAACGCATTCCGCAGGGCGTGCCGTCGCACCACGCTACTGTCCGTGACGCCCTTGGCGCGCGCGGTACGGACGAAGTCCGATGGGAGCGCATCGAGGAGCGCGGCGCGCTGGAACCGGGCGATCACTGCCGTAGCCACCAGTGTGAGCGCCAGGAGTGGCAACGCCAGATGCTGGAGGCGGTCCAGCATCGCCCGCGCGGGCGACATGTAGTCGTGCATGAACGCGTCCACCATGCCGCCAGCGGGGAACAGCGGCATCCAATAGGCGAACGCGAGCAGCACCATCAACGCCAGCCAGAAGTCCGGCAGCGAGTTGATGACGAGCGACGCGGCGTTCGCGAGTCGCGCCTTCACCGTTCCCGCATGGCGCGCCTCGAACACGCCGAGCCAAATGCCGAGCGCGAAACTGAGTGCCAGCGCGCAGCCCATGAGTCCCAGCGTGCGCGGTAGCGTCGCGGCGAGCGCGTCGCGCACGGGAACGTGCAGCGAATGCGAATACCCCAGTTGGCCCGTGGCCACGCTGCCCAGGTAACGCCAGTACTGCTCCGCCAGCGGACGGTCGTATCCGAATTGTTCGCGCCAGACAGCCCGGATCTCCGCGGTGACGCGCGGACTGTCCAGCGAGAACGGATCGCCGGGCGCGAGGTGGATCAAGAAAAACGCGATCGTCGCCACGAGGAACGAGACGACGATCGCGTGCCCGACGCGGGCGGCGACGAAGCGCCCCACCGCTACGGCGAAGCCGGTCGCAGCCCCACGCGATCCCGTTCCAGCCGCTCGTCTGGAGCGATCCACCAATCCGGGAGGTTGGCCCACCACCCGTCCACGCGCAGGCCGGAAGGATGAATGCGCTTGTGCATGCCGGCGATCGTCAGCACGTCGTAGAGCCAGACCGCCGGTGCATCGTCCACCAGGGCCTGATACGCCCGCCTCGCGATCGCGCGCGATTGGCCGGGGTCCCAAACCATGAGCGCACTGTCGAGCATCGCGTCGAACGTGCGGTTCGAGTAGCGCGTGAAATTCTGTCCGCCCGGGCCGATGCCCGCGCTGGACCACACCTGCTTCACCGTGGACAGCGAGGGGTCATAGCCCGTAGCCATCACGGCGGCGTCGAACTTCCAGGTGCCCTGACGCTCCAGGAATGCGCCGAATTCCATGGTCTCGAGCGTGACGTTGGCGCCAATGCCCTTGAGCTGCTCCTGGATGAGAACTGCATACCGCATGCGTGGCCGGCTCGACGCGGGGACCAGCACCGAGAACGCGAGCGGTTTGCCGGCCTTGGCGCGCACTCCGGAGGAGGTCATCGTCCAACCGGCGGAATCGAGCAGGGCGCCGGCACGGGCGCGATCAAACGGAAGCAGCTTCACGGCCGTATCCCCCAAACCCGTCGGGTACGGTCCGACGCCAAGTGTGCCAAGCGCGCCGTAGACGTTGCTGAGCATCGCGGCGCGGTCCAACGCCATGGACAAAGCCCGTCGAACCTGACGGTCTCCGAGCACGGGATGCGGGCTCGTGAGGCGCCTGGGGTCGTTCACGTTGAACCCCAGGTACGCGAACAGGATGCCGTCGAACTTCAGCGTACGAAGGGTCGGCGTGCTGTCCACGCGCGAGACCACGTCTGGAGGCAGGAACTCCAGCATGTCGGCCTGGCCGGTGAGCAGCTGCGTCACCGCTGTGTTGGCGTCCGGCACCAGAGTCCACATGACGCGATCGAGCCTGGCGCGGCCGCGGTAATTGGCCGTGTCGGCGATGAGCTCAAGGCGCACGCCGGGTTCGAATCGCGCGAAGCGGAACCGCCCCGATCCGATCGGCGCTCGCGCCGCCTCGGAATTGGCGAGCTGGTCGCGTGACACGCTGGCCCAGATGTGCTCCGGCATGATCTGGGTCTGGTACACGAGCTCGTAGAACTGTTCGGGTGTGCGGCGGTGAAACCACGCCACGGCGTTGAGCGAGTCCTTGACCGTCACCGAGTCAATGTTCGTCAGCAGGGCCGTGGCGCCCGAGCCGATCTTCGGATCCTTGTACAGCGCGAACGTGAAACGAACATCGCTGGCGCGCACCGGCCGGCCGTCGTGCCAGCGGGCGCGCGGGTTGATGGAGAACGTCACGGCGAGCGAGTCGGTCGACCACGACCACCGTTCGGCCAGTCGCGGCTGGAATCCGGCGTCGCCGATGGTGTTCAGGCCCGGGCCGATTTCGGCCAGGCGATCGTACAGCTGGTCGCTCACGACACGCCCGAGCTGGTCGGCGACGAGCGGCGGCGGACCCGGTGTCCACGCGGACGGCGCGGCCATGATCACCGTGCCGCCAGTGGCGCCGCTGGAGGCGGTGTCGCCACACGCGGTGAGCGCAGCCAGCAGACAGGAACCAACAAGCCTGACGTTCATCGGCGAAGCGGTGTCGAAGGTGAGTCGGGAGGCGCCGGAGGTACGATACCAGCGCGCCGAGGGTCGTCAAGCGACTATCGCCGCCACGTCCAAGTATCGTCCGCGTACGCCGATCGCAGAATCGCCGCGTCACCAGCGACCTGCGCGTCCTCGAGAACGTCCACGGCGCCCGCCACGTGACGGGCGAGCGATGCACGCAGCGGTTGCGCCACTTCCTGCAGCGACGGCTCGCGGCCCAGCGCCTCGGTCAGCGTCGCTGCCGCTGGCGCGGTGATGGGCGATTGCATCAGCCGCGCGATGAGCCCCTGGTCGTCGCGCACGAGAATGGAGCCGTGCTGCAGCAGCGCGCCGCCGCGTCGCCACTGAGCGCTGCCCACCAGCTTGCGCGTGCCCAGTACGATCTCGTGCTCCGACGGCGCGTCGAAGCACGGGCGCAGACCCGGCGGAATCGACCGCGTTTCGGTTGCGCGATGCGCCGGAACGCCCAAAGCCGCCAAGGCGCCCAGCAGGACGTCGTTGATGAAGGTGTATGCCGCGTCCGCGTCGTCGGCATCCGTCGCTGGCAGCGTGACGCTGTACGTGACTTCGTGATCGTGCAGCAGCGCGCGACCGCCGGTGGGGCGCCGGACAATCCCTACGCCGAGCTCGCGGGCGATGTCCAGATCGTATTCGCCGCGGGCGCGCTGGTTGCGGCCGAGCGACAGCGTCGGTCCCGACCACGCATAGACGCGGAGCACCGCCTCGCCCATGCGTGCGGCGCGCGCCATCAAGGCTTCGTCGAGCGCCATATTCCCCGGACCATCGTCCGGCGCGGACAGCAGAAATTTCCAGCGCATCGCTCGCATACATAACTTTCACACCATGACCACGACTTCTCCAAGCGCTTCCTACGGCGCTGACAGTTTCATTCCGCGACACATCGGCCCTCGTCCCGAAGACACGAAGGCCATGCTGGACCTCCTCGGCTACAAGAGCCTCGACGCCCTGATCGACGCCACGGTGCCCGAGCGCATCCGCTTCGGTACGCCGCTGGCCATCCACGAGGGCTGGAGCGAGAACCAGGCGCTTGCCAACCTCAAGCACATCGCCTCGCGCAACGAGGTGTATCGCTCTTACCTGGGCATGGGGTACAGCGACTGCTTCACGCCGCCGGTGATCCAACGGAACATCCTGGAGAACCCCGGCTGGTACACGGCGTACACGCCGTATCAGGCGGAGATCGCGCAGGGCCGGCTCGAGGCGCTGCTCAATTACCAGACGATGGTGATGGACTTGACCGGGATGGAGATCTCCAACGCGTCGCTGCTGGACGAGGGCACCGCGGCCGCGGAGGCGATGCACATGTCCCAGGCCGTGAAGGGCGACGAACGCACGCGGTACTTCGTGTCCAACGAGTGCCACCCCCAGACCATCGACGTGGTAAAGACGCGCGCCAAGGCGCGTGGAGCCGACGTCGTGGTCGGTGACTACAGGACATTCAAGTTCGACGCGACGGTGTTCGGCGCGTTGATCCAGTATCCGACGACCGACGGCGCGGTGGTGGATTACCGCGAGTTCTGCGGGCGCGCACACAAGGAAGGGGCGCTGGTGACGGTCGCGGCGGACCTGCTGTCCCTGATCGTGCTCACGCCGCCGGGTGAGTGGGGCGCCGACGTCGTCGTCGGCAACTCACAGCGCTTTGGCGTGCCGATGGGATTTGGCGGGCCGCACGCGGCGTTCCTGGCCACCAAGGACGAGTTCAAGCGGTCGCTGCCGGGACGCATCATCGGGGTGTCGCGTGACGCGGATGGGCGCGCGGCGCTGCGCATGGCGCTCCAGACGCGCGAGCAGCACATCCGCCGCGAGAAGGCGACGAGCAACGTGTGCACCGCGCAGGTGCTCCTGGCCGTCATTGCCGGCATGTACGCGGTATGGCACGGCCCGGAGGGCCTCACGGCCATCGCGCGCCGGGTGCATCGCCTGGCCGAAGCCCTGGCCAAAGGCGCCTTGGAACTCGGCTGCACGGTGCGACACGAAGTGTTCTTCGACACCGTGCGGGTCGAAGTCGGGCAGGGGCTGGCGGCGTCCATCGTGGGACGCGCACGCGCCAGGAAGATCAACTTGCGCCAGGTGAGCGACGATGCCGTGTGTGTCGCGCTGGACGAAACCACGACCGAGGCGGACCTCGCGGACGTGCTGAGCGTGCTGGCCGGCGAAAAGCGCGCGGCACCGAAGGTGCAAGCGCTTCTTATGGACCTCGACGACCGGTATGACGAACGCTTCGCGCGCACCAGCAAGTTCCTGACGCACGCGGTGTTCAACTCGCACCGCTCCGAGAGCGAGATGCTGCGGTACACGCGCAAGCTGGAGTCGCGCGACCTGTCACTGACGCACTCGATGATCGCCCTCGGCTCGTGCACGATGAAGCTGAACGCCACGGCCGAGATGTTCCCGATCACGTGGCCCGAGTTCGCCAAGCCGCATCCCTTCGCGCCGGTGGAGCAGCTCAAGGGCTACACGGAGATGTTCCACAACCTGGAGCAGGCGTTGGAAGAGATCACCGGCTTTGCGGCGGTGTCACTCCAGCCGAACGCCGGCTCGCAAGGCGAGTACGCGGGCCTGCTGGTGATTCGCGCTTACCATGAGTCGCGGAAGGAGTTGCACCGCGACATCTGCATGATTCCGCAATCGGCGCACGGCACGAACCCGGCGAGCGCCGTGATGGCGGGTATGCGCGTCATTGTGGTCAAAACAGACAGCACGGGGAATATTGATTTCGAGGATCTCAAGGCCAAGGCCAAAGAGCACGCCAAGAACCTCGGCGCGCTGATGGTGACGTATCCGTCAACTCACGGCGTGTTCGAGGAAGCCATCGTCGACATCTGCAAGGTCGTGCACGACAACGGCGGCCAGGTGTATCTCGACGGCGCCAACATGAACGCGATGGTGGGGTTGTCGCGTCCGGGCGACATCGGCGCGGACGTCTGCCACCTGAACCTGCACAAGACGTTCTGCATTCCGCACGGTGGCGGTGGACCGGGCATGGGCCCCATTGGCGTCGCGAAACATCTGGCTCCGTTCTTGCCGGGTCACGTCGTGACGAAGCTGCCGGGCAGCACCGGCGCCGTGTCGGCCGCGCCGTGGGGCAGCGCCAGCATCCTGCCAATTTCGATGATGTACATCGACATGATGGGCGGCGAAGGCCTCACCCAAGCGACGAAGATGGCGATCCTGAATGCCAACTACATCGCCAAGCGGCTGGAGCCGTTCTACCCGGTGCTGTACAAGGGCACCAACGGTACCGTGGCGCACGAGTGCATCGTGGATCCGCGCGAGTTCAAGACCTCGGCCGGTGTCGAAGTGGAAGACATCGCCAAGCGGCTCATGGACTATGGATTCCACGCGCCGACGGTGTCGTTCCCGGTGGCTGGCACGCTGATGATCGAGCCAACGGAGAGCGAGCCCAAGGCCGAGCTCGATCGGTTTTGCGACGCGCTGATTCAGATTCGCGAGGAGATCCGCGAGATCGAGTCAGGCAAGGCGGACAAGAAGGACAACGTGCTCAAGAACGCGCCGCATCCAGTGCGTCGCGTGGTGGGCGACGCATGGCCGCACGCCTACGGGCGCGAGCAGGCGGCGTTCCCGATGCAGTGGGTGCGTGAGCACAAGTTCTGGCCAGCGGTCGGCCGGGTGGAAAGCGCGTTCGGCGACCGGAATCTCGTGTGCGCTTGCCCGCCGGTGGATGCCTACGGCGAGATGACGGTCTAAGAGAGAGGAGAGAGGAGAGAGGAGAGAGGAGAGAGGAGAGAGGAGAG